>NZ_CALMYY010000088.1 GCF_937873725.1 uncultured Dietzia sp.
GCGGGGGCCTTCTTCTCGGCGGCGGTCTTCTCCGCGGGGGCCTTCTTCTCGGCGGTGGCCTTCTTCGCGGGGGCCTTCTTCTGCGTGGTCTTCTTGGCGGGGGCCTTCTTCGCCGGCGCCTTCTCGACGGGCTCCTCCGCGGCGGGCTCCTCCACGACGGTCGCCCCGCCGTCTCCGCGGCCGGCGAACCAGGTGAGCAGCACCTCGCGCGTCACCGCGGACTGGGCGCTCTTGACCTCCACGCCGATTCCGGCCATGGCGGCCAGGAACTCCTTGCTGGTCATGCCCACGGCCTTGGCCGCCGCGTGCGCGCGCATCTTCTCGGGAAGCGCATTGAGATCGTCGATGGTCAGGTTCGAATCCGACACGTGTCTCCTCTGGCCGGACTCCGGGCGCGATCACGTCACCGGGGATTCCGGTGACCCACGCCGCCGCACGGGGTCGGCATTTCTCTCTGGGCCCCACCTCGGGGTGGGGCTATGTCTTGTGTCCGCGATACCGGTTGTGATCCGGGCCGCGGGTGGCGGGCGCCCATCCCGGGGCGAACCGATGGTCCGTTCGCCCGGAAGGAGGGCTCCGGCCATTGTCCCACACCCGCGGGCGATCCGTCGCCGCGCGGCCGACGGAGGACGCAGAACACGCCCGCCGGTCCGGGGACCGACGGGCGTGCTGAGCGCGGTGTCTGCGGGGTTGGACCAGATCAGAGGGCGGGGAACCAGAGCGCGATCTCGCGCGCCGCGGACTCCTCGGAGTCCGAGCCGTGGACGAGGTTGAACTGGGTCTCAAGGCCGAAGTCGCCGCGGATCGAGCCCGGGGCGGCCTTCTCGACCGGGTCGGTGCCACCGGCGAGCTGGCGCCACGCGGCGATCGCGCGGGGCCCCTCGACGACGCCGGCCACGACCGGACCGGAGGTAATGAACTCGAGGAGGTCGCCGTAGAACGGGCGCTCGGAGTGCTCCGCGTAGTGCTCGGCCGCGGTCTCCTGCGGCACGTGGCGCATGTCCATGGCGACGAGCCTGAGGCCCTTCGCCTCGATTCGCGCCAGGATGGTCCCGGTGAGTCCGCGCTGGACGCCGTCGGGCTTGATGAGGAAGAAGGTTCTCTCGGTCACGGCGGTAATGCTACAAGCCCCCGACCGGAGCTAGTCGTGCTGGCTGGGCAGGTAGCCCCCGGCCATCCGCTGCCTCAGATCCCGTCGCAGGTACAAGATGTATCCCCACACCGCGGCAAAGAGGAGACCGCACACACCCATCGACCAGTGCACCGCCCAGCCCGCCACGGCCAGGCCCGCGAGGGTGAGATTCAGCGGGATCGCCCACGGGCGCCGCTGCAGACCGCTGGCCACGACCATCGCCACGGCGAGCAGGCTGACGAACCACACCTTCCAGGCCTGGAAATGGGCTCCGTCGTCGACCCGCGCGATCACCGTGAGCACCAGGCCGATCACGATCGCCTCGAGCACGAGCGTGCCGGCCATGATCCCGCGCAGGCCCTTCCACAGGTCCACGGAGGGTTCGTGCGCGCTGTCCAGCGGGCTTCTGACGGGGGTCGGGTCGGTCACTGCGCGTCCTTTCCGAACAGGTCCCGGGCGGCACCGGCGGTCACCACGGAGCCCGTGACGAGGACTCCGACGCCGGACACGTCGTCGTCGGCGGTGGGATCGGGGACCCCCACCAGGTCGAGCGCGGCACTCAGCGCCTCGGGGAGCGAGTCCACCACGTGGACCCGCTGGGCGGTGAACCGCTCCTCGGCGATGCGGGTGAGCTCGTCGAGGTCCATCGCCCGCGGCGACGCGGCGCGGGTGACCACGACCTCCTCCACCACCGGCTCCAGTGCGGCGAGGAAGGCGTCGGCGTCCTTGCCGTCGAGCATCGCGACCACGGCCACGAGCCGCTTGAAGTCGAACTCCGAGGTGATCGCCGCGGCCAGAGCCCGGCCACCGTGCCCGTTGTGCGCGGCGTCCACCAGCACGGTCGGGCTCGAGCTCAGGCGTTCGAGTCGGCCGGGACTGTCGACGGCGGCGAAGCCGGCGCGGATGAGCTCGGGATCCAGCGACCGCTCCGGCCCTGCCCCGAAGAACGCCTCGACCGCGGCGGGCGCGGTCGCCGCGTTCTCCGCGTGGTGCTCACCGACCAGCGGCAGGAAGCCCTCCGGGTGCTCGCCCCCCAGGCCGCGGAGGGTCAGCAACTGCCCGCCCACCGCGAGCCGCCGGTCCACCACGTCGAACTCCGATCCCAGGCGGGCCACCACCGCACCCACCTCGACGGCCCGGCGCAGGAGGACCTCCATCGCCTCGGGTTCCTGACGGCCGATCACGGCGATCGGGTCGCGGGGCAGCAGCTCGTCCTCGGTTCCGGGTTGGATGATCCCCGCCTTCTCCCCCGCGATCGCCGCCAGGTCCTCTCCGAGGTAGTCGGTGTGGTCCAGGCCGACGGGGGTGACGACGGCGACGGCCGGCCGCACCACGTTGGTCGCGTCCCAGGTCCCGCCCATCCCGGTCTCCACGACGGCCACGTCCACCGGCGCGTCGGCGAACGCCGCGAACGCCATCGCGGTCAGCACCTCGAAGTAGCTCATGCGGGGCCCACCGCCGGATTCCGACCGCTGGTCCACCAGCTCGAGGTAGGGCTGCAGCTCGCGGTAGGTGTCCACGAACAGCCGCGCCGTCACCGGCTCGCCGTCGAGCGCGATCCGCTCGGTCACACTCTGCAGGTGGGGGCTGGTGTTGCGACCGGTGCGCTGGTGCAGCGCCCGCAGCAGCGCGTCGATCATCCGGGTGACGGAGGTCTTGCCGTTGGTCCCGGCGACGTGGACCACGGGATAGGTGTGCTGGGGGTCGCCGAGGATGGACGCGAGTTCGGCGATGCGGTCGAGGCTCGGTTCGAGCCTGGACTCCGGCCAGCGGGTGGCCAGCTCCTCCTCGACCGCGGCGAGCTCGGCGGTGTCGGCCTGCCACTCGGGGCTTCCGATCTCGGGGATCGGGCGCGGCGGCTGATGATCGTCGCCGTCCTCGTCCCCGGGGAGCGGTCCGCCCAGCGACACCCCGGCCACGAGGCCCTCCTCGCCGAGCATCTCGGCGACGTCCTCCTCCGTCGGGGTGTCCCACCCCTCCGCCGGGTCGTGCGGCGGGAGCCACTGACGGCCGGTCATGCCGGGTCCCCCGCGGCGGGCAACGCCTCGAGGCGGGCGGCGATCCTGGCGACCTCGGCCTCCGCCAGGTCGCGGCGTCCGCGGATCTTGTCCACCACGTGATCGGGGGCCTTGCCCAGGAACGCCTCGTTGCCCAGCTTGGCCCCGGTGGTCTCGAGCTCCTTGCGGGCGGCCGCGAGGTCCTTCTCCAGCCGCCGTCGCTCGGCGGCGAGGTCGATCGTCCCGGAGGTGTCGATCTCGACCCCCACCGTGGACAGCCCCAGACGGACCTCGAGCGAGGCGGTGGCGGTGAACCCGTCGCCGGCGGGGGTGAGCCTAGCGAGCGAGGCGACCTGGTCGAGCAGGTCGGCGGGCAGATCCGCGGCGTCGACCCCGGTGATGCGGGCGGGGACCCGCTGGCCGGGCTTGAGACCCTGATCCGAGCGGAAACGCCGGATCTCGGTGACGAGGGTCTGGGCGTCGCGCACCCGGCGGACGGGCTCGGCGGCGTCGGCGGACGGGACCACGTCGGAGGGCCAGTCGGCCACCACCACGGACTCCCGGCCGGTCAGGGCCGTCCACAGCACCTCCGTGACAAAGGGGATGACCGGGTGCAGCATCCGCAACACCACGTCGAGGACGTGACCCAGCACCAGTCGTGTGTGCTCGGCCCGCGCGGAGGCGCGGGACTCGTCGTCGTGACCGAACTGGACCTTCGCCAGCTCGAGGTACCAGTCACACACCTCGTCCCAGGCGAAGTGGTACAGGGCCTCGCAAGCCTTGGAGAACTCGTAGTTCTCCAGCGCGTCGTCGACCGACACGCGGACCTGGCCGAGCCGGTGGAGGATCCACCGGTCGGCGTCGGTGAGCGCGGACGGCTCGGGCAGCTCCCCCACCGTCGCGCCGTTCATCAGCGCGAAGCGGGTGGCGTTGAACAGCTTGGTGGCGAAGTTGCGGGAGGCCTGGGCGGCGTCGTCGCCGACCGACAGGTCGCCGCCGGGGTTGGCGCCGCGCGCGAGCGTGAACCGGAGCGCGTCGGCGCCGAAGCGGTCCACCCAGTCGAGCGGGTCGATGCCGTTGCCCTTGGACTTGGACATCTTCTGGCCGTGCTCGTCGCGGACCAGGCCGTGGAGGAACACGTCGGTGAAGGGGACCTTGCCGGGGGCGGCGTTCCCGCCGGTGAGGGTGCGGCCGACGAAGGTGCCGAACATCATCATCCGGGCCACCCAGAAGAACAGGATGTCGTAGCCGGTGACGAGCACGGACGTGGGGTAGAACCGCTCGATGTCGGCGGTCCGGTCGGGCCAGCCCATGGTGGAGAACGGCCACAGCCCGGAGGAGAACCACGTGTCCAGGACGTCGGTCTCCTGGGTGTACCCGGCGGGCGGCTGCTCGTCCGCCCCCACGCAGACCACCTCGCCGTCCGGCCCGTACCAGATGGGGATGCGGTGGCCCCACCACAGCTGGCGGGAGATGCACCAGTCGTGCATGTCGTCGACCCAGTCGAACCAGCGCGGCTCCTGGCTCTTCGGGTGGATCACGGTGTCACCGTCGCGCACCGCGTCGCCGGCCATCCGGGCCAGCTCCTCGACCCTGACCCACCACTGCAGCGAGAGCCGCGGCTCGATCGGCTCGCCCGAGCGCTCGGAGTGGCCGACCGAGTGCAGGTACGGGCGCACCTCCTTGACGATCCGGCCCTGCGCGGCGAGGTCCTCGCGGACCGCCCGACGCGCCTCGAACCGGTCCATCCCGTCGTAACGGGTGCCCGTGTCGGCGATGTGGCCGGTGGCGTCCATGATCGTGGGCATGTCGAGCCCGTGACGCTGGCCGATCGCGAAGTCGTTGGGGTCGTGCGCGGGCGTGACCTTGACGGCGCCGGTGCCGAACTCCGGGTCCACGTAGTCGTCGGCCACCACGCGCATGGTCCATCCCTCGCGGAACGGGTGCGGGATCTCGGCGCCCACCAGGTGGGCGTAGCGCCCGTCCTCGGGGTGCACCGCGATGGCGGTGTCGCCGAGCATCGTCTCGAGCCGCGTCGTGGCCACCACCAGGTGCGGCTCCGAGTCGTCCATGGAGCCGTAGCGGAAGCTCACCAGCTCGCCCTCGACGTCCGAGTACTTGACCTCGATGTCCGAGATCGCGGTCTGCAGGGTCGGCGACCAGTTGACCAACCGCTCGGCGCGGTAGATCAGGCCCTGGTCGTAGAGCTCCTTGAAGATGGTCTGAACGGCCCGGGACAGGCCCTCGTCCAGGGTGAATCGCTCGCGGGACCAGTCCACCCCGTCGCCGAGGCGCCGCATCTGCTCGCCGATGGTGCCGCCCGACTCGCGCTTCCACTCCCAGACCTTCTCGATGAAGGCCTCCCGGCCGATCTCGTGCCGGTCGATCCCCTCCGCGGCGAGCTTGCGGTCCACCAGGGTCTGGGTGGCGATGCCGGCGTGGTCCATCCCCGGCAGCCAGAGCACCTCGTACCCCTGCATCCGCTTGCGGCGGGTGAGGACGTCCATGAGCGTGTGGTCGAGCGCGTGTCCCATGTGCAGGCTGCCCGTGACGTTGGGCGGCGGCAGCACCACCGAGTACGCGGGCTTGTCGCTGGAGGGGTCGGCCTCGAAGTACCCGGCGTCCACCCAGCGCCGATACAGCTCGGCCTCGACCTCACCGGGATTCCATGAGGCGGGGAGGGAGTCCGCACGGTCGGTGTCGTGGCCGGGAGCAGCTGGAGTCGTCACCCGACCATCCTAGGCCGTCGACCTCCGGACCCCGAACCGCCGTCGGGGGCCCACCCCGGGGGGTCAGTCGATCAGCCCGAGACCCCGGACGGCGTCGCGCTCCTCCACCAACTCCGCGACCGAGGCGTCGATCCGCGCCCGCTGGAACTCGTCCAGTTCCAGCCCGTCCACCACCTCCCAGTCTCCGCCCCGACTGCGGCAGGGCAGACCGGTGACGACGCCCGGAACGGTGCCGTACTGCCCCTCGGACGGAAGCGCGACCGTGGTCCAGCTGTCGCCGGGGGTGCCGAACACCCAGTCACGCATCTGGTCGACGGCGGCACCGGCGGCGGACGCCGCCGACGACGACCCCCGCACCGAGATGATCTCGGCGCCGCGGCCGGCGACCCGCGGGATGAAGGTGTCGACCAGCCACTCGTGGTCGAGGCCCGCGGTGACGGGCCGACCGGCGCGCGTGAGGTAGGAGACGTCGGGGAACTGGGTGGCGGAGTGGTTGCCCCACACCACCACACCGTCGAGCTCCGCCACGGGGGCGCCGAGGCGCGTCGCGAGCTGACTGAGCGCGCGGTTGTGGTCGAGCCGCATGAGGGCGGTGAAGCGGCCGGCAGGGACGTCCGGCGCGTGCCGGTGCGCGATGTAGGCGTTGGTGTTGGCGGGGTTGCCCACCACCACCACCCGGACGTCGTCCGCGGCGTGCTCGTTGATCGCCCGCCCCTGGTCGCGGAAGATCGCGCCGTTGGCGGTGAGCAGGTCGGCCCGCTCCATGCCCTTGCCGCGAGGCTTCGCGCCGACGAGGAACGCCGCGTTGGCGCCGTCGAACGCCGCGACCGGGTCGTCGGTGATGTCGATCCCGGCGACCAGGGGCAGCGCGCAGTCCTCGATCTCCATGGCCACGCCCTCGGCGGCGACCACGGCGGACGGGATGTCGAGAAGCCGCAGTCGGACCGGGGTGTCCGGGCCGAAGACCAGGCCCGAGGCGAGCCTGAACAGCAGCGAGTAGGCGATCTTGCCGGCGGCGCCGGTGACGGTGACGGTGACCGGGGTGGTGCTCATGCGCAGGGCCTTCCACAGACGACGACGGGGTCGGCCCCCACAGTAGTGAGGAACCGACCCCGGACCCGTCGCGGGCCGGGGTCGGGAGGCCGCGCCGGTCGAGGACAGCGTCAGTCGAGGACCGCGTCAGTCGAGGACCGCGTCAGTCGAGGACCGCGGCGCCCGTCTTCTCGCGGACCTCCCCGAGGGTGACCCCCGGCGCGAGCTCCACCAGGCGGAAGCCCTCCGGGGTGATGTCGAGGACGCAGAGGTCGGTGACCACCCGCTGGACGCAGTGGCGCCCGGTGTACGGCAGGGTGTTCTCCGCCAGGAGCTTGAGGTCGCCCTTGCGGGTGACGTGGTCCATCATCACGATCACCCTGCCGGCGCCGTGGACCAGGTCCATCGCGCCGCCCATCCCCTTGACCATGGCGCCGGGGATCATCCAGTTGGACAGGTCGCCGGCCTGCGACACCTGCATGGCCCCGAGCACGGCCACGTCGACGTTGCCGCCGCGGATCATGGCGAAGGACTCCGACGACGAGAAGAACGCCGCCCCCGCAGCCGCGGTGATGGTCTCCTTGCCGGCGTTGATCATCTCCGGGTCGAGCTGCTCGCGCGTGGGGTAGGGACCCACGCCGAGGATGCCGTTCTCCGAGTGCAGTGTCACCTCGACGCCCTCCGGGACGAAGTCCGGGATCAGGGTCGGCATCCCGATCCCCAGGTTGACGTACTGGCCGTCGACGAAGTCGGACGCGATCCGCGCCGCCATCTGCTCGTGGGTCCAGCTCATGACCTCTCCTCCCCGTTGGCGCTCAGCTTCTCGATCTCCACGCCGGTCTCCTGCCGCCCGACCTCGACGAGGCGGTGGACGAAGATCCCGGGCAGGTGGACGTCCGCGGGATCGATCCCGCCGGCCGGCACGATCTCCTCGGCCTGCACGATCGTGATGCGTCCGGCCATGGCGACGTCCGGGTTGAAGTTGCGGGCGGTCCCGTAGAACTGCAGGTTCCCCGCGGTGTCCGCCCGGTGGGCGTGGACGAGGGCGAAGTCGGTGACGATCGAGCGCTCCAACACGTACGGGATGCCGTCGAACTCGCGCACCTCCTTGGGCTCGGAGGCCAGGGCGACCCCGCCGTCACCGTCGTACCGCAGCGGCAGACCGCCGTCGGCGACCATCGTGCCCACGCCGGCCGGGGTGTAGAAGGCGGGGATGCCGGCGCCGCCGGCCCGCATGCGCTCGGCGAGCGTGCCCTGGGGGGTGAGCTCCACCTCGAGCTCACCGCCCAGGTACTGCCGGGCGAACTCCTTGTTCGCCCCGACGTAGGAGGCCGTGGTCCGCGTGATGCGGCGGGCCTCCAGGAGCTTGCCGAGCCCGAAGCCGTCGGTCCCGCAGTTGTTGCTCACGGTCTCGAGGTCGGTCGCTCCCTGCTCGAGGAGGGCGTCGATCAGGACGGCGGGGATGCCGACCAGGCCGAAGCCCCCCACGGCGAGGGAGGCGCCGTCGGGGATGTCCGCGACCGCCGCTGCGGCCGACGAGAAGATCTTGTTGGTCATGTCACACACGGTAGGCGACGTTCGCTAGATGCACAAGCGTTCGCCTTACGCACATCAAGGGGGTATCGTGGTCCACGTCACCGGGATCCGACCCGTTCCGGCCTCGACCCCACGGAAAGGACCGACCATGCCCGCCACCCTGTCTTACGAGGTCAGCGGCCCTCAGTCCGCCGACACCCCCGTCGTCGTCCTCCTCGGCTCCCTGGGGTCCGACCGATCGATGTGGGACGCCCAGGTCCGGGACCTCTCCCGCGACCACGACGTGGTCGCCGTCGACCACCGCGGCCACGGCGGTTCCGAGGTCGTGGCGGGGCCCTGCACCGTCGCCGACCTCGCCGGCGACGTCCTGGCCCTCCTCGACGCCCTCGGAGTGGACCGCTTCCACGTGGTGGGGCTCTCCCTCGGCGGCGCGGTGGCGCAGTGGCTCGCCGTGCACGAGTCCTCCCGGGTCCGGTCGGTGGCGCTGCTGTGCACGGCCGCGAAGTTCGGGGAACCCTCGGGGTGGACCGAGCGCGCGGCCGCGGTCCGCTCGGGGGGCACCGCGGCCGTGGCCGACGCGGTGGTGGCGCGGTGGCTCACCCCCGCCCGCGCCGGGTCCGACCCCGCCCTGGTGTCCCGGCTCCGCGACATGGTCCTGGCCACCAGCGCGGAGGGCTACGCCGCCGCCTGCGACGCGCTGTCCGGCTGGGACGGCCGCCCCGACCTCGGACGCATCTCCTGCCCCACCCTCGTGGTGGCCGGCGACGAGGACCCCTCCACCCCGCCGGAGGTGCTCCGCGAGATCGCCGACGGCGTCCCCGGCGCCGAGTTCGTGATCCTGTCCCCCGCCGCGCACGTGCCCACCGTGGAGCTGCCCGCTCGTGTCAGCGAGGTCCTCCGCGCGCACCTGACCTCGGCCGCCGCCGCGGATCCGGCGTGACCGCGGCACCGGAACGGTCGGCCTCCCCGGACTTCGTCCAGTCGCTCGCCCGAGGCCTGGCCGTCATCACCGCCTTCGACGCGGACCACCCCCGGCAGACCCTCAGCGACGTCGCCCGCACCACCGGCCTCACCCGCGCCACCGCCCGGCGATTCCTCCACACGCTGGTCGAGCTCGGTTACGTCGACACCGCCGGATCCGCGTTCTGGCTCACCCCGCGGGTGCTCGACCTGGGGTACAGCTACCTCTCCGCCATGCCGCTGTCCGACCTGGCGCAGCCGCACCTCGAGCGGCTGAGCGCCCGGCTGGACGAGTCGTCGTCCGTGGCCGTCCTGGACGGTAGCGACATCGTCTACGTCGGCCGGGTGCAGGTGCGCCGGATCATGAACATCGGGATCACCATCGGCACCCGCTTCCCCGCCTTCGCCACCTCGATGGGCAGGGTCCTGCTCGCCGCGCTGCCCCCGGAGGACCTCGACTCCTCCCTCTCCGGAACCGACCTCCGGGTGCTGACCCCCCACGGCCTCGCCGACGAGGCGGCGCTCCGCTCCGAACTGGCCGCGATCGCCGAGCGGGGGTGGGCGCTGGTCGACCAGGAGCTCGAGCCCGGGCTCCGCTCCCTCGCCGCCCCGGTCCGCGACCGTGACGGCCGGGTCGTGGCCGCCCTCAACGTCTCGACCCACGCCGCCCGGTACTCGGTCGAACAACTCCGGGACGAACTCGTCCCGGTGGTCGTGGACGCCGCCCGGGCGTTGTCCGCCGACCTGGCCACCGTCAACCGCTGACCCCACGCCACCCCACCGCGACACCCCAGCCCATCGACACCCAGCCCGACGACACCCAGCCCGACGACACCCAGCCCGACGACACCCAAGCCCAACGAGGAGACCTCATGCGCGACACCGTCATCTGCCAGCCCCTCCGCACCCCGGTCGGCCGCTTCGGCGGCGTGTTCCGCGAGCTCGACGCCAACACCCTGGCCACGTCCCTGCTCACGGCGCTCGTCGAGCGCACCGGCCTGACCGGAGCGGACGTCGACGACGTGATCCTGGGCCAGGGATCGCCCGGCGGCGAGGGCCCGGCCATCGGCCGGATCGCCGCCCTCGACTCCCCGCTCGGGATCGACGTGCCCGGGATGCAGCTCGACCGGCGCTGCGGTTCCGGCCTCCAGGCCGTCATCACCGGCGCGTTGCAGGTGGCCTCCGGCGGCGTCGACCTCGTCGTGGCCGGCGGCGTCGAGTCGATGAGTCAGGTGGAGTTCTACGCCACCCCCTCGCCCCGCTGGGGCATCAAGGGCGACGGGATCTCGCTCGTCGACCGCCTCGGCCGCGCCCGCACCACGGTCGGCGGCCGCTCCCACGTCATCGACGGCGGGATGATCGAGACCGCCGAGAACCTCCGCCGCGAGTACGGCATCACCCGCGAGGAGCAGGACCGGCTCGCCGCGCAGTCCCATCAGCGCGCGGTCGCCGCCCAGCAGTCCGGGGTGTTCGCCGAGGAGATCGTCCCCGTCACCGTCCCGCAGCGCAGGGGCGACCACGTCGTCGTCGACACCGACGAGCATCCCCGCGCCGACACGACGGTCGAGGCCCTGTCCGGGCTGCGCGCGATCATGGGTCGCACCGACCCCGAGGCGACCGTCACCGCCGGCAACGCGTCGGGGCAGAACGACGGCGCGGCGATGTGCATCGTCACCACGACGGACAAGGCGGCCTCCCTCGGGTTGACGCCGCTCGTGCGCCTGGCCTCGTGGGCCGTCGCGGGCGTGGCCCCCGAGACCATGGGCATCGGCCCGGTCCCCGCCACCGCCAAGGCGCTCGGCCGGCTCGGGATGACGCTGGCGGACATGGACGTGATCGAGCTGAACGAGGCCTTTGCCGCGCAGGCGCTGTCGGTCATGCGCGAGTGGGACATCGATCCCGCCTCCGAGCGTCTCAACCCGCACGGGTCCGGCATCTCGCTCGGCCACCCCGTGGGCGCGACCGGTGCCCGCATCCTCGCCACCCTCTCGCACGAGCTGGTGCGCCGCGACGCCCAGTGGGGCCTGGAGACCATGTGCATCGGCGGTGGGCAGGGCCTGGCCGCGGTGTTCGAGCGCGTCTGACCCACCTCGGCCGCGTGCCGGGGGGCGGTCGGGCCGCCGCTGCCCCCTGGATGCGCTGCGTCTCCGGCTTACGCTGCGTCTCCGCCGTACGCTGCCGCCGGGATGCGCTGCGTCTCCGGCTTACGCTGGCCCACTGGTCCGGTCGCCCAGCGCCACCCCGGGAATCCCGTGCAAACAGGCCGCACAGGCCGAAGAGCCAGCGCAAGTCCCGGGGTCGCGCTGCGGCTGTGCCCGCCGCTGTGGTGGGCGCCGCCGATCGGGTGCGCTCGCCCAGGGGAACAGCGTCCCACGCACCTCGACCGGGGATCAGTCGATGCGCGAGGGGTGGCGGGTCAGCGCCATCACCTCGATGTCCATGAACGGGAACAGCGGAAGGCCGGAGAGCAGCTCGTGAAGCTCGTCGGCCGACTCGACGTCGAAGATGCTGATGTTGGAGTACTGGCCCACGATGCGCCAGAGCTCACGCCACTTTCCGGAGCGCTGCAGCTCCTGGCTGTAGGCCTTCTCGCGGGCCAGGGTCTCGGCCCGTACCTGCGGGTCCAGGTCGTGCGGGAGGTGGACGTCCATGCGGACGTGGAACAGTGCCATCGTCTGACTCTCCTTGTGGGTCGGGGTGCCGCTGTCAGCGGCGGGTGAACTTCTCCACGGCGTCGTGGTCGATCTCCACGCCCAGGCCCGGCCCCTCCGGGAGGTGGACGCGGCCGGCCTCGTACCTGATCGGGGTGGTCACGTAGGTCTCGGCCAGCAGGAGCGGACCGAACAGCTCGGAGCCGTAGTTGAACCCCGGCTCCGCGCACGCCAGGTGCAGCGAGGCCATCGTCCCGATGGGGCCCTCCAGCGAGGTCGCGGCGTGGCACGCCACCCCGGCCGTGCGCGCGATCGCCACGACCTCCTTGCTGCGGGTCAGCCCCCCGAGCTTGGTGGTCTTCACCGCGATCACGCCGGCGGCGTCCCGACGGACCACCTCGAGGGCGTCGTGCGGGGACTGCACCGACTCGTCCGCCATGATGTGCACGGGCAGGGTGCGGTTGAGCTCGGCCAGGACCTCGATCTGTTCCGTGGGGGTCGGCTGCTCGATGAGCTCGATCCCCGCGTCCACCAGCGCCGGCAGGTGGGTGGTGGCGGTGAACCGGTCCCAGCGGGCGTTGATGTCCACCCGCAGCCCGGCGCGCCCGTCGAGCCGCCCGGCGAGCGCGGCGATGCGGGCGACGTCCTCGGCCGGATCCAGCGCGCCCATCTTGAGCTTGAAGGTGCGGTGCCGGTCGGTGGCGAGGAGCTCGTCGATCTCCTCGACCATCTCCTCGAGCGGCATGGCCCCCAGGGCCCACGTGCACTCGATGGAGTCGCGGACCGCGCCCCCGAGAAGGGACCGCACCGGCACGTCCAGGGTGCGCGCCCACGCATCGAACATCGCGATCTCGAGCGCTGCCTTGGCGAAGCGGCCCCGGGCCACCACCCCCTCCATGGCCTCGAGGACCGCGGGGATCTGGTCCACGCGGCGACCCACAGCCACCGGAGCGAGGTACTTCTCGACGAGCACCTGCATAGTCTCCGCCGATTCGCCGCCCCACCAGGGCCCTCCCGGGGTGACGCCCTCCCCGTGGCCGACCACCCCGTCGGCGGTGGTCACCGACACGAGCAGGATCGACTGCGCGGTCGCGGTGGTGGTCGCGAACTTGTGGGGACGGATGAGCGGGACGTCGAGGATGCGGGTCTCGACGGAGCGGATGGTCATGTCGGTCATGGTCGGTCCTCGTCTAGGTGGGGAGCACGGACGCCCCGGCCGCTCGTGGCGGCCGGGGCGGGCGGCGGCGATTCCGGAGAACGTGCCGGTCAGGCGACGTAGCGCGGCGCGGACACCGGGTCGAGCACGAAGTCGTAGACCACCTCGTCGACCCCGTCGGCGCCCGGCTTGGGGTCCAGGAGAAGCTCGGGCTTGACCGCCCCGGCCACGTCGTCCTCGACCCACTGGCCGCCCTGGAAGTAGAGCTGGGTGGTGATGAGTCGCTTGCCCGGTGCCGTCACCTTGAGGTGGAGGTGGGCGGGACGCCACGGGTGGCCGTCGTAGCTGGCGATGAACTCGCCGGTCGGCCCGTCGTGCGGGATCTGGTACGGCGCGGGCTGGATCGTGGTGATCTCGAAGCCGCCCTCGGCGTCGGTGGAGAAGGTGCCGCGCAGGTTCCACTCCGGGATGCCCAGGCCGTCGTCGAACTGCGAGTAGTAGCCGTCGGAGTCGGCGTGCCAGAGCTCGACGGTCGCGCCCTCGATGCCGGCACCGTCCAGGTCACGGACCTGGCCCTTGAACACCAGGTGGGTGCCCTTCTCGTCCTCACGCATCGGCATGGTGCCCCTGGCGCCGAGATTCGGGGCGCCGGGAACGTAGTACGGGCCCTCGATGGAGCCCTTGGTGCCGTCGAAGATCCGACTGTTGGAGTCCTCGATGAAGTGCTCGAGGAACACGTCGAGCCACAGCGGCCACTCGCCGCCCTCGCCCACGTCGATGAGCCACTGCTTGAGGACGCGGTACTCGTCGTAGGTCACCTCGTGCTGGTAGATGACCTCGGAGAGCTTGGTCAGCACGTCCTTGTAGATCGCGGCGGCGCGCTCGGGCGAGGTGTCGGAGGTGACCCGGTTGCCCTTGAACTTGTCGGTGGCGGCGTTGCCTGAGCCGGAGGCGGTGGGGACTGCGGTGGTGGACATGACGCTCCCTGGGTGAGTGGGGACTGGATCGGGCCGGGGGACCGTGGTCCCGGCGGAGTGGGTCCGCCAGCCGATGACCACCACCGTGCACCCCGGGATGCTGTGTCGTCAATCACTCACTTTACGGATGTAGTGACACAATTGTGCGCATCGCGAACCCCGGGTCCGGGTCGGTGCAGGTCACCGGCCGCCACCCGACGTGCCGTTCGCATGCCGAACCAACCACCCTGGGGCATGACTAGGGTTAACCCTGGCCCACCCGCGCGCCGCGCCCTACGCTGGACCGATGAGCCCCCAGCGTCGCGGCGAACTCCGCGGATCCCTCGACGGACTGCTCGACACCCATCGACTGGTGACGGACCGCGGGTCCCGGGTCGTCCTGGTGACCGCCCCGACCGGGGGCGGGAAGACACACACCCTCGACACGTTCCTCTCTTCGCTTCGCGGCGTCACGGTCGCGGCGGTCCGGGCGCTGCCCTGGGACCACCGACGACCGTGGTCGACGGCCGACCGGGCGCTCACCCGATTCCCCAGCGGCCCCACCCGACACCCGCTCCTCGCCTCATCGGAGACCACCGTCGCCGTGGCGCTGCGCTCCGCGCTCCGCGTGGCGGGCCCGGGGACGGTCGTGGCGCTCGACGACGCCGACCACGCCGACCCCGACTCGCTCCGGGGCATGGTCGACGCCGTCGAATCGGCCGATTCCGTTCTGCTCGTGCTGACCTCGTCGTCGTCGGATCCCGGCCCCTCCGCCGACCTGGTCGCCCGCGTCGCCGCGGTGACCCTCCGCCTGGATCGGCTCGACACCGTCTCGCTCCGCGAGCTGGTCACCGCGCGGACCGGGATCGAGCCCTCGGAGGGGTCGGTCCGGCGCCTGCTCGACCTCACCGGCGGCGACACCGCCACCGTCACGGCGATCACCGATCACGTGGGGCCGGACTGGTGGTCCGCCCCTCACGGCGCTCCCCGACTCCCTCCGACCCTCCGCGCCGACGTCGACGCCCGGCTCCGCGACCTGGCCCCCGCCCACCGGGAGGTCCTGGAGGCCGCCTCCGTCCAGATCCCGCCGGCGCCCCTCACGGAGCTGTCCGCGCTGCTGCCCGGGGCATCGGACGACGCGGTGCTCGCGGCCCTCGACGCGGGGCACCGCCTCGGACTGGTCGCGCTGACCCTCGCCCCGGGCCACGCGACCGTCGAGTTCACCAACCCGCTCCTGCGCGCGGCCGTGCAGGCGGCGGTGCCCCCGGCACGGCTGGTGGCGCTCCACACCGCCGCCGCCGGACTCGCCCGGGACCGCGACCCGGACGCCGCGCTGGCCCACCGCGCCGCGCTCGCGACGGGCCCGGATCCCGGGCTGGCGACGGAGTACCGCCGCCGCGCGGACGACCACGTGCGCGCGGGCCGGTGGGGCGCGGCGGGGGACGCGCTGCTCACCGCCGCGCGCCTCACGGACGACCCCGACCGGCGACTCGAGTGGACGACCTCCGGCATCGACGCGTTGATCGGCGCGGGTCGGATCTCGGAGGCCGGCGCCCTCACCCGGGGCCTCGACCGGGTCCGTCCCGACCCCCACCGGGACTCCGTGCTCGCGCTCCTGGCGCTGCACAGGGGGCACGCCACGGAGGCGGACACGCTGCTGGGCCTGGCCGCCCGCACGACCCCCACCCGCCCGGACGACCGGGTGGACCTGGCCCGGAAGATGGTCGTCCACGCGTTGTGCGGTTGGCGACCCGACGAGATCGCCCGCTGGACCTCCGAGGTCGTCGACGCGGCCGGGACCGGGTCCACCTCCCCCGCCGCCGCCGAGGCCCGCGCCGTCGCCATGCTGGGATCGGCCATCTCGGCACCGGGCGCGCCGGGCCCGCCCCCGCCGCCCGTGGACCCCGCCGATCCGGTGGCCCAGCGGTTCGAGATGGCGGCCGGGTGGATCGCCCTGGCCGGGGACGATCTCGAGACCGCGCGCGTCCGCCTCGAGGCCGCGATCCCCACGACCGAGGTCACCGGGTCCGCCCGCATCTCCCTGTGGTCGCAGGCCTGGCTGGCCCGCACCCTGCTGCTCCGGGGGGAATGGGACGACGCGCTGCGCGTGGTGGACACCGCGGCCCGCAGGATCGACGAGCTCGAGCTGGACCTGCTGGCCCCGGTCGTCCACTGGACGGGCGCCGTCATCCGCGCGATGCGCGGTGATCGACTCGGGGCCGCCACCCACACCCGGCACCTCACCACCAGGCCCGACGCGTACCCCGTCCAGATCCTGCCCTCGGCCATGGCCCGGATGCAGGTGGCCGCCGCCAACGGGGAGCACTCCGGCGCCCGGCGCGCGGCCGAACCGATCCTCGCCCTGGCCACCCGGCTGGACGTGGACCAGCCCGGATTCTGGCCGTGGCACGAGTTGTACGCCCACGCCCTGGTCCTGGACGGACGAACCGCGGGGGCGGAGGAGCTCATCACGCCGGTCGAGCGCCGGGCCCGCGAGATCGGCCACCGATCCACCCTCGCCCGGCTCGGGGCCGTGCGCGCCCGTATCCTCAACGCCCGTGGAGACGTGGAGGGCGCGGAGAGGCTGTTCCGCGACTCGCTCGACCACCTCGAGGGCCTGGGGATGCCGTTCCATTCCGCGCGCGTCCACCTGGCCAGAGGCCAGGCCCTCCGGCGATCGGGACGACGACGAGAGGCCCACCTCGCACTGGGTGCTGCCCGCGACCTGTACGAACAGCTCGGGGCGACCGTGTACGTCGACCGGTGCGACCGCGAACGCCGCGCGGGCGGGGTGGACGTGGCCCGCACGGTCGGACCGGTGGGCCTGACCCCTCAGGAGCGGGCGGTGGCGGACCTGGTGGCCGCGGGCCGGACCAACGCGCAGACCGCCGAGGCGCTGTTCCTCAGCGTCAAGACGGTGCAGTACCACCTCACCCGGATCTACGCCAGGCTCGGCCTGCGGGGCCGGACCGAGCTCGCCCTGTACGTGGAACGCACCGCCGGCGCCGACTGACCGCGCCCCGCGGGGCCGGGCTCAGGCCGACTTCTCCCGCGGCTCCTCCTCGGAGAACGAGACGATGGTCGGCAGGACGTTGTCCCGCACCGTCTCGCCGGCGATCACCACGCGGGCGACGTCGTCGCGACCGGGGATGTCGTACATCACCGGGAGGAGGACCTCCTCCATGATGGCGCGGAGCCCGCGGGCCCCGGTGCCGCGCAGGATGGCCTGGTCCGCCACGGCCTCCAGGGCGTCATCGGTGAACTCCAACTCCACCCCGTCCATCTCGAAGAGCCGGGAATACTGCTTGACCAGCGCGTTCTTGGGCTCGCTGAGGATGTTCACCAGCGCCTCGCGGTCCAGGCTCGTCACCGAGGCCACCACGGGGAGACGGCCGATGAACTCCGGGATCAGCCCGAACTTGACCAGGTCCTCCGGCATGACCTCCGAGAAGTTCTCGGTCGAGTGGAGATCGCTCTTGCTGGCCACCTCGGACCCGAAGCCCATGCCCTTCCGGCCGACGCGGTCGCCCACGATCTTCTCCAGACCCTGGAAGGCCCCGGCGACGATGAACAGCACGTTGGACGTGTCTATCTGGATGAACTCCTGGTGCGGGTGCTTCCGGCCGCCCTGCGGGGGCACGGATGCCTGGGTTCCCTCGAGGATCTTCAGCAGCGCCTGCTGCACGCCCTCCCCGGAGACGTCGCGGGTGATCGAGGGGTTCTCGGACTTGCGGGCGATCTTGTCGACCTCGTCGATGTAGATGATGCCCATCTCGGCGCGCTTGGTGTCGTAGTCCGCGGCCTGGATGAGCTTGAGGAGGATGTTCTCCACGTCCTCGCCCACGTACCCGGCCTCGGTCAGCGCGGTGGCGTCCGCGATGGCGAACGGCACGTTGAGCATCTTGGCCAGGGTCTGGGCGAGGTAGGTCTTCCCGCAGCCGGTCGGGCCCAGCATGAGGATGTTGGACTTGGCCAGCTCGACGCCGTCACCCCGGCCGATCGAGGCGCCCACCCGGATGCGCTTGTAGTGGTTGTAGACCGCGACGGCCAGCGTCCGCTTGGCGTCGTCCTGACCCACCACGTACTGGTCGAGGAAGGCGTGGATCTCCGACGGCTTGGGGAGTTCCTCGAGCGCCGAGTCCGAGGAGTCGTCGACCTCGGACTCGATGATCTCGTTGCACAGCTCGATGCACTCGTCACAGATGTAGACCCCGGGACCGGCGATCAGCTTCTTGACCTGCTTCTGGCTCTTCCCACAGAAGGAACACTTCAACAGGTCGCCGCTCTCACCCACACGTGCCATGAGTTCTACGTCCTCGCATTCCAGGGGACCGGAGTACCACCCCATAGTCGACGGTACGCGGGAGGGACCGGAAAGTCCGATCCCCGCGCGATCAGTTCATTGGACCCGACGGCGCGCCGCAACCCGCAGCGGCGCGCCGCCCGCTCGTCAGTTGGAGGTCGACAGCTTACGGTAGTCGAACACGGTGTCGATGATCCCGTAGTCCTTGGCCTCCGCGGCGGTGAGGATCTTGTCGCGATCGGTGTCCTCGCGGACCTGATCGGCGGTGCGCCCGGAGTGCTGCGCCAGGGTGGACTCCATGAGTCGGCGCATGCGCTCGATCTCGGCGGCCTGGATCTCCAGGTCGGAGACCTGGCCCTGGAAGCCCCCGGTGGACGGCTGATGGATGAGGATGCGGGCGTTGGGCAGCGCGGCCCGCTTGCCCTTGGTGCCGGCGGCGAGCAGGATCGCGGCGGCCGAGGCGGCCTGGCCCAGGCACACGGTCGACACGTCGGGGCGGACGTACTGCATGGTGTCGTAGATCGCCATGAGCGAGGTGAACGATCCGCCCGGCGAGTTGATGTACATGGTGATGTCGCGGTCGGGGTCCTGGCCCTCGAGCACGAGAAGCTGGGCCATGATGTCGTTCGCCGAGGCGTCGTCGACCTGGGTGCCCAGGAAGATGATCCGCTCCTCGAAGAGCTTGTTGTACGGGTTGGACTCCTTGACGCCGTAGCTCGAGTGCTCGACGAAGGACGGGAGGATGTAGCGCGAGGACGGCAGTGAGGTCATCGGTGACTCCGTGGTGGTGTTCGGGGCTGGGTGGGCTACGGGAGCGCTCCCGTGGGCGACGGGTTCGACGGTCACGACGGCGAGGTTCCGCCGCTCTGGGCGGCGCGCGCGATCACGTGGTCGACGAAGCCGTACTCCTTTGCCGCCTCCGCGGTGAACCACCGGTCGCGGTCCGAGTCCTCGGTGACCTGCTCGAAGGTCTGGCCGGTGTGCTGGGCGATGAGCTCGGCCATCTCCCGCTTGGTGGCGGCGTACTGCTCGGCCTGGATGGCGATGTCCGCGGCGGACCCACCGACACCGGCCGACGGCTGGTGCATCATGATCTTGGCGTGCGGCAGGGCGTAGCGCTTGCCCTTGGTGCCGGCGGTGAGCAGGAACTGGCCCATCGAGGCCGCCAGGCCCATGCCGTAGGTGGCCACGTCGCACTCGACGAACTGCATCGTGTCGTAGATCGCCATGCCGGCCGTCACCGAGCCGCCGGGCGAGTTGATGTACATCGCGATGTCGCGAGTGGGGTCCTCCGCCGCGAGCAGGAGGATCTGCGCGCAGAGCCGGTTGGAGATGTCGTCGTCCACCTGGGAGCCCAGGAAGATGATCCGCTCCTGCAGCAGGCGCTCGTAGACCGAGTCGCCCAGGGTCAGCCCGTGGGACCCGGGCGAGCTGAGAGCGGGCTGCGTCGAACTGGGCTGCATCGAACCGGGCTGCATGGAACCGAACTGAGCCACTGAACCGTTCTGGGCCACGGGGAACCTACCTTCGCTCATCGTCTCACCGCTCGCGCGGTGCCCGACCGTCCGGCGGCCGGGTATCCGTTACGTCAAACAGTAACCAACGCCCACGACGGAACCGTCCCGACGGGGCGGGTGTTCGCTCTCAGCGTCGGCGGGGCCACGCCCGCGGGCGACCACCGGCCCCGGATGGCCACGACGCCGGGGGGCCGGGGACCGCGTGCAGCGGTCCCCGGCCCCCCGGTGGAACAGTCGGATCAGGTCGCGACGATCAGGCGTCGGCGTCCTGCTCGTCAGTGCTGTCGTCCTCGGTCCCGGCCTCGGCGGAGTCGGCGTTCCGGTCCTCGCGCGAGCCGAAGAACTCGGTGGTGTCGACGGTGTTGCCGTCGGTGTCCTGGACCGTCACCTGGGAGATCACGTCGGCCAGGGCCTTGGAACGGCGGACGTCGGAGAACAGCGAACCGAGCTGGCCGGCCTGCTGGATCTGCTGGACGAACTGGTTCGGGTCCATGCCGTAGCGCTGAGCCTGGAACATGATGTGCTGGGTGAGCTCCTCCTGGGAGACCTCGGTCGAGGCCTCCTCGGCCACGGCGTCCAGCAGGAGCTGGCTGCGGATGGCGCGGGCGGCACCCTCGCGGGTCTCGGCCTCGAAGGTCTCGCGGTCGGTGCCCTCGGCGGCGAGCGCCTGGTCGAGGATCGACGGATCCCCGCCGAACTGGTCGATCAGCTGGTGCATCTGGGCGTGCGCCTCGGACTCGACCACGGACTCCGGGGTCGGGATGTCGGTCGCGTCGATGAGCGCGTCCAGGACCTTGTCCCGGATCTCGCCCGCGAGGCCGGCCCTGGCCTGCTGCGCGACCTTCTCCGCGAGGTCCGCCTTGAGCTCGTCCAGGGTGTCGAACTCGCTCGCCATCTGGGCGAAGTCGTCGTCGGCCTCGGGGAGCTCGCGCTCCTTCACGGACTGGACGGTCACGGTGATGATCGCCTCCTTGCCCGCGTGGTCTCCCGCGACGAGGGCGGAGGGGAACTCCTTGGACTCGCCGGCCTTGAGGCCGTCGACGGCGGCGTCGAGTCCGTCGACGAGCGTGCCCGATCCGAGCTCGTAGGACAGGCCCTCCGTCGAGGCCTCGTCGACGGGCTCACCGTCGACGGTGGCGGCCAGGTCCACGGAGAGGAAGTCGCCCTCCTTGGCACCGCGCTCGACGCCCTTGAGGGTGCCGAACCGGGCGCGGAGGTTGTCGAGCTCCGCGTCGACGGCGGCGTCGTCGGTGGCGGGGGCCTCGACGGTGACCGACAGGTCGGAGTAGGTCGGCAGGGTGATCTCGGGACGCACGTCCACCTCGGCGGTGAACTCCACCACGTCGCCGTCCTCGAGCCTGGTGACCTCGATGTCGGGCTGCGCGAGGACCTTGAGGTCGTGCTCGTCGACGGCCTGGCTGTACCGGGTCGGGATCATGTCGTTGACGACCTGCTCGAGCACGGCCGGGCGACCGATCCGCGCCTCGAGGAGCTTGGCCGGGGCCTTGCCGGGCCGGAATCCGGAGATGTTGACCTGGCCGGCGAGCGACTTGTACGCCTTGGCGAAGTCCGCCTCGAGCTCGGCGAACGGCACCTCCACCGTGACCTTGACCCGGGTCGGGTTCAGCTGCTCGACAGTGCTCTTCACGGTGATGATCTCCTAGGGAAGTCGTGTGGGGTTCGTGTGTGTTCGGGCTCCGCTGGTCGGGATGACAGGATTCGAACCTGCGACCCTCCGCTCCCAAAGCGGATGCGCTACCAAGCTGCGCCA
This sequence comes from uncultured Dietzia sp., assembly GCF_937873725.1. Lineage (GTDB taxonomy): Bacteria > Actinomycetota > Actinomycetes > Mycobacteriales > Mycobacteriaceae > Dietzia. The sequence continues at coordinate 21,741 of NZ_CALMYY010000088.1, forward strand.
CATCCCGGTGAGTCGCGCGGCCGACCATCCCGCGCCGTGCGCGGGAAACCTGCCGGGCCGCCAAACCAACTCGCCCAGTGTACGACAGGGCCGGATCAGGACAGATTCCGCGTTCTCGCCCCGGGAGTTGGGGGCGCCGCGACGGTCCGGTAGTCTTGTCGAAGCGCGAGCGGGACGGGGAAGAACTCCCAGGTCACGCCGCTGATGCGGGTGTAGCTTAATGGTAAAGCCCCTGCCTTCCAAGCAGGCTACGCGGGTTCGATTCCCGTCACCCGCTCCATCCTCCCCGGGTCCCCGGCCGCGCCCCGGACCGCGGGACCCCCGTCACCCCGACTGACACGTCGGACACCAGAACAGGGTCCGCGCCTCCATCGTCTGCAGGCGGATGTCGTCACCGCACACCCGGCACGGCCACCCGTCGCGCTGGTAGACGTAGTTCCGTGGCCGGTCGGCGCCCCGCCGCGGGACGTCGCCGTGGTCGTGTTCCGGCCTGATCGTGACGATCCCGCCCGTCTCCGCCCCCACCGCCATCAGCGCCACGAGGTCGTCCCAGAGCCCACGGAACTCCCCCTCCCGCATCGTCGCGCCTGGCCGGAACGGCTCGAGGCCGCCCCGGAACAGCGCCTCGGCGCGGTAGACGTTGCCCACCCCCGCCAGCACCTTCTGGTCCATGAGCAGGGCACCGATCGGGCGGGAGCTGCGCCGGATCCGCTCCCAGGCCCGCCCGGGGTCGGCCGCCGGGTCAAGCGGGTCGGGCCCCAGGCGGTCGCGGACCTCGGCCACCGCCTCCTCCCCGAGCACCTCGCACCGGGTCGGGCCCCGGAGATCCACGTTGTGCGCCGGGCCGTTCCCGGTCGCCGATCCGACCCGCATGCGCACCTGCCCCACGGGGTCGGGCGGGTTCTGCCCCTCGGGCACGAGGTGGGAGTCGAAGAAGCCGTAGAGGCCGAGGTGCACGTGGACGGCCAGGCCACCCTCGTAGTGGTGGAACAGGTGCTTGCCGGTCGCGGTGGCCCGCTCGAAGTGGCGACCGTCGACCAGGACGTGGTCGGCGAACCGCCCCTGCGGGCTGGACACGCGGACGGGCCCGCCCGCGAAGTACCCGGTGTGCAGGCGGGCCAGTCGGTGGAGGGTGTGCCCCTCAGGCACGGACGGACTCGGGCACGGGCACTGTGGCTCCCGTCAGGCGCCGGGGACGGGCGGGGCCTGACGGGTGCGCTCGTACTCGGCGAGGATGTCGATGCGCCGCTGGTGGCGCTCGGCCTCGGACCACGCCTGGTCGAGGAACGCGTCGACGATCGCCAGCGCCTCCTCCTGCGAGTGCATGCGCCCGCCGATGCCGATCAGCTGGGCGTTGTTGTGCTCGCGGGCCAGCCGCGCGGTCTCGGGGCTCCACGCCAGCGCGCAGCGGGCGCCGGGCACCTTGTTCGCGGCGATCTGCTCGCCGTTCCCCGAGCCGCCCAACACGATGCCCAGGCTGCCGGGGTCCGCGACGGTCTTGGCCGCGGCGTCGATGCAGAAGGCCGGGTAGTCGTCCTCCGCGTCGTAGGTGTGGGCGCCACAGTCCACGACCTCGTGGCCCGCGGCCTTGAGGTGCTCGGCAATGACGTTCTTGGTCTCGAAGCCGGCGTGGTCCGCCCCCAGGTAGATGCGCATGGCGGCGATTCTGCCACGCGCGGTCGTCGAACCCGGTGCGGGTGGACCCGCGGATCACCCCGCCCCGGATGCGCCGCCTCCCGAGCCCCCCTGACTTGCGCTGGCCGACCGCCCGGAATCGGCCGACCTACGCTGCCGGAGAGGACCCGACACGCAGCGTAAGCCGGAAGGGCAGCGCAAGCCGGAAGGGCAGCGTCAGTCGAACCGGGGGGACTCGGTGCGGGACCGCTTGAGCTCGAAGAAGTACGGGTACCCGGCCAGCAGGGCGGCGCCGTCGAACACCCTCCCCGCGTCCTCGCCCCGCGGGATGCGGGTGAGGACGGGCCCGAAGAACGCGGCGCCGTCGACGTGGATCACCGGGGTCCCCACCTCGTCGCCCACCGGGTCCATGCCGCGGTGGTGGGAGGCGCGCAGCTCGTCGTCGTACTCGTCCGTCCCCGCGGCGGCGGCGAGGTCGGCGTCCAGGCCCGCCGCCTCGAGCGCCTCGGCGATCACGGTCGGGTCCTCGATCCCCCGCCCCTGGTCGTGGATGCGGGTCCAGAGCTCGGTGTACAGCGGACCCAGGGCCTCCTGGCCGTGACGCCGGGCGGCGGCGATCGCCACGCGGACCGGCCCCCAGCCACGCTCCATCAGCTCGAGGTACTCCTCGGGCAGGTCGCGGCCGTCGTTGAGGACCGACAGGCTCATGACGTTCCAGGTCAGCTCGATGTGGCGGACCTTCTCCACCTCGAGGATCCAGCGGCTGGTCACCCACGCGAACGGGCACAGCGGGTCAAACCAGAAGTCGACGGAACGGGCGGTGGACGGCGTGGTCGATGTCATGTCCCCCATCTTCCCGGTCGCGGACCCCCACCGCCACCACCGGGGCTGGTAGGACTGGAGCGGTAGCCCACCCCCAGAACCGAGGTCACCCACGATGCGCTCCCTCAATCTCACCCGCGCCGACGCCGCCGCCCGCTCGGAGGTGCTCGACGTGGAGTCGTACGACGTGGACATCGACCTCACCGACGGTGGCGGCGGCCCGGGGTCGGAGACGTTCCGGTCGCGGACCGTGGTGCGCTTCTCCTGCGCCCGTCCGGGCGCGGAGACGTTCATCGACCTGCGGTCGGCGCGGATCAGGTCCGCGACCCTGAACGGCCGGGAACTGGTCGCCGCCGGGGAGGACGAGCGGTACGACGACGAGGACGGGCTGACGCTCCCCGACCTCCAGTCGACCAACGAGCTCGTGGTGGACGCCGACCTGGCGTACACCACGACCGGCGAGGGCCTGCACCGGATGGTCGACCCGGTGGACGGGCAGGTGTACCTCTACTCGCAGTTCGAGACGGCGGACGCCAAGCGCGTCTTCGCCTGCTTCGACCAACCCGACCTCAAGGCCCGCTATGCGCTCACGGTGACCGCTCCCGAGTCGTGGGTGGTTGTGGCCAACACGCTGGCGCAGGAGTCGCCCGCCGCGGGTGGCGGGGTGGTGCACCGCTTCGCCCCCACCGAGATCATGTCGACGTACCTGGTCGCCCTCATCGCCGGCCCCTACCACGTGGTGGAGGACGCCTACACCGACGAGCACGGCACCATTCCACTACGGCTGTTGTGCCGGGCCTCGCTGGCCGAGCACCTGGACGCCGACCGCCTGTTCGCCGAGACCAAGGAGGGCTTCGGCTTCTACCACCGCGAGTTCGGGCTGCCGTACGCGTTCGGCAAGTACGACCAGATCTTCGTCCCCGAGTTCAACGCCGGGGCCATGGAGAACGCCGGCGCGGTGACCTTCCTCGAGGACTACGTCTTCCGGTCCCGGGTCACCGGCTACCGCTACGAGCGGCGCAACGAGACGATCCTGCACGAGATGGCCCACATGTGGTTCGGGGACCTGGTGACCATGCGGTGGTGGGACGACCTGTGGCTCAACGAGTCGTTCGCGACCTTCGCCTCCGTGCTCGCCCAGGTGGACGCCACCCGGTACACCGACGCGTGGACCACCTTCGCGAACGTGGAGAAGTCATGGGCCTACCGTCAGGATCAGCTGCCCTCCACCCACCCCGTGGCCGCGGACATGACGGACCTGGAGACGGTCGAGGCGAACTTCGACGGCATCACCTACGCCAAGGGCGCCTCCGTCCTCAAGCAGCTCGTGGCCTACGTCGGTCGCGAGCCGTTTCTCGCCGGGCTGCGCGCGTACTTCGCCGAGCACGCCTTCGGCAACGCCCAGTTCGACGACCTGCTGTCCGCCCTGGAGAAGTCCTCGGGCCGCGACCTGTCCGGCTGGGCCGACCAGTGGCTCCGGACCACCGGCATCAACCCGGTCGCGGTCGAGATCACGACGTCGGCCGGGGGCGGGGCCGCCGGAACCATCTCCGAGCTGACCGTGGTCCAGGGCCCGGCCGCCCCGGGCGCCGGGGAGCTGCGCACCCACCGATTGGGCGTCGGCCTCTACAGCCGTGATGCCTCGGGGGCGCTGGTGCGGACCGCGCGGTCCGAGCTGGACGTCCACGACGCGCGGACCCCGGTCCCCGACCTGGCCGGGCACCCCGTGCCCGAGCTGGTGCTGCCGAACGACGACGACCTCACCTACTGCTCGGTGCGGCTCGACGCGCACTCCCTGGACACCGTGCTGGCCTCCCTCGAGGACATCGCCGACCCCCTCGCTCGGACCCTGTGCTGGTCGGCGTTGTGGGAGATGACGAGGGAGGCGCGGCTGCCCGCCCGTCGATTCGTGGAGGTGGTCTCGCGGGCCGCTCCGCGCGAGTCGCACATCGGTGTGGTGCAGCGCGTCCTGGCGCAGGCGCAGACCGCGCTGGCGAGGTACGCCGACCCGGACTGGGCGGCGGCCACCGGGTGGCCGCGGTTCTCCTCGGCGATGCTCGCCGCGGCCCGCGACGCCGAGGCGGGATCGGATCACCAGCTCGCCTTCCTCACCGCGCTGTGCGCCTGCCCGATCGGCACCGACCAGGGGCGGGTGCTGGCGGCGCTCCTCGACGCGGGCGCCGACGAGGCGGGGCTGCCCGGCCTGGCCGTCGACACCGACCTGCGCTGGACCGTCCTCACCGCGCTGGTCGCGGCCGGCGCCGAGGCCGGCGACCGGATCGACGCCGAGTTGGCCGCCGACGACACCGCGGGCGGAGCCCGGCGGGCCGCCACCGCGCGCGCCGCCCGCCCCACCGTCGGCGCCAAGGAGGAGGCCGAGGCACTGCTCCTGCGGACCGGGCCGGACGCGCCGAGCAACGCGATCGTCCGCGCGACGCTCCTCGGGCTGGACCTGCCCGGCCACGAGCACCTGCTCACCGGCGTGGCCGAGCGCTACCTGGACGACGTGACCGCGCTCTGGGCCGCCCGCCCCGGCGACCTCGCCCAGACCGTGGCCGAGGGGATCTTCCCCTCGTGGGCCGTGGACCCCGGGAGTGTCGAGCGGTTCCGGGCCGTCGTCGCCGACGACTCCCACCCGGCGGCCCTGCGCCGGATCATCTCGGAGCAGACCGCGGACATGATCCGGGCGCTGGCCGCCCGCGCCGTCGACACCGCCGAATCCGGGTAGTCCGGGCCTGCCGGACACGGGGTGGCGATCCTCGGCGGATACGCGTCCGCCCCTCCGGCATCACGTGCCAGAATCACCGGTCAGGAGAGTCGGCGCGCCGCGCGGGCCCTGACCGGTCAGGAGAACCCGTGCCCAGCGCTCATTCCTCCGCACGCTCGCGGTGGTCCCGCCGCCCGGGAGCGGCCACCGCCGCTGCGGTGACCGCCCTGCTCCTGGTGGCGTCCGGCTGTGCGACGCCCTCCCCTGACGGGGGAGACCCGCCGGGGCCGGTGCCCGAGGCGGTCCTGGTGGGCGAGTCGCTCGACGCCCCGAGCGCGCTCTCCCTCCGGCCGGGGACCACCGAGCTCTGGGTGACCAACTCCGGCGACGACTCGCTCACCGTGATCGACCTCGCCGATCCGGCGGCCAGCCGGGGCCTGCGGGACGGGTACGGGGAGCATTTCACCGCCCGGCCGTCGGGGATCGCGTTCAACGAGGACGGGTCGTTCTTCGCCGTGTCGAACGACTCCACCAACGAGGTCCGCGACATGGAGTTCGTGCTCAACCCGGAGCGGGACGCCCACTTCCGCAACAACAACTTCATGGGGCCGACCCTGTTCTCCCCCGACACGTTCGCCCGGGCGGGACAGAACAAGGACTATCTGGACGACTGGCCCCAGCCGGGGCTCAGCCACGACCCCCCGGACGACATCCCCCGGCACCAGTGCCCGGTCGAGTACTGGTCCGAGTCCATCTCCCGCTGCGTCTGGCCGCGGCAGGGCAGCCACCTCGACATGCTGCACGGCAACCCGCTCAGCACGGGCATCGTCCACGACTCGGTCAACGGGTACTTCGTGCTGGACGGGTGCGGGGTCGGCGACACGGCGGGCGGGTGCAGCGGTCCGGGCCACGTGGCCCGGATCGATTTCAACCGCGACCACCAGGAGGGCAACGGCTTCCACGGGGACGGCACCACCAGGCGCTACATCGACCTGCCCTACGAGCGCGTGGACGGCGTCCCCAGCGGGATGATGACCCGCGGCGGGTGGGTGTACTACTCCGACACCGGCGCGGGCGTGGTCCGCCGGTTCCAGCCGGACAGCGGGCGCGCCGAGGTCATGGTCGCCAACTGGAACGACTCCCCCGCCGGCCACGGCGAGCACGGCCCCGGCGTGATCGACTGGAGCCACCTCGAGGACGGCCCCGGGGACGGCGACGACCCGGCCACCGTCCGGACCTGGGTCGCCGAGCACGGCGACCGTGCCGCGATCGACGCCGCCGGCGACCGGTGGATCATGCCGCGGGAGACCCTCGCCGAGTACTCGTACGTGTGGGAGTCCACCGTCGAGGACGTCGCGCCCGGGACCGCCGCGCGCCCGTCCGGCCTCGCCGCCGGCGACGACTCGTGGTTCGTCGCCGACAACGACTCCGGCCGGATCCTCGAGTTCGGCTGGGACGGGTCGCCCGGTCGCGTCCTCGAGACGGGCAGGACGGGCGTGACGGGGTTGGCCCTGTCCGAGGACGGACGCTCCCTGTACTTCGCCGACGCCGACTCGAACGGGGTCTACGTCGTGCCGCTGGGGTGACCGGCCGGCCGGGTGTCAGGCCGCGTCGAGGTAGAGGTAGTCCTCCCAGTGGGGGCCGATCTCGCGCAGCTGGGAGACCAGCCGCCACGTGCGGCCCCTCGGGGCGACCAGGGGCGCTCGCAGCTCCCAGCCGAGCTCCGAGAGCAGCTTGTCCGCCTTGCGGTGGTTGCAGGGGGCGCAGGAGGCCACGCAGTTCTCCCAGTCGTGGGACCCGCCGCGACTGCGGGGGACCACGTGGTCGACCGTCGTGGCCTTGGCGTTGCAGTACCCGCACCGGTGGGAGTCCCGGTACATGAGTGCGGCCCGCGTCATGGGCACCTGCGCGCGGTACGGGATCCGCACGTACTCCCGCAGCATGATCACCGAGGGGACGCGCACCGCCGTGCCCACGGAGCGGACCAGGACCTCGGTGGGATGGTCGTGGACGACGACGGCCTTCCCGCCCAGCAGCATCACCACCGCCCGTCGCGCGGGAAGAGCGGTGAGCGCCTCGTATCCCGCGTTGAGCAGCAGTACGCGGGGCGCGGAGGCCAGCGGAGCGGCCGGTCCGGGCACGCGCTCGAGTAGGGCCGGGGGCCGTGGACCCCGTTGTCGGCCCTCCGGGTTCTCGCGCACCGCTGTGCCCATGGATGGTCTCCGCTCGTCTTCTCCGAGCCCAGTGCACCATGCTCAACCGGGCCCGCAGTGAACCTCGCCTGCAACGATGATGCACCCTCGATGAACTCTTCGCGCGCCTAACGCGTGACGGAAACCCGGATGCCCGCGTCAGCCCCCGGTCGGCTCGGTCGGACATCCCACCCGGAGCGCACGGGCATGATGGGGGCATGACGAGCAGTACGTTCTACGACGAGATCGGCGGCGCGGCGACGTTCCGCACGATGGTCCGCGAGTTCTACCGACGGGTGGCCGACGACCCGGTGCTGCGGCCGATGTATCCCGAGGAGGACCTCGGCCCGGCCGAGGACCGCCTGCGGATGTTCCTGGAGCAGTACTGGGGCGGCCCGACCACCTACTCCGAGCAGCGCGGACACCCTCGACTGCGGATGCGGCACAACCCCTACGCGGTGGACCGCGCCGCCCACGACGCGTGGCTCACCCACATGCTCGCCGCGGTGGACACGATCGACAGCGGGACCCTGGATGACGAACACCGCGCCGCGATGGTCGACTACATGACCCGCGCCGCGGCGATGATGGTCAACACCGCGGAGGGCTCGTGAGGCCCCCGGCCCACGCGTCGCGGCCGTGGGAGGACATGGTCCTCTACCAGATCTATCCGCGCTCCTTCGCCGACTCCGACGGCGATGGCCGCGGCGACCTGCAGGGCGTGATCGACCGCGTCGGATACCTGGAACTGCTCGGGGTGGACGGCGTGTGGCTCTCCCCCGTCATGCTGTCGCCCGGCGCCGATCACGGCTACGACGTGTCGGACCCGCGGGAGGTGGACCCGCTGTTCGGTGACCTCGACTCGCTGCGCCGGCTGCTCGAGGAACTGCACGCCGCCCGCATGGTCCTCATCATGGACCTCGTCCCCAACCACACGAGCGTCGAGCACCCGTGGTTTGCGGCCGCGCTCGCCGCGGGGCCCGGTAGCCCCGAACGGGACCGCTATTTCTTCCGCGACGGGCGCGGCGAGGACGGCTCGCGGCCTCCCAACAACTGGCCCTCGGTGTTCGGCGGGCCCGCGTGGACCCGCGTGACGGAACCGGACGGCTCGCCCGGCCAGTGGTACCTCCACCTGTTCGCCGCCGAACAGCCTGACCTCGACTGGTCGCACCCCGACGTCGCCGACGATCTCGAGCGGACCCTACGGTTCTGGCTGGACCTGGGCGTGGACGGGTTCCGGATCGACGTGGCGCACGGCCTGGCCAAGCCGGACGACCTGGCGGATCTGCCCGACGACCTCGAGGTGGCCCAGCTCGTCGTCGACCCGCGCGACGCGCGCTGGGACCGGCCGGGCGTCCACGACATCCACCGACGGATCCGCTCGGTCGTCGACGAGTACCCGGGCGCCGTCACCTTCGGCGAGGTCTGGGTGGGACCCGTCGACCGGTTCGCGCGCTACCTCCGCGCCGACGAGCTGCACTTCGCGTTCCACTTCGCCCTCACCGGCGCGCCCTTCGACGCCGGCGCCGTCCGGGCGGCGGTGGAGTCGACGCTGGAGGCCTCTCGCATCTCCGGCTCGACGCCGACGTGGGCGCTGTCCAACCACGATGTGGTGCGGGAGGTGACCCGATACGGGAACGGCGCGCCGGGAACCGCGCGGGCCCGCGCCATGCTGCTGGTCGAGCTGGCACTCCCGGGGATCGCGTTCCTCTACAACGGCGCCGAGCTCGGCCTGCCGAGCGACTTCTCGATCCCCCACGACAGGCTGACCGATCCCACCTGGGAACGCTCCGGCCACGCGGAGATGGGCCGGGACCACTGTCGGGTCCCGATCCCGTGGGAGGGACCCGAACCCCCGTACGGGTTCTCGACCTCGCCCGACACCTGGCTACCGATGCCGGGGAACTGGGGCCGCCTCACCGTGGAGCCCCAGCTCGAGGACCCGGGGTCGATGCTCTCGCTGTACCGTGCCGCGATCGAGATCCGGCACGCGTGGTCCGGACCGGACACCGCCTCGGTCGACTGGTACGGCGCCCCGTCCGGGTGCCTGGCGTTCCGTCGCGGGGACGGCGTGGTGTGCGCGCTCAACGCCTCCACCCGCTCCGTGCCCCTCCCGGACGGCGACGTGGTGCTCGCCTCCGGCCCCCTCGCGTCGCACCCCCCGACCGGTGCTGTCCTGCCGCCGGACACCGCAGTATGGTTACGACCACACTAGGAACGGGGCTTAAACATGAGGTTGGCGGAGAAGACGGCGATCGTCACCGGCGGTGCCGGCGGGATCGGCAGGGGCATCACCCGCGCGTTCGTCAAGGAGGGCGCGTCGGTCCTCGCCGTGGACATCAACGACGAGGCCGGCGCGGCCCTGGTCGACGAACTGGGCGACGCGGTCCGCTTCCTCAACGCCGACATCTCGATCGAGGCCAACGCCATGAAGATCGTGGCCGCCGCGGTGGAGGCGTTCGGCGCGGTCGACGTGCTGGTCAACAATGCACACGCATCTCGCCAGGCGCCCCTGCTGGAGACCACGCAGGAGATGCTGGACCTGTCGTTCGGCACCGGCTTCTACCCCACCTTCTGGCTGATGAAGGCCGCCCACGCCCACCTGGCCGAGCGTGGGGGTTCGGTGATCAACTTCGCCTCCGGAGCCGGGATCAACGGCCACCCCACTCAGGGTTCGTACGCCGCCGCCAAAGAGGCGATCCGGGGCATCAGCCGAGTCGCGGCCAACGAGTGGGCCCTGGACGGCATCAACGTCAACATCATCTCGCCGCTCGCGCTGACCGAGGGCGTGGAGAACTACATCGAGGCCAACCCCGGCATCGAGAAGCGGTTGCTCGCCGGCACCCCGATGCGCCGGTTCGGCGACCCGGAGTCCGACATCGGCCGCGTGGCGGTGTTCCTGGCCTCGGAGGACGCCTCCTACATGACCGGGCAGACGCTCATGGTGGACGGCGGCAGCGTCATGCTCCGGTAGCCCGCAACCGGGGAACGAGGACCTCCCGGATCGTCTCGGGATTGCGCTCCACCACCACCCACCGGCGCCCCAGCGCGTGGGCCGCCACCGCGGTGGTCCCGGATCCGGCGAACAGGTCCACCACGAGGTCGTCCGGTCCGGTCGCCAGTTCCACGATCCGCCGCATCAGCGCCTCCGGCTTGGGGGTACGGAACCCGTCGACCCCCGCGTTCCGCAACTCCGCCCGGGCCGTGTCGGTCGACCCCACCTCCTGGGCCAGCCAGATGGACTTCAGCTTCTTGATCCGGCCCGCCTCGTGCCGGTCGCGCTGGTACACGTCGACCCGCGGACCCGACCTGCCCCGGACCGTCCGGCAGACCAGCTCGTCCACCCTCTCGGTGGCCCGGGCCCGGGACCACCGCCACACCGCGGGGGTGAGGTCGCCGAACACCGGCAGGATCTCGGACAGGCCGGGCGCGGGATCCACCGAGACGGCGCCGCTGCCCGGGTCCCCGTAGAGCGGGTAGGTCATGGTCGGCGTGGTGCGCGGGTTGAACCGCTTGTTGGTGTTGCGCAGCGGCAGCAGCCGGAAGTTGATCCCGTCCTCCCCCACGTGCGGGAAGTCTGCGGGGTCCACCGCGGACGCGACGCCACCGGCCAGGCGCACCCTGCCGGGGTCACGCGCGTAGACCATGAGCCGGTCGTGGGACCCGGCGAAGAACCTGTCGAGCTGGCGCCCCTTGGGGTTGCTCTCCACGGTGAGATCGGCGATGAAGGCATCCGTTCCAAAGACCTCGTCGAGCACGCACCGGACCCGGTGGGCCTCGGCATCGTCCAGGTGGACCCAGACGGTCCCCGTGTCCGCGAGGAGGTCGCGCGCCACCACCAGCCGCGCCTCGATGTAGCTCAGCCACGTCAGACGCGGCATGTTGTCGTGGTACCCGTCGAAGCGGCCGCCCCGGTTGAAGGGCGGGTCGAGGTAGACCAACTGCGCGGCCCCGGTCGGCCCCAGACCGACCTCCTCGAGGGCGGCCGAGGCCTCCGCGATCCGGGCCCCGTCCCCGTCGAGCACCGCTCCGGACGCCCGCCCGTCCGCGTCGCGGACCACCTCGACCAGCCTCGGCGCGGGCCCCTGCTCCCCCGGGACCTCCGGCTCGCCCCTCCCGGGCCAGGAGACCGAGAACCCCGGCGACGTCATCGCGGGTCGAGCGTCAGCGAGTCGGTGCGCCGGAACGCCGTGCCGTAGCGGGCGTCCAGCCGGAGCCACGCGCCGCGTTCGCTCACCCGGACCGGCTCGCCCTCCGGTGCCCGTCCCGCCCTGGCCGGCACGAAGCCGCACATCACCAGCGAGAACACGGTCCGCATGTCCACGCCCACCGGGTTCGGGCTCTCCGCGCGGACGGTGAGCGCCACCTGGTCGAGCAACGACGGTGGCAACCCGGCCGGACCCGCGTTCTCCCGGGCGGCGTCGCGGCCGGATTCGGTGAGGTCGAGCAGGACCTGCGCCGGGACGTCCTCCACGGGCTGGAACCCGTCGGCCGGCGGGAGCAGTCCCTGCCAGGACGAGGTGAGGGGCATCCCCGGGTCGAGTCGCCCCTCAGCGTCGCCGCGGGGAAGCAGGTCGAGTTCTGTGAGCAGATGGTCGGCACCGCACACCACGTCGCCTCCGGGGCAGTACCCACCCAGCCCGCGGACCACCAGCGCGCCGAACGGCGTCCGCGCCCACACCCGCATCCGGCCGACGTCGCCGCCGGTCAGCCGAACGACCGTCGCCTCGTCCAGCCGCACCAGGCGCCGCAGGAGAGTGCGCAGGTCGTCGCGGTCCGCGGGCTCGGGCACCGCGAGCATCTCCCCGCCGGCCCCGGGCAGGGTCACGTCGGATCCTCGTGGCGGTACCCCAGCAGGTGGTCGCGTTCGGCCCGGGTGAACCGCCGAGGGCGCTGGGTCGCGAGATCGAACGCGGCGATCGTCGCCGTGCAGTCGACGGCGGGGGGCGCCGAGTCCGGGGTGGTGCGCCCGCGGACCTCGTGGCGCGCCACGAACATGGCCCCACCGACCTTCTCGCACCACATGCGGATCCGGATCGGCCCGTCGGCGTACTTGATCTGGCCGCGGTACCTCACCGCGAGGTCGGTCATGACCGCGCCGGCGGCGAGGGTGAGCGTGGGTGTGCCCTCCTCGAAGAGCCACGGGATCCGGGCCTCCTCGATGAGGGTGATCATCCGCGCGTGATTGACGTGGTGGTAGAGATCCTGGTCGGACCAGCGGACCGGGATCGCGGCCGTGAACACGCGTCGCCCCGGCTCGCCCGACACCCCGAGCGGGCCACCGGTCTCCAGCACCAACCGTCCGGTCACCCGGTTGACCCGTGGTCGGTGATCGCCGTGCGGTGGTGGGCGGCGTCCAGCACGTTCCGCACCCCCAACGGGATCTCGACCGCCGTGGAGGTGGATGCGTCGTACGCCACCATCACCACGCGCAGCGCGGCACAGACCTCGCCCGCCGCGTCGAAGATGGTCTGCCGGATCTGATACGAGGTGGTCCCCACGTGCTCGACCTCGATCTCCACGTCCACGGACGTCGAGTCGCGGAGCACGGGACGGAGGTGGTCGATCTCCACGCGCCTCACGACCTGCGGGAGGTTGCCGAGGCCGAACGGGCCGAACCGGCTGCGGATGAAGAGGATCCGCGCCTCCTGCGCGTACTCGATGTACTTGACGTTGTTGACGTGCCCGTACTGGTCGAAGTCCGCCCACCGCACCTGCAGGGTGCAGCGGAAGGTGCCGCGGTCCACCGCGCCGCCTCGTGAACTCATACCGCCTCCTCCCGGTCACCGAGCAGCGCGGCGCGCTCCTCGGGGGTGATCTCCAGGGTCGTGATCTCGTCGTCAGCGGTCACCACCAACACGGTGTCGACCACCGCGCACGGCCCGGGGCCCGTCGGCTCGGAGCCGATCGAGGTGCGCATGGTAAACGAGGTTCGGCCCACCTTGAGCACCTCGACGTCCACCCACACCTCGGCCACCCCCATCCCGATGGTGCGACGGAAGTCGATCTCCATCCACCGCGCCAGCGCGATCGGCACCCGGGAGCCCGGCACGCCGAACCTCTCGCGGAACCAGATCAGGCGGGCGTCCTGCGAGAACTCCTGGAACCGCACGTTGTTGACGTGCATGCCCACGAAGTCGGAGATGCGCAACGGGATCCGGACCCGGTGCACGACCCCCGCCGGGGTGTCGTCCGCGGTCCGGGTGTCGGCGCTCCGGCCGGTCGGTGTGGCCATCTGCGGTCAGTCCCTGGTGAGCTTGCGGTGGGTGACCCGGTGCGGGCGGGCGGCGTCGGGGCCGAGCCGCTCGACCTTGTTCTGCTCGTAGCCCTCGAAGTTGCCCTCGTACCAGTACCACTGGCCCTCGGTGACGTTGCCCTCCCACGCGAGGATGTGGGTGCAGGTCCGGTCGAGGAACCAGCGGTCGTGGGAGATCACCACCGCACAACCGGGGAACTCCTCGAGGGCGTTCTCCAGGCTGCCGAGCGTCTCGGTGTCGAGGTCGTTCGTCGGCTCGTCCAGCAGGATCAGGTTGCCGCCCACCTTGAGGGTCAGCGCCAGGTTGAGGCGGTTGCGCTCACCACCGGACAGCGAGCCGGCCTTCTTCTGCTGGTCCGGACCCTTGAACCCGAAGGCGCTGACGTAGGCGCGCGAGGGCATCTCGTTCTGGCCGACCTCGATGAAGTCGTTGCCCTCGGAGACCACCTCCCACACCGACTTCTCCGGATCGATGTTCGCGCGGGTCTGGTCCACATAGCTGAGCTTGACCGTCTCGCCGACCTTCACCGACCCGGCGTCCGGCTCCTCGAGTCCCACGATGGTCTTGAACAGCGTGGTCTTGCCGACGCCGTTGGGACCGATCACGCCGACGATGCCGTTGCGCGGCAGCGTGAAGGACAGGTCCTTGATGAGGACCCTCCCGTCGAAGCCCTTCTCGAGCGCGTCCACCTCCACCACCACGTTGCCCAGTCGGGGCGGGGTGGGGATCTGGATCTCCTCGAAGTCGAGCTTCCTGTGCTTCTCCGCCTCGGCCGCCATCTCCTCGTACTTGGCCAGGCGGGCCTTGGACTTGGTCTGCCGGGCCTTGGCGCCGGAGCGCACCCACTCGAGCTCCGCCCGCAGGCGCTTCTGCAGCTTCTGGTCCTTCTTGCCCTGGACCTCCAGCCGCTCGGCCTTCTTCTCCAGGTAGGTGGAGTAGTTGCCCTCGTAGGGGTGGAGCTTGCCGCGGTCCACCTCGCAGATCCACTGGGCCACGTGGTCGAGGAAGTACCGATCGTGGGTCACGGCCAGGACGGCCCCCGGGTACGCGGCCAGGTGCTGCTCGAGCCACAGCACCGACTCGGCGTCGAGGTGGTTGGTGGGCTCGTCGAGCAGCAGCAGGTCCGGCTTGCTCAGCAGCAGCTTGCACAGCGCGACGCGGCGCATCTCACCGCCGGAGAGGTGGGTGACGGGCGAGTCGCCCGGCGGGCAGCGCAGTGCGTCCATCGCCTGCTCGATCTGCGAGTCCACGTCCCAGGCGTCCACCGCGTCGAGCTGCTCCTGCAACCTGCCCATCTCCTCCATGAGCTCCTCGGTGTAGTCGGTCGCCATCTCCTCGGCGACGGCGTTGTACCGCCGGAGCTGCACCATGGTCTCGCCGAGGCCGTCCTCGACGTTCTCCTTGACCGTCTTGGACTCGTCGAGCACGGGCTCCTGCATGAGGATGCCGACCGTGGCCTCCGGGTCGAGGAACGCCTCGCCGTTGGACGGCTGGTCGAGGCCCGCCATGATCTTGAGGATGGAGGACTTACCGGCGCCGTTGGGCCCCACGACGCCGATCTTCGCACCGGGGTAGAAGGACATCGTCACGTCGTCGAGGATCACCTTGTCCCCGTGCGCCTTGCGAACCTTCTTCATCGTGTAAATAAACTCGGCCACTTCTGCCCTCTCACCTGCGCAAATCGTCCATATCGCCGCGGGCCTGCCGCGGGCACGACCCCCATGTTACGTGGCCACCCGCGGGGCCGGTGCCCACGGCGGACACCGGCCCCTCGCCCTCCCGCGGCATCAGACCGAGGCCGCCTCCGCGAAGTCCGCGGCCTCGTCCGGATCACCCTCCGGATCATCGCCGTCGACGGATCCGATCGCCATCACCTCGTCCGGGTCGGACGGGGCGTCCGCCGCCTCACGCTGCCCGCCACCGACGTCGAGCGCCGGGTCCGACGTCGCGGCCCTCCGTACGGTCACGTCCATGCGGGACAGGTCGGGCCCGAGGGCGGTCACCCGCATCTCCAGATCGCGGTTGAGCCGACCATCGCGCTCGTACTCGTTGGTTAGCAGACGGCCGTGGACGATGATCCCGTCACCCTTGCAGACCGAACCCGGCGCCCTCTGCGCGAGCCGTCCCCAGCAGTTGGCCGAGAAGTACAGGGTGCCGCCCGTCTTCCACTCCCCCGTGTTGCGGTCCTGGTAGCGGATGTTGCTGGCCACCCGGAAGGTGAACACCTGGTCGTCGCCGACCCGCCGGGTGGTGGGGTCTGTGATCACGGTTCCGCGGACGGTCGTCAGGGTCTCGTTCATGGGTTCACTCCTGTCACACTCGGACCGACCGTGCGTCGGCCTCGTGACCTGAGGGTGCCCCACCTCGTCGTCGTCGCCCCTCGTCCCCGCGCCCCCGGCGCCCGGCCTGTGGAGGGACGCCGGGCTGTGGAGAGTCCGCCGGACGACGACGACGAGCGTCGCGGACTCAGGGCCGGCGGTCGGCCTCGGACATCTCGCGGAGCATCTCGTTATAGGCCTTGAGCTCGGCGTCGTCGTCGCGCTCGGCCTGCCGTTCCCCGCGCCGCGCCTCGCGCATGTCGGTCTGGTACCACTGCCAGGCCAGGGCGAGCATGACGATGAACAGGGGGATCTCCCCCGCCGCCCACGCCACGCCACCGCCGACCTGCTGGCTCTGCAACAGGTCCGGGACCCACGGCAGCCCGATCCCCGCGTACCAGCTCTGGGCCAGCACGGTCTTGTAGTTCATGAGCATGATGCCGAAGAAGGCGTGGAACGGGAGCGACCCGAGTAGCACCATGAGCTTGTACATCGGGGAGAACTGCCGGGGTGCGGCGTCCACCCCGATGATCACCCAGTAGAACAGGTACCCGCTGATGAGGAAGTGCACGTTCATGAACACGTGGCCCATGTGCTGCGACGCGAGCGCCTCGTAGAACCCGCCGAAGTACACCAGGTAGAAGCCGGCCACGAACTGCACCGACGCCACGACGGGGTGGGTGAGGAACCGGGAGAGCGGGTTGTTGATGAACTCCACCAGCCATTCCCGCGGGCCCGGCGGGTTGGCGCGCCCCGCCGCCGGGAGCGCGCGCAGGGCCAGCGTGAACGGGCCGCCCAGGGCGAGCAGGACCGGCACCAGCATGGAGATGAGCATGTGCCCGACCATGTGGCTGGCGAAGTCGGCCATCATGTACATCCCCATGCCGGAGCTCGAGGTGAGGAACAGCAGCACGCAGCCCACGACCCAGGACACCGTCCGCCCCGCCGGCCACGAGTCCCCGCGCCGGTGCAGGTGCACCACGCCCCAGACGTACAGCGCCAGCAGGATCACCGCGGCGAGCCCCAGCACCAGATCGAAGCGCCACAGCCCGAACACCGTGCCGAAGGAGAACGGCCCCGGCAGCTCGAAGCCCAGCAGCGCCTCCTGGCGGGTCGGGATGTACAGCGGGGCCGGCGGCGGGGTGCGGCCGAGCGAGACCGACAGTCCGAGCGTGCCCGCCATGACCACGGCCTCGACCAACACGATCCGGAGCAGGGTGCCGCGGTCGACCGGCGCGTTGGCGTTGGTGGACTCGATCTTGGCGATGATCCGGCGACGGACGGCCACCCCGAACAGGGTCAGCAGGCACAGGGCCAACGCCTTGGACACCACCAGAAGCCCGTAGGTCGAGGACAGCAGGTCGCCCGGGTGGAGACGCACGAGCGCGTTGATCACGCCCGTGAACCCGAGCGCCACGATGGC
Source organism: uncultured Dietzia sp. (assembly GCF_937873725.1). GTDB lineage: Bacteria > Actinomycetota > Actinomycetes > Mycobacteriales > Mycobacteriaceae > Dietzia. Next base: position 39,095 of record NZ_CALMYY010000088.1, read on the forward strand.
GACCGTGGCCACCACCGAGTAGCGGCGGAGGGCCAACGCGACCCGCGAGCCGCCGCGCATGGTGTGGGCGATCACCGCGACGAGTCCGCCGATGTAGAACGCGGCGGCGAGCAGGTGGATGATCAGCGAGTTGGTGGCGATGTCGTGGGCGGTGTTCCCCGAGGCGTGGCCCGTGGCCGCCACCGGCAGGAGCGAGAGGACGGACACGCCCAGCCAGATCACCGACCATCGCCAGCTCAGGGTGAGCCGCTGCCCGACGCCGGCGATCAGGGCGATCACCGCGGCCCACCGCCACGACGACGCCGCATCGATCTGGGAGATCGCGACCAGCCACTGATCCGGCGGCAGAGACTGCCACACCGTACGGCCGGACACGTCGGACAGGGTGAGCGGGATGAGCAGCGCCGCGGCCACCGCCCAGGCGAGGTTCGCCCAGGAGGACAGGCGCTGCGCGCGGTAGCCGTCCACGTCCAGCGTCCTGTCCTTCTGCGGCGGGGGGAAGAATGCCGCGAACAGCGCCGATCCCACGGCCACCGACGCGAGCAGCTCGCCGATCGCCCGGACCGCCGGCAGTCCGGCGGTGGTCAGCACTCCCGGGTCCGGCACTCCCACCAGCTCGAGAGCGATCTCCGTGGACATCCCGGACAGCGGCACGACCACCGCCGCGGTGACCACCGCGAGCAGGATCACCACCGGCACCACGCTGCGGGTCCTGAGCGGTCCGGTGGCGGCGGGTGCCGACTTCTGCGACGTCATGCGCTCCATCGTAGGAACCCGACCGCCCCCGGGCCGATTCGCGCCTGCTCGACACACCCCCGCATCGGCTACGATTCTCCCGGCGACGCCTGATGGGCGCGCTGCAGGCCTCCGTAGCTCAGTGGATAGAGCATCCGGTTTCTACCCGGCTGGTCAGGGGTTCGAATCCTCTCGGGGGCGCCGACTCTCCCCTCTCGCCAGGCTTGCGCTGCCCCCGTGGTCCCTTCCTCCAGCGCGGCCAGGCCTTTGTCGGGCGAAGGGGCAGCGCAAGCCGGTGGGGGGCGGCGCAAGCCGGTGGGGGGCAGCGCAAGCCGGTGGGGTGGGGCGTGGACCTCGCCCGGGTGCGCACCCCGCGGGTAAGGTCGGCGCTGCCGTGCCCGCCGTCCTCGGCGGGCCGAGTGCCGGACCTCGAGGAGCCCCATGTCCCTTCCCCCGCCCACCGTGTCGACCCGCGCCGTCGTGACCGGCGCCTCCTCCGGGATCGGAATGGCTCTGGCCACCGAACTCGCCCGGCGCGGGCACTCGCTGATCGTGGTGGCGCGGCGCGGCGAGGTGCTGCAGGAACTCAAGGAGCGGCTCGAACGGGACTTCCGGGTGACGGTGGAGGTGCGGGCCTGCGACCTGGCGGACCCCGCGGCGCGGCAGCCGCTGCTGGACGAGCTGGCCGGCCGCGAGATCTCGATCCTGTGCAACAACGCCGGGATCGCGACGTTCGGCCCGATCGCCTCGCTCGACCCGGACTACGAGAAGACCCAGGTCCAGCTCAACGCCGTGGCCTGCCACGACCTGATCCTCGCGGTGCTGCCCGGGATGGTCTCGCGACGCTCGGGGGCGATCCTCAACGTGGGCTCGGCGGCCGGCAACATGCCCATCCCCAACAACGCCACCTACGCCGCGTCCAAGGCGTTCCTCAACACGTTCTCCGAGTCGCTGCGGGGCGAGGTCAAGGACGCCGGCATCCACGTGACGCTGCTGGCCCCCGGCCCGGTGCGGACCGAGGAGATCGCGGACGAGGACAAGACCTTTGTCGACCGTCTGGTCCCCGACCGCCTCTGGGTGGACACCGAGTACACCGCGCGGGTCTCGCTGGACGCCCTGGCGCGGAACAAGATGCGCGTGGTCCCCGGGCCGCTGAGCCAGGCCATGTCCGTGGCCGGCAACTACACCCCGCGCGCGATCATGGCGCCGATCGTCGGCCGCTTCTACGCCAAGCTCGGCGAGGGGCAGCAGGACGGCTGACCGGTCACCTGCGGCGGCGGGTGCGGGTGCCGAAGATGTTCCGGCTGATCTCCCGCCCCGCCGCCGAGGCGGCCGAGCGCAGGAACGAGCGGACCGCCGGATTGGCCATGGCCCGCTCCACGAACGACTCGTCGCCGCCCCCGCCCGCCCCGTCGCCGGCCTGAGCCTGCTCCTGCGCCTCGACTCTCGCCTGCTCCCGGGCCCGCTCCGCCTGCTGCGCCGCGGCCTCGGCGTCGAGGGCCGCCCGATCCGCGGCGTCGGCCTGGGCCCGGAGCTTCTCGAACGCCGACAGGGGGTCCACGGTGGCCCCGTACCGGGCGTACAGCCCGGAGGCCCGGGCCTTCTCCGTGATCGCCGGGGCTCCGATCGTGTCCATGAGCGAGCGGGGCGGGGCCATGAGCGTCCACGCCACCGGCGTGGGCGCGCCCCGCTCGGACAACACGGTGACGATCGCCTCACCGGTTCCGAGCGAGGTCAGCGCCGTGGCGATGTCGTACACCTCCGACCTCGGATAGGTCTTGACCGTCTTGGCCAACGCCGCCTGGTCCTCGGGCGTGAACGCGCGCAGGGCGTGCTGGATCCGCGCCCCGAGCTGGGAGAGCACGTCCCTGGGGATGTCCGTGGGCTGCTGCGAGCAGAAGTACACCCCCACGCCCTTGGAGCGGATGAGCTTGACGGTCTGCACGACCTGCTCGAGGAACGCCTTGGAGGCGTCGGCGAAGAGCAGGTGGGCCTCGTCGAAGATGAACACGAGCTCCGGCTTGTCCGCGTCGCCCTTCTCCGGCAGCGTCTGGAACAGCTCGGCCAGGATCCACATGAGGAACGTCGAGAACAGCGCCGGCCGGGCGGCCTGGTCCCCCAGCTCGATCGCGGTCACCACGCCCCGGCCGTCCTCGGTGCGCATGAGGTCGGCGGGGTCGAGCTCCGGGTCGCCGAAGAACGTGTCGCCGCCCGCGGCCTCGAGGTTGACCAGGGCGCGCAGGATCACGCCGGCCGTCGCGGTGGACACCCCGCCGATCCCCTTGAGGTCGGCCTTACCCTGGTCGCCGGTGAGGTACTGGATCACCGAGCGGAGGTCCTTGAGGTCGTACAGTTCGAGGCCCTGTTGGTCGGCCCAGTGGAAGATCAGTCCGAGAGTCGACTCCTGGGTGGCGTTGAGCCCCAGCACCTTGGACAGCAGGATCGGCCCGAAGCCGGAGATCGTCGCGCGGATCGGGACCCCGATCCCCCCGGTCCCCAGCGAGACGAACTGCACCGGGAACGCCTCGGGCGTCCAGTCGGCGCCCGCGCGCGCCGCGCGATCGGAGATCGCCGCGGACGCCTCCCCGGGCGCGGCCAGGCCGGACAGGTCACCCTTGATATCGGCGACGACGACGGGGACGCCATTCGCCGACAGTTGTTCGACGAACAACTGGACCGTCTTGGTCTTACCCGTCCCGGTGGCCCCGGCGATGAGCCCGTGGCGGTTGACCATGGACAGCGGCAGCGCCACCGTCGCGGCGGGGTCGGCGACGCCGTCCACCACCACGGAACCGAGGGTGACCGCCCCTCCCTCCGTCGTGTATCCGGAGGCGATCTGGCGGGCGGCGGTGTCGGTCATCTGTCAGGCTCCTCGGGCTGCGGGGCGTCACGGGACGTCGGCCGCCCACGGCGACGGCGATATAGTCGAATGATGCCAGAGCCGACCATCGCAGCCGCGTCCGCGCCGACGCCCCACCAGGAGTCCAAGAACGACCGGATCGTCTGGATCGACTGCGAGATGACCGGCCTCGACATCTCCCACGACGTCCTGGTGGAGATCGCGGCCCTGGTCACCGACTCCGAGCTCAACGTCCTCGGCGAGGGCGTGGACATCGTCATCCACACCACCGAGGCCAAGCTCGACGCGATGCTGCCCGTCGTCCGGGACATGCACGCCTCCTCGGGCCTGACCGAGGAGATCCGCGAGTCGACGGTCACCCTCGCCGAGGCCGAGAAGCTGGTCCTGGACTACATCCGCACCTGGGTGCCGGTGGCCGGGACCGCCCCCCTGGCCGGCAACTCGATCGGCACCGACCGCGGGTTCCTCGCCCGCGACATGCCGGATCTCAACGGCTACCTGCACTACCGGATGATCGACGTCAGCTCGATCAAGGAGCTGTCCCGGCGCTGGTACCCGCGCATCTACTTCGGCCAGCCGGAGAAGGGCATGGCCCACCGCGCCCTGGCGGACATCAAGGAATCGATCCGCGAGCTGCAGTACTACCGGGCGACCGCATTTGTGCCGCAGCCCGGGCCGACCTCGGAGGACGTCCGGGCGGCTGCGGCGGCCCTGCCCCCGGTGGTCTGACCCGCCGGGAGCACCACCAGGGGATTTCCCGCCCCGGGTGTCGACCGGGTAACATCGTGGGCGCTGTCCGCGAGGGCGGCGATGGTGGCTGTAGTTCAGTTGGTAGAGCACCAGGTTGTGATCCTGGCTGTCGCGGGTTCGAGTCCCGTCAGCCACCCCGACGCGCAGGGCCCGGACCTTCTGGTCTGGGCCCTGCTCTCGTTCACCGAGACGACCGCGCTCTCCGTGCCCGCACCCCGTCGTGTGGACGCCGGCGGTCAGGGCGTCACACAGCACCGGGTCACACGCTCATGAGCTTGGTCGACTCGAGCGAGGCGTTCAGATCGTCGTTGAAGTTCTTCACGGCCAGGCGCAGAACCAGTCCGATGAACAGGAACGGCAGCGTGAACACCAGTAGCCATCCCACGGCCTGCCAGTAGTCGCCGTCGTAGATTCCCGCGATGGCCGCTCGTACGGCGGTCGCCTCACCGATCGCCAGGACGAGCGTGTAGGCGATGACGCCGACGAAGAGGATCGTGCTCTGCAGCAGGGCGAGCCCGCCGAAGATCGCGAAGTGCCCGAAGTACTCCTGTCACGGCGTGAGCGGGCCGGCGAGCGGCGGGAGTGCGTCCTCGTCGATCTCGGTGCGGATGAGCACCGCGAGCAGAAGTGCACCCACCCAGCGACAGAGCACAGTGTACAAACCCCCCGAGCGCGTCCTTCGTCGACGTCACGGCGACCGCGCCCTGACGGATCGCACCGGTGGCGTCTCCGCCGGCCTGGGACGACGACGAGGCGAGCGAGCCGCCGCTCGTCAGGAGGCTGTCGCCGGACGAGAGGACCGCCGCGACCATCTCGGCGGTCCCCGCTGCGGAGATCAACTGCACGGAGATCCCGCCGGCCCCGGTGCCGAGCCGATAGACGGCCTTTTTCGCCTCGGAGTCGTCGAGGTGTGTGGCCAGCGACGACACCAGAGCCAGGCCGACCTCGTCGAGAGTCCGCGTGAAGCTCGTGTTGATCTGCGTCGAGACGTCAGTCGCGGCCTCTCCGGTGGTCAGCGACGAGAGCGCGTTCCTCTTCTGGTTGACGTAGAAGTCGATCTCGACCGGCTTCGCGCCGGGGGCGAGGAAGGTCATCATCTTCTGACTGGAATCCGGGGGCAGCACGATCGTCGCGTGGTACTCCTCGGGTTTGGTGCCCTCGATCGCATGGACTCGGTGATGCGTCTGACGTCGGCGCTGCAGTAGCGCCCGCGCTGCGGGCGAACGCGGCGCCTACCAGCGGTTGCGCGACTCCTCCGCCCAGCCCACCAGCCCATCCAGTGACACGGTGGTGCCGTCGTCCAGCACCCCGATGCCGTGCCAGACGCCGAACGCCTGCCACGTCTTGACCGCCAGCACCCCCAACTCGGTGATGTCTCGACGCTGATGGAACGGCGTGAGAGTGGCGTCCAGACGCTCTCCCCGCACCCGCCACCGCCCGGCCGGGTCGGCCACGTCGTAGGACCAGCGGAGGTCATCGCCGAGCTTGTGCATCCGCCCGTCCACGAGGATCCCGTTCTCGGTGACGCCGGTGCCGTCGGTCCATCTGCCGCCCACCTGGATCGCGCGGGTGGAACCGTCCACGACTCCACTGCCCGCGCCCCAGTTCCAGACGTTCGAGTAGCGCCAGCGGCCCCGCCCGCGGTCGAGTACGGCCCAGCCCTCCCCCAGCACGTGGGTCTCGCCGTCGATCGTCACCGTGCCGGTGACCGGATTGGCCAGATCCTTGAGCGTGTACTGGAAGCGCGTCGCGCCCCACGGCACCACCACCGCGAGACTGTCATGCCTCGGGCGGGAGACCTCCAAGCTCAGCTGCAGCCCACGAGCCCGCACACCGAGGGAGGTGGAGACCTCGTCGTCGTCGATCTCGATCGTCACCCGCGTCGACCCGAACCCCGCGGCGGCGTGAATCGTGCCGTCGCCCGGCACGTCGCTGAAGCCCGGCGCATGCAGCGGCGTGATTCCGCTGCGCACCGTCTCCACGCCCGTCCTCCGGTCCAGGACGTAGACGGCGCAGTTGGCCAGATAGTCGAGGCCGGCGACGGTGAGTCCCACCACGAACCGGTCGGAGACGATCCCCCAGTACTCCCACCGCTTGGTGCGGCCCCAGCCGCCGATGTGCGTGCGGTGCAGGGGCTTACGCGACCAGCCCACGGCGGCCGGGTCGAGCCGAACGCCGTGGGCGAGGTCCGTGATCTCGGTGATTTCGCGCTCCGCAGTCATGGAGACACTCTGTCATCCGAGGCGGGCGGCTCCGACCCGACTCCACCGGCCGCGGCGGGGCTGTTGCGTTCGGCGCTCCCGAGGGGTAGAACTTTCTGCGCGAGGCAACCAAGGGTAGCCATTCCTAAGTTCCTCGACCCGGGCCGTCCATCGCGACCCGGATCCCGATCAGAATCCAGGCCACTCCATGTTCCTCGCCAACTTCCTCATCGCCTTGCGCGAAGGGCTCGAAGCCGCCCTCGTGGTGGGCATCCTCGTGGCCTATCTGGTCAAGATCGGCCGCCGAGACCTCCTCCCCCGGCTCTGGGCGGGCGTCGCCGTCGCCTCCCTCGTCCCCCTGGCCGCGGGCGCGTACATGACGTGGGGCCCCTACACGATGACTTTCGCCGCCCAGGAGATCCTCGGCGGCACCCTCAGTCTTCTCGCCGTAGCCCTGATCACCTGGATGATCCTCTGGATGGGCACCCACGCGGCCGGCCAGAAGGCGGGGCTGGAGACCTCGCTCGCCGGTGCGGTGGACAGGGGCGGCCGCGGGATCGTGTGGATCGCACTCCTCGCCGTGGGTCGGGAGTCGCTCGAGACCGCGATGTTCGTCTGGGCCACCACCCAGTCCACCATGAACACCTCGGCCGTCGTCCCCGCCATCGCGGTGGTGTGCGGCCTCGCCACCGCCGCGGCCCTGGGGGTCCTCATCTACGCCCGCGCCATGCGGATCGACATCGGTGCGTTCTTCCGATGGAGCGGGATCTTCCTCATCGTGGTGGCCGCCGGCATCGTCTCCTACGGCATCGGCGACCTCCAGGAGGCCTCCGTCCTGCCCGGCTGGGGTAACTGGGCGTTCGATCTGTCCCACCTGGTCCCCACCTCCGGCATCGGAGTCGTGCCCTACACGCTGGCCGTGGCCGTGGTGAACCTGAACTTCATGCCCACCTGGCTCCAGGTGTTCGGATGGGTCGCGTACCTCGTCGTCGTGGTCCCGCTCTTCCTCCGCGCCACGCGCCGCCGACCCCGGCCGGCCGGCGGGACCACCACCCCGGCCACACCGGCCCCCACCGACAAGAAAGCCACCACACTGTGAATCGCGCCATCCTCCGCCAGCCCGTCCTCGCGTACCCGGTCGGACTCGCCGCCACCCTGGCCGTGCTCGCGGGGTGCACCGCCAACACCCCGACCCCCGCGACCGGGGGCTCCGAGCCTCTCGAGGTGACGATCAACGGCGCCGACTGCCCGGTCTCGGCCACCGAGACCCCCTCGGGAACCGCCCGCTTCACGCTCGTCAACGCCGGTGGCGAGTCCAACGAGTTCGAGATCCTCGCCGAGGACAAGCTCCGGATCGTGGGCGAGCGCGAGAACCTCGGACCCGGCACGACCACCGACTTCACCATCGTGCTCGAACCCGGCACGTACTACACGGCGTGCAAGCCCAACATGGTCGGCGAGATCACGGGACTCACCGAGTTCACGGTGACCGACTCCGGTGAGGAGATCACGGTCTCCGAGGACGAGCAGGCCCTGCGCGACGCGGCCGTGGTGAGCTACACCGCCTACGTCAGAGATCAGGCCGGGGCGCTGCTCACCGGGACCCGGGAGTTCACGACCGCCTACCTCGCCGGCGACCGCGACCTGGCCCGGGAGCTGTACCCCCGGGTGCGGATGCACTACGAGCGCATCGAGCCCACGGCCGAGGCGTTCGGGGACATCGACCCGGCGCTCGACCTGCGTGAGGCCGACTCGCAGGAACTGGGCGAGCCGTGGACCGGGTGGCACGTGCTGGAGAAGGACCTGTGGCTGCCCGCCGGCCAGCCCGCGCTCACCGCGGATCAGCGACGCGAGATGGCGGACGCCCTCGACCGCGACACCCGGACGCTCTACGACCTGGTCAGCGCCGACGACTTCACGATCGGCCTGGATGAGATCTCCAACGGCGCCATCGCGCTGCTCGAGGAGGTGGCGACCACCAAGATCACCGGCGAGGAGGAGATCTTCTCGCACACCGACCTCTACGACATCCAGGCCAACCTCGAGGGCGCCTCGGTGGCGTTCGGGACGGTCCGCGACCTCGCAGAACTCAAGGACGCCGAGCTGGTCGACGAGATCGACGCGCGCATCGCCTCCCTCAGCTCGACGCTGGACGGCTACCGCACCGGCGAGGACGGGTTCGTCCCGTTCACCGAGCTCGACGCCGCCGAGCGCAAGCAGCTCTCCGACTCCGTCAACGCCCTGCGGCGGCCACTGGCCACCCTGACCGAGGTCATCGTCGGCTGACATGGACCCGCAGACGATCGGCCCGCGACAGCCCGCAGACGCGGAACCCCCGGCGCACACCACCGACACCGGGGTCACCCGGCGGGTGGTGCTCGCGGGCGCTCTTGCCGGCGGGGTGGGCGCCGTGGCGGGATTCGCCGGGGGGCGGGCCTCCGCCGGAGGCGGCGCCGCCCCCGGGATCGGCGAACTCAGCTACCCGTTCCGCGGCGAGCACCAGCAGGGCGTCACCACCCCGGCACAGCAGCAGATGCACCTCACGGCGTTCGACGTGACGGCCCGGGACCGGGATTCCCTGATCGACCTGCTCACCGCGTGGACCCGCGCCGCCGAGAACCTCACGCAGGGGTTGCCGGTCGACTCGATGCGGGTGTCCAAATCCGCACCCCCCGACGACACCGGCGAGGCCTTCGACCTCCCGGCCGCCGGCCTCACCATCACCTTTGGCTTCGGGCGGACCCTGTTCCGGGACCAGCAGGGCCGCGACCGCTTCGGCCTGGGCGACCGGCTGCCCGCCGCGCTCGCCGAGGACATCCCGCGGATGGCGGCGGAGAAGATCGATCCCGGTCGGAGCGGCGGGGACCTGGTGGTGCAGGCCTGTGCCGAGGACCCGCTCGTGGCGCTGCACGCCGTCCACAACCTCACGCGGATCGCGTTCGGGTGGGCCACCGTCCGGTGGACGCAGCTCGGTTACGGGCGGACCTCCTCCACGGGGGCCGGCCAGGTCACCCCGCGCAACCTCTTCGGCTTCAAGGACGGGACAGCGTCGCTGCGCGGGAACCAGGACGAACTGCTGCGGGACTTCGTCTGGGTGGCCGAGGGCGACGGAGGCGGCGCCGCGGACTGGATGGCCGGCGGGACCTACCTCTGCGCCCGCAAGATCCGCATGACCATGGAGGTGTGGGACGAGCTGCCCCTGCGGGACCAGGAGAACGCGGTGGGCCGGGACAAGATCTCCGGCGCTCCCCTGTCGGGCGGCGACGAGTCCAGCGCGCCGGACTTCACCGCACGAACCCCGGGCGGTTCCCCCGTGATCCCCGAGGCGAGTCACGTGGCACTGATGCACCCGACCCGGAACGCCGGCGTCCAGATGCTCCGCCGCGGCTACAACTACACGGACGGCTCGGACGAGCTGGGCCGGTTGGACGCCGGCCTGTTCTTCATCGCGTTCGTCCGCGACCCGCGTCAACACTTCACTCCGCTGTTGGCCCGGATGCAGTTCGACCTGCTCACCCAGTACCTGCAGCACCTCACGAACTCGGTGTTCGCGATCCCGCCGGGCCTGGCGGAGGGGCAGATCTACGTGGGGCAGGGACTCTTCGAGGACCCCGTCTAGCTCAGGACGACCCCTCGTCGGCGTTCCCTGCCTTCCAGGTGGCCCACGGGATGTTCCAGTCTCCCAGGCCGTCCCACCCGGGCAGGGTCGGGCCCACCGTTCCGGAGACCTCGACGATGTCGCCGCGCTTGGAGTTCTCGTAGAACCACGCCGCGTCCGAGGTGGAGACGTTGAGGCAGCCATGGCTGGTGTTCTGGCTTCCCTGGGCCCACACGGACCACGGCGCCGCGTGGACGAAGATGCCGCTGTAGGACATGCGGGTCGCGTACTGGACCGGGGTGCGATACCCCTCCGCCGAGTTGACCGGCACCCCGTAGGTGGACGAGTCCATCACCAGCGACGCGTGCTTCTCGCCGATGATGTACGTGCCGTTGGGGGTCGGGGCCGAGGACTTGCCCATCGAGGTGGGCATGGTCTTGACCACCTCGCCGTTGCGCTCGACCACGATCTGCTTGGTGGAGTCGTCCACCCTGGAGATGACCGCGTCACCGATCTCGAAGTTGCTGAACGCGTCCTCCTGGCCGTACATGCCCCCGCCCAGGTCCTCGCCGTAGATGTCCACGTGCACGTCGATCTTGGTTCCGGGGGCCCAGTACTCGGCCGGCCGCCAGCGGACCTCCTGGTCGGACACCCAGTAGAAGGCTCCCTCGACAGCGGGGTCGGTGGTGATGACGATCTTGTCCTGGGCGGCCCGGCGATCCGCGATCGGCTCGTCGAACATCACGGCCACGGGCTGTCCGATCCCGACCGTGGACCCCTCACCCGTGGTGAGGTACGCCGCGGTCATGATGCGGGGCGTGAGGGTGCTGAACGTCGCGTTCTTCCGCGCGACCAGGCCGGCCTCGTCCGTGGCCGAGGACTCAAGCGTGTACTGGCGGCCGTACCCGAGCTCCTCGGTGCTCCGCCATTCCGTGAAGTCGGCGTTGAACTCCCCCGCGACCTGCACGCCCTCCGGGTTGCGCAGGACCACCGAGTCGAGGCGACCGTCGCTCGCGGTGAGCACGACCGGTTGGGCGGGGTTGGCGTCGAGCGCACCGTCTCCGACGGACAGGTCCATCACCACGGCCGGACCCGCGGGGGCCTCCGCGACCTGGGATCCCCCGCCGCCCTCGCCGATCGTGCAGCCCGTGAGGACGAGCGTCGTGGTGAGAACCGCGGCCAGCGCGATGCGGCTCCTCGACCGGACGCGTGCGCCCGTTCGTCTGGCCGGTGTCGTCCTGCGCTGAGTCACTAAGAGCCCCTTCCGAACATCCCCCGCCCCCGCGGACACGCCTCGGCCGCGGGGAACTCAACCCCAGTATGCCTGGGAAGATGCACGCCTTCCATATCGAAATGATTAAGGATGCCTCGTCAACATCCGAGACACCCCCGCCCTGACCAGCCGATTTCGCGTTCCCGACGGCGTCCTGTTACTGTTTCTCTCGCACCACGCAGGCGCCATTAGCTCAATTGGCAGAGCAGCTGACTCTTAATCAGCGGGTTCGGGGTTCGAGTCCCTGATGGCGCACAAGACAACGAGAGGCCCTCCCCCGCGGGGAGGGCCTCTCGTCGTCAGAGGGGTCCGGGCCGGGGCTCAGGCCCCCCGGGCCGCCAGGTAGGCCTCGATGCGCTGGCGTTCCTTGCGCTTGTTGACCACCGAGACGGTGATGCCGCCGACGACCAGGGCGGCGATCCCCCCGAGAACAGCCAGGACGCGAGGGTCCCTCAGCGCGGCCGTGGCCTTCTCCTTGCCCTCGGCGGCGAGGTTCTTGGGATTGACCCGGTCGATGATCTCGTCCAACGTGGTCGCGAGATCGTCACGCGCCTTGGCGATGTCGCCTTCGATGCTGTCGTAACTCCTGGACACGAGACCTCCGTCGATCGCTCGTCACGCGGCGTGCCGCGGGTTCTGGACTCCGCCCACGCTACTGCACCCGGCGACGATCCGCGCCCGCGCGCCGACGCATCGGATAGGTTGGGAGGGTCAGACGCCCCGACCCCGACTCCAGGAGCACCGGTGAGTACACCACGGCTCGAGGTGGGCCAGACCGCCCCCGACTTCACGCTCCCCGACGCCGACGGGACTCCGACGTCGCTTGCGGACCTGCTCGGCACGCACGGCCGCGTTCTGGTCTACGTCTATCCCGCCGCACTGACGCCGGGCTGCACCACGGAGACCGTGGACTTCGAGACCGCGCTCCACGCGCTGCAGGAGGCCGGGATCGGCGTCGTCGGCGTCTCCCCCGATCCCCCGGCCAAGCTGACGCGCTTCCGTGACAAGCACCAGATCACCTTCCCTCTGCTGTCCGATCAGGACAAGACCATGCTCACGGAGTGGGGCGCGTTCGGGGAGAAGAAGAACTACGGCAAGACCGTCATGGGAGTGATCCGCTCCACGTTCGTGGTGGAGCACGACGGAACGCTCTCCCTCGCCCGGTACAACGTCCGGGCAAAGGGGCACGTGGCGATGGTCGCCGGTCTCCTCGGCGTGGAGTTGCCCGAGCCCGAGCCCGTGGAGGGCTGAGTCCACACATGAGCGTCGACCCCTCCGATCGCACGCCGGACCCGACCCGGGTTCCCGCGGACGACGCCGTCCAGGACGAGCTCAACATCCTGGTCCCCCGTCGCCGTCCGATCCAGGAACGCAGCCGCCGGAAGTTCCAGGCCCTGCTGTCCTCGGCCCGCGAGGTGCTCGTCGAGGTGGGCTTCGATTCCTTCACGTGCGAGGAGGTCGCCTCCCGCGCGGGGGTCCCCATCGGCACGCTGTACCAGTTCTTCGCTAACAAGTACGTGCTGGTGTGCGAACTGGACCGTCAGGACGCGCACGGCGTGATCGAGGAGGTGGAGCGCTTCGCGCAGAAGATCCCCGCGCTCGATTGGCCGGAGTTGCTCAACGACTTCCTCGACCACTTGGCCGACCTGTGGTTGCGCGACCCGTCGAGGCGCGCGGTGTGGCTGGCGACGCAGGCCACCCCGGCCACCCGGGCCACGGCCGCGGTGAACGAGCGTGAGATCGCCCGGATGATCGCCAGCGTGCTCGCCCCCCTCATGCCCGCCACCGAGCGGGAGCGCCGCGCGTTCATGGCCGAGGTGCTGGTGCACGTGGCCTACTCGATGCTCAACTTCTCCGTCAGTACGGGCAACGCCACCTCGGCCTCCGCCGGTGCAGGCACGATCGCTGCAGGCACGGTCGCTGGGGGCACGGTGAGTGCGGGATCCGCCGTCGGCGAGGACATCCACGACGCCACCGTCACCGAGCTCAAGCGCATGCTCACCGCGTATCTGTGGCTCGCGGAGAAGGAAGCCCAGGCAGGCTGATCTCCTCGGGCCCGCCGCCGGCCGGGGTCTCGAGCACCACGAACGCCACCGCCGAGCCGCCGTCGTGGCTGAGCGAGACGTGCCAGCGGGCGTCGGGCCCCACCGTGGCGGCGACCTGGCGGGCCACCTCTCCGCCGAGTCGCACCGATGGCCGGCCCCACGCGTCGCAGACGGTCTCGATCTCGGCCCAGCGCAGCAGGTCGGGCGGGATCGGAGGCGGCGACCCGTACAGGGCGGCCGACCACGCCTTGACCACGGCCTCCTTGACGGCCCACCGCCCGGCCAGGTGACGGGACAACCTGTCGTCGGGGACGGCGGGGGTCGCCGACGCCCCGCGGGCCTCGGCGCGTTCGCGGCACTGCCTCCGCTCGGTGGCCGAGAACGCCCTGGCCATCCGGGTCCCCGGCTCGGCCAGGGATGCGGCGAAGGCGCCGAGGTCGACAGTGTCGACCCCGACGCCCCGCACCCCGGACGTCACCGCCCGGCGTTCTCCGCGGTCGCGGCGGCCGCAAGCACGCCGTCGGCGTCGATCCGCGCGGCCGGGTCCAGCAGCACCGCGGCCTCGCGCTCCTTGACCTCATCGGCCGACCCCTCGCCCAGCCGGCGCGACTCCGGACGGCTGTAGAGGGACTCGCCGCCGTAGATGCCGCTGGTCCGGAGGCGGGTGCCCGCCCGCTCCCGCTCGACCGCGGCCAGGCGGATCCGCTCCGACTCCTGTTCGCCGAGGGACGCCGCTACCGCGCGGTGGAACGCCTCTGGGTGCGTCACGGCGATGAGGCCGGACACGTGGCCGAAGCCGAGCGAGGTGAGCAGGCCTGCCCTGAGCGGGAACTCCCCGCCCAGCTGCAGCGCCTCCCGCAGCCACACCAGGTGGCGGTGCCGGTCGAGGACGTCGTCGACGCAGTCCAGGGCCCGGTTCGGGGGCAGGGTCCCCGAGCGCAGCATCTGGGTGAGGCCGATGAGCTGGAACGCGGCCGCCCCGCCCTTCGCGTGCCCGGTGAGCGACTTCTGCGACACCACGAACAGCGGGTTGCCGTCCGAGCGGCCGATGGCCGCCGCGAGCCGCTCGTGCAGGTCCGACTCGTTGGGGTCGTTGGCCTTGGTCGAGGTGTCGTGCTTGCTCACCACGGCCAGGTCGTCGGCCGTCAGCCCGAGCTCGGCCAGGCCGCGGGCCAGCGGCGACCGCCTGCCGCCGCGGCCGGCCCCGAGCGCGCCGAGCCCCGGTGCGGGGATGGAGGTGTGCGCGCCGTCGGCGTACGAGCCCGCCCAGGCCACCACGCCGTGGACCGGCAGCCCCATGCGGGCCGCGACGTCGCCGCGGGCCAGCAGGATGGTGCCGCCGCCCTGCGACTCGACGAACCCGCCGCGCCGCCGGTCGTTGGCCCGGCTGTAGTGCCGCTCGTCGATCCCCTTGGCCGCCATCGCCGCGGAGTCGGCCGTGGCGGACATGTCGGCGAAGCCCTGGATGCCCTCCGTGGACAGATCGTCGAACCCGCCGGCCACCACGAACTCGGCCTTGCCGGCGCGGATCTTGTCGAAGCCCTCCTCGACGCTCACCGCGGTGGTGGCGCAGGCCGCCACCGGGTGGACCATCGAGCCGTAACCGCCGACGTAGGACTGCATGACATGCGCGGCCACCACGTTGGGCAGGGCCTCCTGCAGCGTGTCGTTGGCGCGGCTGCGGCCGAGGATGCCGTCGATGTACAGCGACCTCATGCTGGTCATGCCGCCCATGCCGGTGCCCTGCGTGTTGGCGACGTCGGCCGGGTGCACGTGGGCCAGCAGCTCGGCCGGGGTGAATCCGGAGGAGATGAACGCGTCGACGGTGGCCACGAGGTTCCACGCCGCCACCCTGTCGATCCCGGAGACCATGTCCGCGGGGATGCCCCACGCGGTCGGGTCGAAGCCGGTGGGGATCTGCCCACCGACCACGCGGGTGAGCGCGGCGCGGCGCGGCACCCGGATCTCGGTGCCGGCCTTGCGGG
The DNA here is from genome assembly GCF_937873725.1 of uncultured Dietzia sp. Classification (GTDB taxonomy): domain Bacteria; phylum Actinomycetota; class Actinomycetes; order Mycobacteriales; family Mycobacteriaceae; genus Dietzia. The sequence continues at coordinate 54,542 of NZ_CALMYY010000088.1, forward strand.
TGACGGTCCACTCGCCGTCGTCGCTCCGGGTGACCACGGTGTTCTCCGGGTCGTCCGCGAGGTAGCCGCGAGCCTGGGCCTCGTCGTCCACCACGAAGGACAGGTCCTCCGGCAGGAACACCGAGGTGAGCTGCGGAGCGGTGTTGCCGATCATCTCGGCGCGGGCGTCGTCGGCGTACGTGCGCACGCCCACCCGGGCCAGGACCTCGTCTCCGAAGCGCTCCGCGATGTCGGCCTCGTCGATCGGGTCACCGGTCCCGGCGACCACCCAGCCGGCGCGCGGCGAGTCCTCCCACTCGATGAGCCCGGTCGACCAGGCCAGCTCGACCACTCCGGCGGCGCTGAGCTCGCCGGTGGTCTCCACCTCGAAGCGGGTGCGGGCGCTGCCGTAGGGGCCGACCTCGCCGGCGCCGACGATCACGACCATGTCCTCGAGGTCCTGCGTGACCTCGCCCCACTCCGGGCGCTCGTCCGCGGTGACGGTCTGCAGCGACGGCAGCGCGGCGATGGTCCCGTCGGCGTCCTCTGTACCGGTCTCGGTCGACGCGGCCGGCCGGTCCGCCGCGAGGGCGGCCATGTCCAGGTTCGCGGTGCCGAGCCCGCCGGTGAGGTCGACGGTGACGGGGGCGTCACCGGCGGCCTTCCGGACGGACGGCGTGCACGAGTGCAGCAACTCGGCGGCGATCCCGGCGGTGGACCAGGTGGTCACGCCCGCGGCCTCGACGGCCTCGACGAGCGGGTCGTTGTGGCCCATGAGCCCGGTGCCCCGGACCCAGCCGATGATCGCGTGGACGAACGTCACGCGCTCGGACCAGGACTTCTCGGAGCCCCACTTGGCCATCACGGCGTCGAGCGCGGCCTTGGCCTCGCCGTACGCGCCGTCGCCGCCGAAGATGCCCCGGTTGGGCGAGCCCGGCAGGACCACGTGCAGTCGGGAGTCGACGTCGGTGTCGGCGCCGATCGCGCCGAGCCCGGCGACGAGCTTCTCCACGCCCCACAGCAGGACACGCATCTCGGTCTCGGCCCGCGGGCCGGCGTCGGCCATCGAGCCCTGGACCCGGGGTGCGGCAAACGGGAAGAGCAGCGTCGGGGTGAGCGCCGGCTTGAGCACGGTGGTCTGGCCACCGGCCGACTCGGCGTGCTCGGATCCGACCCACTCCACGAGAGCGTCGACGTCCGAGTACGAGGTGAGGTTGGCCGGCAGGACCCACAGCGCGGCGCCGCCGCGGGCGTGGGAGCGGTAGAGGTCCTTGAAGAAGGCCAGCTTGGCCTGGTCCAGGGTGGAGGTGGTGGCCACCACGGTGGCCCCGCCCGCCAGGAGGCGCGCGGTGACGGCGGCGGCGATGGAGCCCTTGCCGGCGCCGGTGACGACGGCGACGTCGCCCGCGTACTCGCCGACGAACTCCTCGGCGGCGACCTCGGAGATCTCCCGGTAGGCGCTCGCCAGGGCGTCGCGGCGGGCGCCGGTCGCCCGGGCCGCCCACCAGCGCGCCTGCTCGGCGACGATCTCGCCGGCGCCGCGGAAGGACTCCGCGGAGTCGGTCGGGACGTCGGTTCGCGTCCACAGGCGGGCCAGGTCCTCCCGCGCCGAGGCCCAGCGGTCGTCCATGAGGACGGCGCGGGCGGCGTCGAAGGCCGGTGCCACCACGCGGCGCCAGTCGGTGCCGAGCTCGGCGGCCACGAGGTCGGCGAGCTCGGAGTCGGGGTCGGCCTCGGCCAGCAGGTCGACCGCGTCCGGCTCGAGGTGCCCGAGGCGGGTGAGCAGGCCGCGGGCGGCCTCCGCGAGGACACCGTCCGGGCCGGTGAGGCCGTCGGCGAGCTCGGTCAGCGCCGCGGAGTCCACGACCCCGCCGCCGCCGGCTCCCGAGGACGGCATGGCCACGGCCACGCCGTTGGCCGCGCCGACGGACCGGACGGCCGCGTCGATGAGCGCGTCCAGACCGGACGCGTCCTTGACGCCGACGGCGTCGAGGGTGGCCAGGTCGCCGCCCCGGACCGAGGCCCCGTCACGGGTGCCGAGGGCGATCTCGGCGGTGACGTGCTGCGCCCAGCCGGTGCCGAGCTCCCAGGGGCCGGTCACCCGCTCGGTGATGTAGGCGGCCCGCTTGCCGGTCCGGCCGAGGACCGCGCGCAGCGCCTCGCCGACCGCGTCGGACAGGACGGGTCCGAAGGGGGCGTACCCGCGGGCCAGTCGCGAGACCTGGTCCGCCAGGGTCGGGAAGTCCGCCTCCGCCGCGCCGTCGATGGCGCCCAGGCTCAGTTCGGTGCCCAGGTCCAGCAGCAGCTGGTTGCGGCGCGAGGAGACGCCGTCGCACAGCGTCTCGATGGAGTCGCCCGCCGCGATCTGCTCGGGACGGACCTTGGTACGCAGGGCCACCAGCATGCGGGTGGCCGCGGGGGCGCCGAAGGTCAGGTCGTCCGGGCGGGGCGCGCCGGGGGCGGCGGTCGCGGCCGGAGCCGCGCTTTCTGATCGGTCCGCACCGGCCGTGCCGGGGGTGTTGACGGCCGGTGCGGGGTCTGTGGGGGCCGCCGAGTCGGCGGCCGGGGTGGAGGACCCGGTGGCGTCCACCGAGTCGTCGTCGTCGACCTCCACGCTGGGCGGCAGGGTGCCGTACAACGTCGCGGAGTCGCGCTCGACGTTGATCACCTGGGCGCGGGGGCCCCGGTGCGTGGGCAGGTCGAGGGTCTTGGAGGCGAGGTTCGCCACGGTCGGGGCGTTGGCCACGCCGACCTCGATGAAGCACTCGATGCCGAGTCCACCGCGCTCTACGGGCGTAAAGAGCAGCTCCTGGGTCTCGATCCAGCGGACCGGGCTGGCGAACTGCCAGGCCAGCAGCTCCACGAGCAGCAGCCGTCCGAGGCGCACGGGCGTGGCCGACCAGGCGTCCCAGTTGGCCAGCACGTCGGCCAGCGCCTCGGCGGGCACGAGGTCGGCGATCTCCTGCACGAAGTCCCGCTCGAGGCTGAACAGTCGCGGCACGAGGTTGGGGATGTACCGGCCCACGAGCACCGAGATGTCGATGTCGTGCGGGATCAGCGCGTCGAGGGTGGCCCGGAAGTCCGGGACCCCGCCGCGCAGGACGGTGGAGTGGAACGGGACGTCGATGCCCGGCACCAGGATGAAGGCGTTCTTGCCGCCCGAGACCTCGAGCTCGCGCGTCACGGCCTTCTCCAGCGCGTCGCAGCCGGCGACGGTGCCGGCGAGCGCGTACTGGGAGCCGGCGAGGTTGTAGTTGACGATCTCGATGAACTCGCCGGACTCGCGCGCCACCCGGGCGACCCAGTCCACCACCTCGTCGTCCGAGATCCCCATCTGCGAGGGGCGGATCGCGGCCATGCGGTAGTCGGAGCGCCCCTGCGCGTCACGCGGGACCAGCTGGTGCATGGTCGATCCGCGCTGGAAGACGATCTCCAGCAGCGGCTCGAGCTCGAGCACGCCGGAGATGGCGGCCAGGGCGTCGTACTCCCCGATCGAGTGGCCGGCGAAGTAGGCGTCGGCCGAGAACAGGCCGTCGGCCTCGAGCTCGGCGCGCTGCGCCACCGCAAGGCACGCCATGGCGACCTGGGTGAACTGCGTGAGGTAGAGCACGCCGTCGGGGTGCCGGTGGACGGTGCCGCGGACGGTCACCTCGGTGGGGTTCTCCCGGACGAGCGCCAGGATCGAGAAGCCGAGGGCCTCGCGGGTGTGCGTGTCGGCGCGGTCCCAGACCTCACGGGCGGCCGGGCAGCGGGTGCGGCCCTCCATGCCCATCCCCTTGGCCTGGATGCCCTGGCCCGGGAAGGCGTAGACGGTGCGCGGGGCCTCGGTCAGGGCGGTGGCCGCCATGACGGTGGCGCCGTCGACCGTGCACGTGACCTCGAGGACCTGGCCGCCTGAGTGGCGGCCGGTCTGGACGGCGCGGACCGTGATGTGGTCGCCGGGGCGGACCGGGGCGAGCATGCGGGCGGTCCAGCCGGCGATCCGCAGGGCGGGGGTCTTGCCGTCCGAGGACTGGACCGCGTGCTGGGCGGCTGCCGAGAGCCACATGCCGTGGACGATCACGCCGCCCAGCCCTGCCAGGTCGGCCGCGGTGTCGGAGACGTGGATCGGGTTGTGGTCGCCGGAGACCAGCGCGAAGGCGGTCATGTCGTGCGGCGCGGTGAGCGTGGTGGACACCCGCAGCTGGCGCGACGTCCCGGCGGGCTCGACGGCCCCTCCCGACGGGGTGACGAGCGCCCCGCCGGCCGGGCGGGGGTCCCCCACCTCGGCGCGGCCGGTGCGGCCGCGGATGGCGAACCGCTCGGACAGGGTGCACAGCGGGGCGCGGGCGCCGTCCGCGGCGACCGTGGCGACCTCGACGGACACCTCCACCACGCGGCCGAGGTCGGTGTCGCGGACCCCGCCCGACCGGGCGACGACGGCGAGGTCGGTCGTGGACTGCGGCAGCGCCGCGTGCATGCGGACACCGTGGTCCAGGTGGACCAGGTCGAGCAGCCCCTCGACCACGGTCCCGGCGCCGCCCGGGCGGCGGGCCTGGCCGAGCACCGCGAACACGGCCGGCCACGCGGCGCCCACGAGGGCGTCCGGCACGCCGTCCGAGGCGATGAGCGAGGTGGGCAGGCTGCCGGCCGTGACGCCGGTGTGGTCGGAGGCGAGGGTGGGATCAAACGTGAAGCGGGCGGTCGCGACCCCGCCGTCGACCTCGGGAAGCGAGTCGATCACGGCGCCGCCGGCGCCGCTGCGCCCGACCCCCGCCGCGGTGGCGAGCAGGGTGCGCATGGCCGACTCGGCGGCCTCGTCGGTCACGACCGGCGCGGCGCCGGTGGCCACGGACTGGCCGAGGGCGATGGTGATGGTCATCTCGGACGGGCCGATCGGCAGCGTCAGGTCGACGGTCCGGCCGTCGGCGGCCGGGGTGAGCACGGCGCCGGTGACCGGGTGGCGGCCGACGCCCTCGGCATCGATCTCCCAGGCGTGGAGCACGCCCAGGCGGTGGACCGGGCTCACCACGAGCCGGCCCGCCCACGAGACGTCGGGGGCGTTGAGGACGTCCGCGACCGGGCCCTGTGCGGTGGTCACGGTGCCCCGGCGGCGACCGCTGACGGCCTCGGTGGAGGGCAGGTAGCCGCGGACGCGGTCGGCCGTGGCGCTCTCGAAGCGGTCGAGCAGCTCGCCGACCGGCTCGTCGACGCGGGTGATCCCGGCGACCGCGGTCGTGCCGGGGATGACGCACACGGCGTCGGCGTCGTAGCGGGCGTCGTGGGCCTGCCACAGGGAGTCCGAGCGCCACCAGCGGCGCACGTCCCCGTCGATGACCGGCACGAACGGCACGGGCTTGCCGGGCAGCCGGCAGATGTCGAGGAACTCGATCGCGTCGGCGGGGTGCAGCGTGGCCGTGGCCAGCTCGGGGTAGCGGGCGGCGAGGGTCCGGACGACCTCGGCCGGGCGCTCCATCGCCTCGACGCGCGGGAAGGCCGAGAGGATGCGCCCGGTGTCGACGGAATCGAGGCGGGCCTCGGTGCGCTGCACCATGCGGTGGAAGCGGTCGCGGATGGTGGGATCGAGCCACACGGAGGCGGCGGAGTCGGGCGCCGAGTCGGGCGCGGCCGAGAGCTCGGCGAAGCGGCGCAGCCACTGCTCGTAGGTCATGGACTCGAGGTCACCGAAGTAGGGCTTGGCGGTGCCGTTGATCGCGGCGATGATCTCGTCGCGGCGCGCGGCCACAGCGTCGGCGTCACCGGCGACCTCGTCCAGCAGCCGACCGGTGCGGGCGGCGGTGTTGTCGATCTCGTGGATGTCGGCGCCGAGCTGGCTGCGGCCGGAGGCCATGCCGCCCTCGGCGTGGCCCGCGCCGACCCAGTGGTCCACGCCCACGGTGTCCACCAGGAGCTGCTTGACCTGGGGGCTGGTGGTGGCCTCGAGGGTGGCCATGGCGGCGGTGCCCACGAGGATGCCGTCGACGGGCATGGCCGGGTAGCCGTGGGCGTTGGCCCACGAGCCGGTGAGGTAGTCGGCGGCCCGCTCCGGGGTGCCGATCCCGCCGCCCACGCACAGGACCACGTTGGGCCGGTCGCGCAGCATAGGGTAGGTGGCCAGCAGGAGGTCGTCGAGGTCCTCCCACGAGTGGTGGCCACCCGCGCGGCCGCCCTCAACCTGGACGATCACCGGCATGTGCGGAACCTCGGCGGCGATCCGCACGACCTGGCGGATCTGCGCGACGGTGCCCGGCTTGAAGCTGACGTGGCGCAGCCCGGCCTCGGTTAGCTCGGAGATGAGGGCCACGGACTCGTCCAGCTCGGGGATGCCGGCGGTGACGATCACGCCGTCGAACGGGATACCCGCGGCGCGGGCCCGCTGCACGAGGCGCTTGCCACCCACCTGGAGCTTCCACAGGTACGGGTCGAGGAAGAGCGAGTTGAACTGGGCGCTGCGACCGGGCTCGAGGAGCTCGGCCAGGCGCCGGGTGTTCTCGGCGAAGATCGCCTCGGTGACCTGGCCGCCGCCTGCGAGTTCCGCCCAGTGGCCCGCGTTGGCCGCGGCGGCGACGATCTCGGGGTCGACGGTGGTCGGGGTCATCCCGGCCAGCAGGATCGGGGAGCAGCCGGTGAGGCGCGTGAACGAGGTCTCCACGTGGACGCTGCCGTCGGGGAGGGAGATCAGCTGCGGCTGATAGGCCGTCCACGGACGCTCGATCTCCGGCGTCGCGCCCGGGGTGAAGAGGTTCCGCAGCCCGCCGCGGGTGGCCGCGGCCACCACGCCGACGCCCTGTCCGCGGACCACGGAGCGGTTGAGGCGGGTCAGGGCCTCGCCCGGCCCCATGTCGAGGATCCAGTCGGCGCCGGCGTGAAGCGTCTCCGCCATCTCCTCGACCCAGTCGACCGGTTCGGTGAAGACCTCGCGGGCCAGCGAGGCCGCGCGCTCGGCGTCGAGGCCGCAGCGGCCGGCCCAGTGGTAGACGACGTCCACGGCCGGCGCCATGGCCGGATGGTGGAAGCCCACCTCCACGTCCAGCGGATCGAATACGGGGGCGAAGATCTCGCCGCCGGTGAGTTTGGCCTCGCGCCGACGGCGCGACTCCGCCTCGAGGTCGGCGCAGTGACTCCGCAGGTCCTCGAGGTCGGTCGGCCGGCCCACCACGACGTGGCGGCGCTGGGCGTTGCGGATGGAGACCGAGGGCCGGAGGGAGGGGTCGACCCCGGAAAACAACTCCTCGACCAGGGCCCGCAACTCCTCGCCGTCGATCCCCGACACGCCCACCATGGGGCTGGACTCGCCGCGGCGGAAGAGGCCGACCCGGCGCCCGACCAGGGTGGCGGCCGCACCGATGAGCTCGGCCACCGCGAGGAGCCGGTCGTCGATCGAGCCGAAGGTCTGGACCGACTCGACGGCCAGGATCCCCTGCGAGTGACCCACGACGGCGGCGGGGGCGGTGTCGTTGACGTCGAAACCCTCCGCCGCCAGCGCGCGGATCGCACCGATCTGGGTGAGGAGAACCGCCGGTAGCGAGACCGCCGCGGAGGAGAGCGAGGCGTCGTCCGGGAGATGGCCGTGATCCTCGTCCTCGCCCGTGGTGGTGTTGGCCCACTCGATGGGCCGGAAGCCGTGGGTCCGGACCACCGCGATCTCGTCGTGGACCGGCTCCGTGAGCGCGACGGAGGAGTCGACGAGGTCCTGGAGTTCGGGGCCGATCCCCGTTCCGTCGATCAGGTCGCTCAACGCGTCACGCCACGCGATCCCCTGGCCACCGAAGGCCAGCGCGTAGGCGGTGCCCTCACGGAGTTCGTCCGCGAGAGGGCTGGTCCGGCGGCGGGCCGCATCTCCGGTCTCGAGCGGGCGGGGGGTGAGGTCGCGGTCGTCGATCGTCACGTGGGGAACTCCTTGGCACTTGCGTCAGGGACATCTGTGCCGAACCAGTGACTGGTCCGGCGCAGCGCACAGACTGCCACAGAAACTTGAGGGAGTCCTCAGCTTGATGGGGTACGACCGACCTGTTCGGGGTCGCGCCCGGGCCGCGAGGCGTGACGCTCATCACAACAGGACATGATGGCCTCCTCATCTTCACAGGTGAGGGGGGCCTCAGGTTTGCCAGGCGGGGCCGTTATCCAATCGTTATACGATGCCCAGGGGAATCGGCGCCGGCCCCGGCGTGTCGCGCCCGGCCCCCGCCGTCACGCGCCGCAGCGGAGCGCGGCCATCTGGGCGGCGTCGAGCCCCCCGGCGGGACAGAGATCGGCGGTCAGCCTCCGCGGCCCGGACGACCATTCGACGTGCGCCGTGCGCACCGCGTCGCCGAACGCGAGCGTCACCAGACCGCCGACCCCCGGGACCTCGTCCGTAGCCAAGCCGCCCTCGCCGATCGTCTCGACCGCGGTCACCTCGGCGACCGTCGCGGGGCCCGGGGCGGGGATGAGCCGCAGCCGGATCGCCGTGCCGTCGTACGCGCCGACCCACGCCGCGAACTCGCCCGTCCCGTCGGGCCGCAACTCGAGCGTGTATCCGTGCGAGATCCACGAGCCGGTCTCGCGCACCACCTCCGCCGGGGTGGGGACCGCGGGGCCGGTCACCGCCGGGGCGGCCCCCGTCGGCACCGCGACGACCGTCGCGGCCCCCGCCATCATCACGGCGAGAGCGGTCGCCAGCGCCCCCCGCACGATCCCCCGACCCGCGCCACCTGTTCTCATGAATTCAACCTAGCCCCACCAGTCACACCGCGCGATACAGTACTTGCGTCGAATCGGTCACCAAACGGCAACTGGCCGACTACAAGTAGTAGATCGGCTGCCCGGAGCACTGAGTCTCCCCCTCTAGGAGGACGTCATGACCACACCCGCCGCCAAGGCCGGGACGCGACCACGGGAGACCTTCTCCCGACGGTCCGTCTTCGTCTTTGCCGCCATCGGTTCCGCCGTCGGCCTCGGCAACATCTGGCGCTTCCCGTTTGTCGCCTACGACAACGGGGGCGGCGCGTTCCTCATCCCCTACCTGGTGGCGCTGCTCACGGCGGGTCTACCGCTGTTGTTCTTCGACTACGCCATCGGCCACCGCTTCCGCGGGTCCGCACCGCTGAGCTTCCGGCGGATGAACCGGTTCGCCGAGCCGATCGGATGGATCCAGGTCCTCGTCGCCTTTGTGATCGCCGTCTACTACGCGGTGATCATCGGCTGGGCGGCGTGCTACGCCTGGTTCTCGCTGGACCAGCGCTGGGGCCAGACGTACGAGGAGTCCGCGACCTTCTTCCTCGAGGACTTCCTCAAGATGGGCAGCGGCTTCGGGGTGGACTTCGTCCCGATGATCGCCATCGTGCTCGTCGCGGTCTGGGTGATCACGCTCGGCGTCCTGCTCGCCGGCGTCCAGAAGGGGATCGGCGGCACCGCGCTGGTGTTCGTGCCCCTGCTCGTCGTGCTCTTCGCGGCGCTCGTCATCCGCTCGCTGTTCCTCGACGGCGCGATGGAGGGGCTCAACAAGTTCTTCACCCCGAACTGGGCCGTGCTCACCGAGCCGAGCGTGTGGATCGCCGCCTACGGGCAGATCTTCTTCTCGCTCTCCGTCGGCTTCGGCATCATGCTCACCTACTCCTCGTATCTCAAGCGCAAGACCAACCTCACCAGCTCCGGCCTGGTGGTCGGCTTCTCCAATTCCGCGTTCGAGGTCCTGGCCGGCATCGGCGTGTTCGCCACCCTGGGCTTCCTCGTCTCCACCTCGGCCGGCGCCGGATGGGATGACGTCGGCGGCGGTCCGGGGCTGGCGTTCATCGCCTTCCCCGCCCTCATCTCGCAGATGCCCGGCGGGCCGATCTGGGGCGTGGTCTTCTTCATCTGCCTCATCCTGGCCGGCCTCACCTCGCTCATCTCGATCGTCGAGGTGGTGATCTCCTCCTTCCAGGACAAGATCGGCGGCTCGCGCACCGTCGCGACCCTGGCGATCGGCGTCCCGATGGCCGTGATCTCGCTCGTGCTCATGCCCACCGAGCAGGGCCTGCAGAACCTCGACATCATGGACAAGTTCTCCAACAACCTCGGGATCGTCGGCATCGCGCTCATCGCCCTGTGCTCGGTGATGTTCGTCCTGCGACTCGGGCCGCAGCTGCGCGACCACCTCAACTCGGTCTCCTCCTGGAAGGTCGGGACGTTCTGGCTCTTCTGCCTGGCCGTCCTCACCCCGATCGTCCTGGCGTACGCGCTCATCACGACCATCATCGAGCTCATCAACGAGCCCTACGAGGGCTACGACGCCGCCGTGCTCGGGGTCTGGGGGTGGGGCATGCTCGCCACCGTCCTCGTTCTCTCGGTGATCCTGTCCGCACTGCCGTGGCGCGGATCCCGGCAACTCGACGGCCCTCCCTCCGTCGACGACGATCCGAGCGACTACACCTACGAAGAGGGCCTCACCCGACCCGCCGCGACCCCGGCACCCACCCGCTCCCCGAAGGAGGCCTGAGTCATGGACGCTCCCGCGCTCATCATGATGGTGCTGTTCCTGCTCGTGATCTGGGGCGGACTCGTCGCCAGCATCATGCACTACGTCGCCAACCCGGACGCCGAGGACGGCGCTCCCCCCTCACTGCCGCGCGAGCTCTAGATCCCGCCCGGCGCACCCGGACGTCGACTACCCGTCTTCCCTCCAGTAGGTCCTCGGCCACTCGGACTTCGGAGGGAGGTTGTCGATCTCCGGCTTCTGCCACTTCGACCTCGGGGGCAGGTGGTCGCGGTTGATGGCGCCGGAAACACGAGGCTCGGAGACGGTGCCCGTGATGAACCACTCGACCTCGAACTGCTCGGGGCTGTAACGGTGGATCAGACCGAGTGGGGAGAGAATCATCCAGTCGCCCCGCTTCACGTTCTGTTGGACAAGCCCCTTGTACGCGCCGAACCTGAACGCGGGGGGGTACCAGGCCTTGTTGACGTGAGGCAGGATCCGTCGGTCGTACGGGTCGGCGTCCCCGCCCGTGACAACCAGGTCACCGAACATGTGCCTGATGACGTCCTCGTTCTCAGGCAGCGAGCGGACAGCGATGAACTGACTCTCCCGATTCAGGGGTTCCGTACGACCCCTCTCCGCCTGTGCTCTCGAGACGACGGCTACCACCTCGCCCATCGCTGGCCTCCCCACCGCGTAGAGATCGGATATCCCACCGCGAAGGATGCACCACGCATACGACAGGGGTGCGCCCGGGGAGACTTGAACTCCCACGTCCGTAGACACTGGAACCTAAATCCAGCGCGTCTGCCAATTCCGCCACGGGCGCGTCACCCGGGGGTACCGGGCGAGGTGAGTTTACCCGGAGGTCGGCGGTACCGTGGAGGCGTGTCCGACACCCTGGGTTCCCCCGCGACCGGAAGCGCCACCGCGTCCGGCGAGTCGGCGTCGACCAGGGTCAGGCATCGCCCCGCGTGGATCGCGTTCGTCACCCTGGGCGCGATCTTCTGCCTGGGGATGGGGCTGTGGCAGCTCGCCCGGTACCGGGAGGCCACGGGGACCGTGCAGAACCTCGGGTACACGTTCATGTGGCCGTTCCTCGCCGGGTTCCTCGTCTACGCCTACGTGAAGTACGTGCGCATGGAGGCCGAGGAGGCCGACCGCATCTCCGCCACGGACGGCGCCGTGGGTGGCCATGCCGCGCGGGTCCGGGGCGAGGAGCGGGACGACGACGACGAGGTCGACCGCCCGTCCGGAACCGCGCCGACCGCCGGGACGAACCAAACCGGCCGGCGCCGCGGTCCCGTCGTGACGGAGATCCCCTCCGACCTGCTGCCGACTCGTCGGCCCGCCCGCGACGAGGGGGCCCGGGACGAGGGCCTGGACGCCTACAACGCATATCTCGCCGAGCTCGCCCGGAAGGACCGGGCCGACGGCACCCACCAGGAGAAGCCCGCCACATGACCGCCGCAGCCACCACGCACACCGACGACCGCACGCCGGATCCCGACGGAAGGATCCGCGGGGCCCTCACCCGGTACCGGGTCCTGGCCTGGATCACCGGCGTGTGGCTCCTGGTCCTCACCGCCGAGATGGTCTACAAGTACCTGATCCTGGACAGCTCGTCCGACGCCCCCGACTGGTTCACCTACATCGGGCAGGCCCACGGCGTCTTCTACATCCTCTACCTGTTCATGACCCTCGACCTGGCCATCAAGGCCCGCTGGCCCGCGGTGCGGACCCTGCTCACCGCGCTGGCGGGGACCATCCCGTTCCTGTCGTTCTGGTTCGAGCACATCCGGACCCGGGACGTCCGGGCGCAGTACGCGGTCTGACGTCAGCCGAGGGCGGCGAGCTCCCGCAACGCCGGCACGAGCGCGCGCAGTGCGCGGCCGCGGTGGGACGCCGCGTCCTTCTCCCCCGGCGTGAGCTCGGCGGCCGCGCGGTCCGTGCCGTCGGGGAGGAAGACCGGGTCGTAGCCGAACCCGCCCTTCCCGCGGGGCCCGCGCAACACGCTGCCCGGCCAGCGCCCCTCAGCGACCGTCTCGCCGTGGGCCACCCCGTCCGCCGGGCTGGGCGCCGGGCCGGGCGCCGGGCCGGGCGCCGGGCCGGGCGCCCGACCAGTCGCCGTGCCGGGCACACCCGGGCCGACCAGCGCGCAGGCGGACACGAACGCCGCGCCGCGGCGGTCGTCGGGGACGTCGGCGAGCTGCGCCAGCAGGAGCGCGTTGTTCGCCGCGTCGTCGCCGTGCCGGCCGGCCCAGCGCGCGGAGAGCACGCCGGGCATCCCGTTCAGGGCGTCCACCGCGAGCCCCGAGTCGTCGGCCAGGCACGGCAGCCCGGTCGCCCGGGCTCCCGACCGGGCCTTGATGAGCGCGTTCTCGGCGAAGGTGGCGCCGTCCTCCGGCTCCTCCGGGAACCCGGGCACCTCGTCCAGGCCGATCGGCTCGATCCCGACGATCCCCTCCGCCTCCAGCACCCGGCGCAGCTCGGCCAGCTTCTTGGCGTTCCGGCTGGCCACGAGCAGCCGCACGGTCACCGCTACCGCCCCTGGGACCGCGCGAGCGCGGGCGTCGGGAGCGCACCCGGGTAGGGGGCCGCCAGCGCCTCGCGCTGCAGGGCGAACAGCCGCTCGCAGCCGGCCTGCGCGGAATCGAGCATCGCGTCGAGGGTGTCCCGACCGAACGCGGCGCCCTCGGCGGTCCCCTGGACCTCGACGAGCTCCCCGGCATCGGTGCAGACGACGTTCATGTCCACCCCGGCCCGCGAGTCCTCCTCGTAGGGCAGGTCGCACAGGACCCGGCCGTCGACCACGCCGACGCTCACCGCGGCCACCGCGCAGACGAGCGGGTTGCCGGTGACGGCGCCCTTGTGCTGCAGCCAGGTGACGGCGTCCGCCAGGGCCACGTAGGCGCCGGTGATGGCGGCGGTCCGGGTCCCCCCGTCGGCCTGGAGCACGTCGCAGTCCAGGGCGATGGTGTTCTCCCCGAGCGCGGACAGGTCGATGCACGCGCGCAGCGACCGGCCGACCAGGCGGCTGATCTCGTGGGTCCGTCCGCCCACCTTGCCGCGCACCGACTCGCGGCCCGAGCGCTCGTGGGTCGCCGCCGGGAGCATCGCGTACTCGGCCGTCAACCAGCCCAGCCCCGAGCCCCTGCGCCACCGGGGCACGCCCTCGGTGACGCTGGCCGTGCACATGACCCGGGTCTGCCCGAAGGTGACGAGGACCGACCCCGCCGGGTGCGAGGTGAAGCCCCGCGTGATGGTCACGTCACGGAGGTCGCCGTCGGCGCGTCCGTCTACTCTGCCGTCAGAAGATGAGGTCACGACCGCCGATCCTAGCTGGTCACCACGCCCGGGGACCCGGTGCTACACGTCGATCCGCAGATCCGGCTCGGCCAGCAGGACCTCGCCGCTGAACTCGACGGCGGCCTCCGCGCGGACACGCTCGCGGTCGGTCCACGGCGGGATGTGGGTCAACACCAGCCGCCCGACCCCGGCCCGCCGGGCGGTGCGACCGGCCTCGGCCCCCGACATGTGGATCCCCGGCGGCCGGCCCTCCTCGTGCGTCCACGACGCCTCGCAGAGCAGGACGTCCGCGCCGGCCGCGAGGTCGACCAGCGCGTCGCAGTAGGCGGTGTCACCGCTGTAGACCAGGACGCGACCGGACACCGAGGTCAGGCGCATCCCGTAGGACTCCGGCGGGTGATCCACCCGACCGGCCCGCACGTGGAGGCCCACCTCGCCGTCGTGGCCCCTCATCTCCACCTCGGGAGTGACGTCCCACGACCCGACGTCGAAGGTGTCCGACAGGTCGTCCACCGCCCCGGGCTCCTCCGCGGAGGCCACCCCGATCCGGTACGCGGTGCCGGACGGCCCGATGAGCGGGACCCGCCGCGCCCGTTCGGCCTCCGGCCCGTAGCGCCGCAGCACCAGCAGCCCCGGGACGTCGAGGCAGTGGTCGGCGTGCAGGTGGGACAGCAGGACCGTGGCGTCCTCCGGCGAGACGAAGCGCTGCAGCGCCCCGAGCACCCCGGGCCCCATGTCGATCACGACCGGGGCCACCCCGTCGACCTCCACGAGGTACCCGGACGCCGGCGAGGTGGGTCCGCCGATACTTCCCGAGCACCCGAGGACAGTCAGAAACATGGGGACCATCGTGCCACGGCGGCACCGGCACCGTCCGGACGGTGCCCCTGTCGGCGGACCGCGGTACGGCGCGACCGGAGCGTCACGAGCCGTCCACGCGGCCGACCGCGACCAGTCCCGGACCGAGGAACCTCGACGCCACCCGCCGGAAGCTGTCGGGGTCGCCGGTGACGAGGAACTCGCGGGTGGCCGGCACGGACGGGTCGTGGGGGCGCAGCAGGTCCTCCGTCGTGAGGACGCGCAGCACGTCCTTGGCCGTCTCCTCCGCGCTGGACACCAGCGTCACGTGGTCGCCGACGGCCAGCTGCACCACCCCGGACAGCAGCGGATAGTGGGTGCAGCCCAGGACGAGGGTGTCCACGTCGGCGTCCCGGATCGGGGCCAGGTAGGCCTCCGCCAGTCCCAACACCTGGCGCCCGCTGGTGATCCCGCGCTCGACGAACTCCACGAACTTGGGGCACGCCACCGAGGTCAGGTCCACCCCGTAGGCGGCGGCCACCGCGTCGTCGTAGGCCCGGGACGCCACTGTCGCGCGGGTGGCGATCACCCCGATCCGGCCCGAGCGGGTGGTGGCCACCGCGCGCCGCGCCGCCGGCTGGATCACCTCGATCACCGGGACGGGGTAGCGCTCGCGGGCGTCGCGCAGCATCGCCGCCGACGCCGTGTTGCAGGCGATCACCAGCGCCTTGACCCCCCGGCCCACCAGGGAATCCGCCACCGCCAGCGCGTGGCGCCGGACCTCCGCCAGGGGCAGCGGACCGTACGGACCGTTGGCCGTGTCGCCGACGTACACCAGTGACTCGTCCGGGAGCTGGTCCATGATCGCGCGGGCCACGGTGAGGCCACCCGCGCCCGAGTCGAACACCCCGATCGGGGCCTGCGGATCGGGCGCCGTCACCTCGGCGGTCCGGCGGTCCACCGCACCTGCCCGGCGGTGACGGCCCGGGGCTTCCTGTCACGCTTGTGGCCGTACGCCGCCACCACGCCTCCGATCGCACCACCGAGGTGCCCCTGCCAGGAGACGCCGTCCTGCAGGGGGGACAGCCCGGCGAGCGCCCCGAGCCCGTAGTAGAAGCCGATCAGCACACCGATGATCAGGTGGAGGAAGCTGCGGGTGAACAGGCCCCTGACGATCACGTAGAAGATGTAGCCGAACACGATCCCGGAGGCCCCGATGTGAACGGTGCCGACGCCGCCGAGCAGCCACGACACCACGCCCGAGGCCACCCACGAGACGAGCGTGACCCGGATGAGCGGGGCCAGGCCCGAGAGCGCGATGATGGAACCCAGGATCAACAGGGCGATCGAGTTGCCGATCAGGTGACCCCATCCGCCGTGGAGGAACGGCTGGAAGAGGATCCCGAGGAGCCCGTCCGTCGTGAGCGGGCGGACCCCGTCGTCGTCCAGGCCCGGTGACCCCACCGCAGCCTGGATGACCTGGTCCGCCGCCTCGACCACCCACATCAGGGCGACAAAGGAGAAGAGCAGGATCAGGGCCGGCCAGCGGCGGGGATCCTTCGGCGTGGGCCCGGCCGCTCCGGCGGCCCCGGCCCCGTAGGCCCGCGGGTCTGGGTTCACGATTCTCTCCTCACTGGCGCTGTCCTCACTGCCCCATCAGGGCGGTGCACAGGGAATCCTGCATGAAGGTCAGCCAGTGGTAGACGTCGAGATGCGCCGACCGCGGGTCGTCCTCCGGAACGAATTCGGGGATGTCGGTGGCCGGGACGCCGTCCACGGACCCGGCGTCGAGGAGCAGCGCCCCGAGTCCCAACCGGACGTCATTGAGGCACCCCATCCACGCCTGGGCCTGCTCGGGGGTGAGGGACACCGTCCCGCCGCGCGCCGGCAGGGACCGCAGGACGACGACGGCGGTGGAGAGCTTGGCGTCGATGATCTCCGGCTCGTGGATCATGCGCATCCCCGAATTGTGGGCGCGGGTCAC
The DNA here is from genome assembly GCF_937873725.1 of uncultured Dietzia sp. Classification (GTDB taxonomy): domain Bacteria; phylum Actinomycetota; class Actinomycetes; order Mycobacteriales; family Mycobacteriaceae; genus Dietzia. The sequence goes on from NZ_CALMYY010000088.1 coordinate 71,029, forward strand.
CGCGAGGGCGTCCGGGTCGTGGTCCTTGCCGGGCTCGGGCCGGTGGAAATCCGGCAGCAACCGGGCGAGCGGCGCCTGGTCGGGCAGGGCCGAGTGGCCGCTGCGCATCCCGGTGAGCTCGGCCAGGTCATCCCTGGGCGCGGAGTCGCGTCGCTGCTCCAGCATGTCCACGATGTTGGAGACCAGGGCGTGGAGGATCTGCACCTCGTGCGCCTCCATCACCGCCTTGATGCGGGGGCCGCCGAGCGAGCCCTTGCGCTGCCACGCCTTCACCGCGTCACGCCTCCCGCTGCATCGTGGCCCACAGCCCGGCCTCCTGCAGCTTGCGGACGTCGTTCTCCACCTTCTCCCGGCTGCCGGAGGACACCACCGCCCGACCGTCGTTGTGGACCTTGAGCATGAGATCGTGCGCCTTCTCGCGGCTGTAGCCGAACACCCGCTGGAAGACGAACGTCACGTAGCTCATGAGATTGACCGGGTCGTCCCAGACCACGGTGAGCCAGGGGTTGTCCACCCCACCGTCCAGCTCCGCCTCCGTGGACTCCACGGGCGCCGCCGACGGCATCGCCATCACGGGGACGACGTCCCGGTCGGCCGCGAGAGGCGTGGTCACGGTGTACATAGGGCCAAGGATACGGATATCCGGCGGGTCGGCCACGCCGTAGAGTCGTGCAGGTGACCTCGACGCCGCCCCCGCACTCCCCTCGCCCGGCGGGCCGCCCGTCCACCGCGCTGCTCACCGACAAGTACGAGCTCACGATGATCCGCGCCGCGCTGGCCGACGGAACCGCCGACCGTCCCTGCGTCTTCGAGGTGTTCACCCGACGCCTGCCCGCCGGCCGCCGGTACGGCGTCGTCGCCGGCACCGGCCGGCTCCTCGAGCGGCTGGCGGATTTCCGCTTCGGCGACGAGGAGATCGAGGTCGTGGCCGACTCGCTGGACGAGCGGACCACCGAGTGGCTCCGGGGGTTCCGCTTCTCCGGCCGGATCGACGGGTACCCGGAGGGCGAGTTGTTCTTCCCCGGGTCGCCGGTGCTGAGCATCCGCGGCGGGTTCGCCGAGTGCGTGGTGCTCGAGACGCTGGTGCTGTCCGTGCTCAACCACGACAGCGCCATCGCCTCCGCCGCCGCGCGGATGACGTCCGCCGCCGGCGGTCGTCCCATCATCGAGATGGGGTCACGCCGCACCCACGAGGAGGCGGCGGTGGCCGCGGCCCGCGCCGCGTACCTCACCGGCTTCGCCTCGACCTCCAACGTCGAGGCCACCCGGCGGCACGGCGTCCCCTCCGCGGGCACGTCCGCGCACGCGTTCACCCTCCTGCACACCGGACCGGGCGGACCCGACGAGGCGGCCGCGTTCCGCTCGCAGGTCGCCACCCTCGGGGTGGACACCACCCTCCTGGTGGACACCTACGACATCACCCGCGGGGTGGCCACCGCGATCGAGGTGGCCGGACCGGAGCTCGGCGGGGTCCGCATCGACTCCGGCGACCTGGGCGTACTGGCCCAGCAGGTCCGCACCCAGCTCGATTCGCTGGGTGCCCACGCCACCAGGATCGTCGTCTCCGGCGACCTCGACGAGTACGCGATCGCGGCCCTGCGCGCCGAGCCCGTCGACGTCTACGGGGTGGGAACCCGCCTGGTCACCGGGTCCGGGGCCCCCACGGCCGGGATGGTCTACAAGCTGGTCGAGGTGGACGGCATCCCCGTGGCCAAGCGCTCCGCCCACAAGGAATCCCTGCCGGGCGCCAAGCGGGCGATCCGACTGCACCGGCCCTCGGGGACCGCGGTCGAGGAGGTGCTCCTGCCGTGGGGCGGCGCGGCGCCCGACGAGCCCGGTCTGCGGCAGCGGGACCTGATGGTCCCCCTCGTGCGCGACGGCGACCCGGTGCCGGGCCTGCCGTCGCTGGCCGAGTCGCGGGAGCTGCACGCGGCCGCGATGGTGACCCTGCCCTGGGAGGGGCTCGCACTGAGCGAGGGCGACCCCGCGGTCCCGGTCCGCGTCGTCCCGCCGCCGACGTCCGGACGCTGACGCGGGATCGACTCGAACCGGTCCCCCACCTCCTGAGGTGGGATAAGTTTTCAACCACTCGGCAGCGCGCCGTCCACTGTGGCCGGCGGGGTCGGCCGGGACCGGCCGGGCCAGATCGACCGGTCCCCTCGCGAACGGGAGCACCAGATGAGCTATCCGAATTCCGGAGACGACCAGTCCGGCGACCAGGGCCAGGGCGGCCAGTTCGGCGGCGAGCCCCACTACGGTGGCGACCAGCCCTACGGCGGCGGCCAGCCGTACGGCTCGGGCCAGCAGTTCGGGTCAGGGCAGCAGTTCGGCGGGGGCCAGCAGTTCGGCGGTGGCCAGCCCTACGGAGCCGGCCAGCAGTTCGGCGGTGGCCAGCCCTACGGAGCCCCCGGGCCCGCGCCGGACAACAACCTGGTCTGGGCGATCCTCTCCACCCTCCTCTGCTGCCTCCCGCTGGGCATCGTGTCGATCGTCAAGTCGACCAGCGTCAACTCCCTGTGGGCCCAGGGTCGGTACCCGGAAGCGCAGAAGGCCGCCGAGGACGCCAAGAAGTTCGCCGTCTGGGGCGCGATCGCCGGGGTGGTCGTGGCGGTGGCCTACGCCATCTTCGCCGTGGTGATGGGCGTCGCGTCCTCGGGATACTGAGCCCCTCCCCCGTTCCTGAGGAACACCCGTGCACGCGACGACCCCCGCGACGACGGGCCCGGCGGTGACCGGTCGGTGGACCCGCCTCGCCGGCCCGGTGGCGACGCTCGCCGGCGCCGCCGGGGTCTGCGCCCTGGTCGCGTTGACCGACCCCACCACGCCGGGCGGGATGAGCCCGCCCTGCCCCACCAAGGCGCTGTTCGGGATCGTGTGCCCCGGGTGCGGCTCCGCGCGGATGCTGTACTCGGTCCTGCACGGCGACCTCCGCGCCGCGGCGGCGTACAACGCCGTGGGCCTGGTCGCCCTCGTGCTGGTCGTGTGGACCTACGTCGCGTGGTCGACGCGGACGATCACCGGGAGACGGATCCGGCGGTGGGAGACGTGGCGGTGGTCGCCGGTAGCAGTCGGGGTGGTCGTCGCGGTCTGGGCGATCATCCGGAACCTGCCGGTTTCCCCCTTCACCGCCCTCGCGGTCTGATCGTCCGCCGCGCCGTCCGACCGGGCCGCTAGGGTTACCGCGTGACCGACTCGCTCCCCTCCGTCTCCGACCTGCTCGCCACCGCGGTCGAGAGCCTGGGCGGGAGCGAGCGGCAGGGCCAGATGCTGATGGCCGAGGCGGTCGGCAACGCGCTGGCCACGGGCGAGCACCTGGCGGTCCAGGCGGGCACCGGCACCGGCAAGTCGCTGGCCTACCTCGTGCCGGCGCTGCGGCACGCCGTCGCCACCGGCGGCACGGTCGTGGTCTCCACCGCCACGATCGCCCTGCAGAACCAGCTGGTGGACCGGGACCTTCCCCGCCTGGCGGCCGCGCTCCGCCCCGAACTCGGCGTGACCCCCTCCCACGCGATCCTCAAGGGCCGCGGGAACTACCTGTGCCTGCACCGCGTCGGTTCCGGCCCGGTGGACCAGGTCGACCCCGACGAGATGGTGACCGAGGAGCTCTTCGACCTGCCGATCGGCGGCGAGTCCACCGCCGCGCGCGCCCCCGCCGGGTCCTCGCCCCGGGACACCGGCCCGAACTCCTGGCTGGGTCGCGAGATCGCCAGGCTCCACGACTGGGCGCAGGACACCGAGACCGGTGACAGGGACGACCTGCCCCGCGGCGTGTCCGACGCCGCCTGGCGCCAGGTGTCGGTGACCAGCCGGGAGTGCCTGGGCCAGCTGTGCCCCGAGTTCACCGAGTGCTTTGCCGAACTCGCCCGCCAGGAGGCGGGACGCGCCGACATCGTGGTGACCAACCACGCCCTGCTCGCGATCGACGCGATGACCGACGTGTCCGTCCTGCCCGAGCACGACGCGGTGGTGATCGACGAGGCGCACGAGCTCTCCGACCGCGTGACGGGCGTGACGACGGCGGAGCTCACCGGCGCCGCCGTGATCCAGGCCGCCCGGCGCGCGGCCAAACTCGTCGACCAGCAGACCGCCGACCGCATGGTGGCCGCCGGCGAGGGCCTGGCCGGGCTGCTGGACCTGTGTCCCGAGGGTCGGTGGGACCTCCTGCCCGAGGGCGCCGACCTCGCGCTCGCGGCGGTCCGCCAGACCGCGGAGAACTGCCGGAGCGCCGTCCCGGGCCCCAAACCCGGGGAGGCGGCGGGGGACCCCCAGGGGGCGTCCGACCGGCAGAAGACCCTCGCCGCGCTCGACGAGGTCGCCGACGCCGCCGATCGGATGCTCTCCTCGTTCGAGCGCGCCGTCACCGACCGTCTGGAGATCGTCTGGATGACCGAGGAGGACCGCCGCGGGCGGATCCTCCGCGTGGCCCCCCTCTCGGTGGCGGGGCTCCTCCGCGCCCGGCTGTTCGCCGAATCCACCGTCATCCTCACCTCCGCCACCCTCACCACGGGCGGGCGGTTCGACGGCCTCGCCGCCACCTGGGGGCTGCCCCCGGCCTCCTCCGCCCGCCCCGACCCGGCGAGCGCCGTGGCGCTCGAACCACCATCCGACGACGACGAGAGCAGCCTGCGATGGACCGGGCTGGACGCCGGTTCGCCCTTCGACTACCGCCGCAACGGCATCCTCTACGTGGCGGCGCACCTTCCCGCGCCCGGGCGGGACGGCGGCTCCCCGGAGGCGGGTGACGAGCTGGTCGACCTCGTCACGGCCGCGGGCGGGCGCACCCTCGGGCTGTTCTCCTCGATGCGCGGGGCCAAGGCGGCCGCGGAACTGCTGCGGGACCGCCTCGACACCCCCGTGCTGTGCCAGGGCGAGGACTCGACGGCCAACCTCGTCGCGCAGTTCGCCGCGGACGAGGAGACCACCCTCGTCGGCACGCTCTCCCTCTGGCAGGGTGTCGACGTCCCCGGGCGGTCGCTCTCCCTGGTGGTGATCGACCGCATCCCGTTCCCCCGACCCGACGACCCCCTGCTCTCGGCGAGACAGCGGGCGGTGGGGGCCCGCGGCGGCAACGGCTTCCTCGCCGTCGCCGGCAACCACGCCGCCCTCCTGCTGGCGCAGGGCGTCGGCCGCCTCCTCCGACGCACCGACGACCGTGGCGTGGTGGCCGTGCTGGACTCCCGACTGGTCACCGCCCGCTACGGCGGGTATCTCCGGGCCTCACTGCCGCCGTTCTGGCAGACCACCGACCGCGACGTGGTGATCGGGGCCCTCGAGCGGCTCCGCGACGCCTGACGCCGCCCGGCCGCCGTCCTCGGCGATCACCGTCACCGATCCCGGGGCGACCTCCGTGTACCCGGCGTCGACCACCCCGACCACCCCGGGGACCCGCGCGGCCACGGCCCCGGAGAGCTCACCCCACCGGCCCGGGTCGGCCTCGCGCACGGCCACGGGCAGACCGCCGGCGATCCACGCGTCGAGCCGGGCGCGGTCCATGCTCGCCGCCGACAGCATCACGCCGTGGCCGACCTGCGCTGCGGCCTTGCCCACGGTCATCGCGAGGGCCCCGTCGATCCAGATCACCGGGACGCCTGCGGGAGGCGGACCGGGGCGGTCGCGATCGAGGTCCGTGCCGCCGATCTGCAGCCGCCCCAGCCGGGGGTCGACCTCGTCGACCGGGCCCGGGACGAACGCCCTCGCGACGCATCCCGCCACCTCGCGCGTCACCCCGGGAACCTCGAGCGCGGCCTGCCACTGGGCGCCCCGGGCACGCCGGGCGATCTTGCGCATCCGGGCGTCCAACCACGCGGCGTAGGCCGGGTGCCACGGACCGCCCGGGGCCACACGCTCGTCCAGGCACAGCGCGGCCACGGCGCCCGCCACCGCCTCCAGCAGCGGGGTGCGACCAGGCGGCTCCGCCCTGGGCAGGTGCAGGACGATCGGCATCGACCGGATCGTGGTGCGGTCGTCGGGATCCTCCGCGCCGGCCGAGCCCTCGCGGAGCCGGGCATGGCACCAGTCGAGCGCGGCCCCCGATGCGATCACGCCAGCGGCACGCGGCGGTAGGTGCCGGCGGCGCTGTCGGCGGCCTCGATCTCGTCCCGCGTGATGCCGAGCACGAACAGGACCGTGTCGAGGAACGGCTTGGACAGCGAGGCGTCCGCGACCTCCCGCAGGGCCGGCTTGGCGCAGAACGCGATGCCCAGCCCGGCGGTGGTGAGCATGTCGATGTCGTTGGCCCCGTCCCCCACCGCGACCGTCTGGCTCAGCGAGATGCCGAGGTCGTCGGCGAACTCGCGCAGGAACGCGGCCTTGGCCTGACGATCCACCACATCGCCGACCACCCGTCCGGTGAGGACGCCGTCCACCACCTCCAGCGTGTTGGCGCGGGCGAAATCCAGCCCCAGGTCCTCGACGAGCCCGGAGATCACCTGGATGAACCCGCCGGAGACCACGCCGCACCGGATCCCGAGCCGCTTCAGCGTCCGGATGGTGGTCCGGGCGCCCGGTGTGAGGACGATGCTCGCGGCGACCTCGTCGAGGACGGTCGCCGGCAGCCCCTCCAGGGTCGCCACCCGCTCGTGCAGGGATTGCGCGAAGTCCAACTCGCCCCGCATCGCGCGCTCGGTGACGGCGCGGACCTCCTCCTCCTTGCCCGCGTGCGCGGCGAGCATCTCGATCACCTCGCCCTGGACGAGGGTGGAGTCGACATCGAACACCACGAGGCGCTTGGAGCGCCGCCCCAGGCCCGCCCGGTCCACCGAGATATCGACACCGTGGGCGTCCGAGAGCGGGGCGAGCGTCTCGCGCAGCCGGGCGTCGTCGGCGGCATCGCGCCCGGCCGTCGACACGTGCAACTCCAGGCCGGTGACCGGGTAGTCGGCGATGCCCCGGATCGCGTCGATGTTCGCCCCGATGGAGGCCAGCGACCCCGACACCGCGGAGAACGCGGACGCCGTGACGGGGCTGCCGAGGATCACCACGGCGTGGGTGGACGGTGGGGCGGCGGGCGCGATGTCGTCGAACTGGACGTCGAGCTGCATTCCCAGGTCATCGACCTGGTCGGTGAGTTCCCGCACCACCGTGACAGCGTCGACGTCCGCGCCCACCCGGACCATCAGTCCCAGGGAGAGGTGACCGTTGACCACCACCTGCTCCACGTCCACGAGATCGGCGTGGTGGGAGGCGAGGACGGACATCACCCTCGCGGTGACACCGGGCCTGTCGGGACCGGTGACGGTGAGAAGGGCCGGGGTGCCGGGGGTGCTCACGGGTGCTCCTGACGAACGGTCTGGGTGGGGATGGTCGGCCGCGCCGAGGGGCCGACACGCGGGAACCCCGCCGGTGGACGAGCCTACCGACGGGGTTCTCCGGGCCTGCGCCCGCGGGTGAGAACGGGCGGGGGTGTCAGGCCTTCTGCGGGGACGGGCCGCGCTCGGCCACGTCCTTCGCGGAATCCGGGTCCGTGGCCTTGGCGCGGCCGCCCACGTGGGCCTCCGCCCGCATCCGCTCACTCATGTGCGGGTAGTGCAGCTCGAACGCCGGGCGCTCGGAGCGGATCCGCGGCAGCGTCACGAAGTTGTGGCGCGGCGGCGGGCACGAGGTCGCCCACTCGAGGGAGTTGCCGGCGCCCCACGGGTCGTCGACCGTGACGATCTCGCCGTAGCGCCAGCTCTTGATGACGTTCCAGATGAACGGCAGCATCGCGATGCCGAGGATGAACGACCCGATGGTGGAGATCTGGTTGAGGACCGTGAAGTTGTCCGAGGGCAGGTAGTCCGCGTAGCGGCGGGCCATGCCCTGGTTACCCAGCCAGTGCTGGACGAGGAACGTGGTGTGGAAGCCGATGAACATCAGCCAGAAGTGCCAGTGCCCCAGCTTCTCGTCGAGCATCCGGCCCGTCATCTTGGGGAACCAGAAGTACACGCCGGCGAACGTGGCGAACACGATCGTGCCGAAGAGCGTGTAGTGGAAGTGGGCCACGATGAAGTACGTGTCCGAGATGTGGAAGTCGATCGGCGCCGAGGCCATCATGATGCCCGTCAGGCCGCCGAAGAGGAAGGTGACGATGAAGCCGAGCGCGAACACCATCGGCGTCTCGAAGGTCATCTTCCCGCGCCACATGGTCCCGATCCAGTTGAAGAACTTCACCCCGGTGGGAACCGCGATGAGGAACGTCATGAAGGAGAAGAACGGCAGCAGCACGGCGCCGGTGACGAACATGTGGTGCGCCCACACCGCCATGGACAGCGCGGCGATGGCGAGGGTCGCAAAGACCAGGCCGGCGTAACCGAAGAGCGGCTTGCGCGAGAACACCGGGAAGACCTCGGAGACGATGCCGAAGAACGGCAGCGCGAGGACGTACACCTCGGGGTGACCGAAGAACCAGAACAGGTGCTGCCACAGGATGGCGCCACCGTTGCCCGGATCGTAGATCCGCCCGCCGAACTGGCGGTCGTAGAAGACGCCGAGGGCGGCGGCGGTGAGCAGCGGGAAGATCAGGAGGATGAGGACCGAGGCCACGAGGATGTTCCACGTGAAGATGGGCATGCGGAACATGGTCATGCCCGGCGCACGGAGGCAGATGATCGTGGTGACGAAGTTGACCGCGCCGAGGATGGTGCCGATGCCGCCGAGGCCCACGCCGAGGATCCAGAGATCCGCGCCGACGGCCGGGGAGTGGATCTTGTCGGCCAGGGGCATGTACATGGTCCAGCCGAAGGCCGCCGCACCGCCGGGGGTGAGGAATCCCGAGAGCATGGTGATGCCACCCACGGTGAACAGCCAGAACCCGAAGGCGTTGAGACGCGGGAACGCGACGTCCGGGGCGCCGATCTGGAGCGGCATGATGTAGTTCGCGAATCCGACGACGATCGGGGTGCCGTACAGCAGCAGCATCACCGTGCCGTGCATGGTGAAGAGCTGGTTGAACTGCTCGTTCGACAGGAACTGCATGCCCGGGAAGAAGAGCTCCGCACGGATGAGCAGCGCCATGAGGCCGCCGATGAAGAAGAAGATGAAGCACGAGACGATGTACATGATGCCGAGCATCTTGTGATCGGTCGTCGTCAGCATCTTCCACACGAACGACCCCTTGCGGGCGTTACCCGTGGGTTCGCCCGGTGGGTGGTCGAGATCGTGGACCGGCTTGGGGGCCACTGCGGTCATAAGGGTCCTCCTGAACGCCTCACCCGACGCCGTGGGCCGAACCACCGACCCCACGTCGAACGCATAGGAATAGTGCGTGAGCGCAATCCTAACCCTCCGCTGAGACAGTGCACCACCCACCCCGCCGAACTCGTCACGGGTGCCGACCCCCGGGAATCGCGGCCCGCCGCGTCGGGCCGCGAACGACGTCCATACCCGCCGCCACCGGCACGGGGACGGGGCCCGGGCGGCGATCTCCTAGGCTCTCCCCATGACCGTTTCCGCCCCGATCCGACCCCGTCGCCCCGACCGGGGGTACCTGAGTCGGCCGGCACGGGCCGCGGCGCCTCTCGTCGCCGGTCTGGTGCTGGCCGCCTGCGGCCCCTCCCCCGTCGACATGGTCGACCAGCCGATCACCACGACGCCCTCCCGGATGGCCGGCGAGGAACTCCAGAGATCCGCCGAGCCGGACGAGTCGTGCGCGCCCGAGCCGGCACCGGTCGAGTTCCCCGGAGGCGGGGAGCGCCGGGTCCCGTCCGGGGTCGCGGGACCGGACCAGGTCGGGGTCCCGCGATCGCCGGAGCGGATCCTCGCGCTCGGGGCGGGCGCCGTGGACGTCGCCTGCGCCCTGGGGCTGCAGGGTCTCGTCGTCGGGACGTCCGGGTTGCCGCCCGACGCCGACGTCTACCTACCCGCCTCCCTCCTCGGGCTGCCCGACCTCGCGATCACCGCCGGGTCCGCGCCCGCCGGGGTCGCGGACGCGGCCCGCGCACTCGGGCCCGACCTCATCGTGGTGGCCGCCGACCAGGTGCCGGACCCGGACGTGGCGCGGGCCCTGGCCGGGGTGGCCCCCACCGTGGTCTACGACTCGGACGTCCTGCGGTGGAGCGAGGCCACCGCGGAGATCGCCGACGCCTACGGCCGACCCCGCGCCGGCGGGGACCTCCTTCTGGACGTGATCGAGCGGGCCCGGATCACCGCCGGCGCCACCACCCCCTCCGATACGTGGGTCTCCCTGCTCTCGGTGGCGGGCGCGGACGGGGAGGCAGTCTCGGTCCAGGGCCCGGACACCCTCGGATCGTTGATGCTCGAGGCCGTGGGGGCCGGCCGGCCCCCGGCCCAGCGCACCCGGGACGGCCGGGGCGTCCCGCCGGCGCCCGAGTCGCCTCCCGTGGGTGACCCGCTCGACGGCGACGTGATCTTCGCGGTGGTGGGCGGCGGTGACCGGTCGGAGGAGGCCGCCCGGGAGGTGTTCGCCTCGACCAGGTGGAGGGACCTCGACGCGGTGGGCGCCCGCCGCGTGTTCGTGGTGGACCGCGCCGTGTGGGAGGGCGCCGGGCCCGTCGCCGCCCGCGCCGTCCTGGACGACATCAGGAACTCCATCAACGGGATCGCCCCCGACGGCTAGGGGCGATGTCCGGCCGGACGGGTGAGCCCCCGACATCTCCGGGTGGATGTCGGGGGCTCACCACGCGCTGCGGGAGGGTCAGAAATCCCAGTCCTCGTCCTCGGTGGCCTCGGCCTTGCCCATGACGTAGGAGCTGCCGGACCCCGAGAAGAAGTCGTGGTTCTCGTCGGCGTTGGGGCTCAACGCCGACAGGATGGCCGGGTCGACGTTGGTCTCGTCCTTGGGGAACATCCCCTCGTAACCGAGGTTCATCAGCGCCTTGTTGGCGTTGTAGCGCAGGAACTTCTTGACGTCCTCCGTCCAGCCGACCGAGTCGTACAGGTCCTCCGTGTAGTCCGCCTCGTTGTCGTACAGCTCGAACAGCAGCTCGAAGGTGTAGTCCTTGAGCTCGTCGCGCTCGGCCTGGCCGACGTGCTCGAGGCCGCGCTGGTACTTGTATCCGATGTAGTACCCGTGCACCGCCTCGTCGCGGATGATCAGCCGGATGATGTCCGCGGTGTTGGTGAGCTTGGCCCGCGAGGACCAGCGCATCGGCAGGTAGAAGCCGGAGTAGAAGAGGAAGGACTCGAGGAGGGTCGAGGCGATCTTCCTCTTGAGCGGGTCGTCCCCCGAGTAGTAGCCCAGGATCACGTGGGCCTTGCGCTGCAGGAACGTGTTCTCCTCGGCCCAGCGGAAGGCGTCATCGATCTGCGGGGTGGAACAGAGCGTCGAGAAGATGGTCGAGTAGCTCTTGGCGTGGACCGACTCCATGAACGCGATGTTGGTGAGGACCGCCTCCTCGTGCGGGGTGGAGGCGTCGGGGATCATGCTCACGGCCCCCACCGTCCCCTGGAGGGTGTCCAGCAGGGTCAGGCCCGTGAAGACCCGGGTCGTGAGCTCCTGCTCGACATCCGTCAGCGTCTGCCACGACGGGATGTCGTTGGACACCGGGACCTTCTCCGGCAGCCAGAAGTTGCTGGTGAGTCGTCCCCACACCTGGTCGTCGACCTCGTCGGTGACCCGGTTCCAGTTGATCGCCGACACGCGGTCGACCAGTCGCGGGGCGAGCCCGGCGGCGGGGCTGTGGGAACCGGGAGCGTGCAGCTCGGCGGTCATCGGATCTCCTCGTGGTGGCGGGTGTGGTTCGGGCCGCAGGCCTGCGGTCGGCGGGTCAGAGCATGCACGAGACTCAGAGCATGCACGAGACTCAGAGCATGCACGAGACGCAGCCCTCGACCTCGGTGCCCTCGAGCGCGAGCTGGCGCACCCGGATGTAGTACAGGGTCTTGATCCCCTTGCGCCACGCGTAGATCTGGGCCCGGTTGACGTCGCGCGTGCTGGCCGTGTCCTTGAAGAACAGGGTCAGCGAGAGGCCCTGGTCCACGTGCTGGGTCGCCGCCGCGTACGTGTCGATGATCTTCTCGTACCCGATCTCGTACGCGTCCTGGTAGTAGTCCAGGTTGTCGTTGGTGAGGTAGGGCGCCGGGTAGTAGACGCGCCCGATCTTGCCCTCCTTGCGGATCTCGATCCGCGAGGCGACGGGGTGGATCGACGAGGTCGAGTTGTTGATGTAGCTGATCGAACCGGTGGGCGGGACCGCCTGGAGGTTCTGGTTGTAGATGCCGTACTGCTGCACGTCGGCCTTGAGCGCGCGCCAGTCGTCCTGCGTCGGGACGGCGACCTCCGCGTCCGCGAAGAGCTGACGGACCCTCTCGGTGGCCGGCTCCCACCTCTGGTCGGTGTACTTGTCAAAGAACTCGCCGGAGGCGTACGTGGACTCGGGGAAGCCCGCGAACCACGTCCCCCGCTCCCGCGCGAGGGCGTTGGAGGACCGCAGCGCGTGGAACAGCACCGTGTAGAAGTAGATGTTCGTGAAGTCCACGCCCTCCTCGGATCCGTAGTGGATCCGCTCCCGCGCGAGGTAGCCGTGGAGGTTCATCTGCCCCAGGCCGATCGCGTGGGACTCCGAGTTGCCCCGCTCGATCGACGGGACGGAGTCGATGTGGGTCTGGTCCGACACCGCGGTCAGGCCCCGGATCGCCGTCTCGATGGTCTGGCCGAAGTCCGGCGAGTCCATGGCCTTGGCGATGTTGAGCGAACCGAGGTTGCAGGAGATGTCCTTACCCACGTGCGAGTAGGTGAGGTCCTCGTTGTACTCCGACGGCGTCGAGACCTGGAGGATCTCCGAGCACAGGTTGGAGTGCGTGATCTTGCCGGCGATCGGGTTGGCCCGGTTCACCGTGTCCTCGTACATGATGTACGGGTAGCCGGACTCGAACTGCAGCTCCGCGACGGTCTGGAAGAAGTGGCGGGCGTTGATCTTGGTCTTCTTGATCCGGCTGTCCTCGACCATCTCGTGGTAGTGCTCCGAGATGTCGACGTCCGCGAACGGCTTGCCGTAGATGCGCTCGACGTCGTACGGCGAGAACAGGTACATGTCGTCGTTGCGCTTGGCCAGCTCGAACGTGATGTCCGGGATCACCACGCCCAGCGAGAGGGTCTTGATGCGGATCTTCTCGTCGGCGTTCTCCCGCTTGGTGTCGAGGAACTTGAAGATGTCCGGATGGTGGGCGTGCAGGTACACGGCGCCCGCGCCCTGGCGGGCTCCGAGCTGGTTGGCGTAGGAGAAGGAGTCCTCGAGCAGCTTCATCACGGGGATGACGCCGGACGACTGGTTCTCGATGTGCTTGATGGGCGCGCCGTGCTCACGGAGGTTCGAGAGCAGCAGTGCCACGCCGCCACCCCGCTTGGACAGCTGGAGGGCGGAGTTGATGCTGCGGCCGATCGACTCCATGTTGTCCTCGATACGCAGGAGGAAGCACGAGACGGGCTCGCCGCGCTGCTTCTTGCCCGAGTTGAGGAACGTGGGCGTGGCCGGCTGGAAGCGGCCGTCGATGATCTCGTCGACCAACTGCCGTGCCAGCACCTGGTCGCCCGCCGCGAGGGTCAGCGCCACCATGCAGACGCGGTCCTCGTACCGCTCGAGGTACCGCTTCCCGTCGAAGGTCTTGAGCGTGTACGAGGTGTAGTACTTGAACGCGCCGAGGAACGTGGGGAAGCGGAACTTCTTGGCGTAGGCATGGTCGAACAGCTCGCGCACGAAGTTCCGCGCGTACTGGTCGAGCACCTCGCGCTCGTAGTAGTTCTTCTCGACCAGGTAGTCCAGCTTCTCGTCCAGGTTGTGGAAGAAGACCGTGTTCTGGTTGACGTGCTGGAGGAAGTACTCCCGCGCGGCCCGACGGTCCATGTCGAACTGGATCTTCCCGTCCGCGTCGTACAGGTTGAGCATGGCGTTGAGCGCGTGGTAATCCAGGCGCTGCCCCTCGCCCGCCTCTCCCGCGATGGTGCTGTCCGGGGTCACGGTTGGTGCTGCCAAAACTCTTCCAATCCTTCTCGGACGCGGATGACGTCCTCGTATGTGCCCATCAACTCGAACCGGTAGAGGTACGGGACCTCCAGCTTGCGAGCGATCACGTCGCCGGAGCGACCGTAATCCGATCCGAAGTTGGTGTTGCCGGCGGCGATGACGCCCCGGCAGAGGCTTCTGTTGTGCGCGTTATTGAGGAACGCGACCACCTGGCGCGGAACCGAGGCCCCGCTTCCCCCCGTGATCTCGAGGCTTCCCCCGTACGTCGGGACGATCAGAACATACGGGTCCGACACCACCAGCTCGGGCTCGGACCTGCGCACCGGGATGCGCAGTGCCGGCAGCCCCAACCTGTCGACGAACCGCTTGGTGTTCTCGGAGATGTTGGAGAAGTAGACGATCCCCACCGGCTCGCCGGCCGGCAACGGAGCCGCCATGACCGCCCCCTCTACCTCACGTCAGTGTGTTCCCACCGGTTCCGGACCGACCGGGCCTCAGGCCGCCACCGAGGCGAGCGCCTTGATCCGATCCGGGCGGAAGCCCGACCAGTGGTCGCCTCCGGCCACCACGACGGGCGCCTGGAGGTACCCCAGCGCCATCACGTACTCCCGCGCGTCGTCGTCCATCGAGATGTCGACGATCTCGTAGTCGATGCCCTGCTTGTCGAGCGCCTTGTAGGTGGCGTTGCACTGGACGCAGGCGGGCTTGGTGTAGACGGTGACCATGAGTCGGGGTCCTCTTTCGGCACGGGCGCCGGGCGGCGCGGAGGGGTCTTCTCTAGCGGTCATCGGTTCCGGCGCTCTCGCCCGGCCTGTGGACAACCGCGGTGTCTGTCATGGTTCACGACCCGAACTCCACGAGTGGCATTCATCGGGACCGCGACGCCTCTAGACACTACCCCTAGTGGCTGGAAGGTCAACCAACCACAACATTTTGGTCTTACAACGCTGGTATTCCCAGGTCGCGATCCCGCCTTGTGGACGCTCGCGACCCCGCCCCGGAACCGCCGTCCCCGAGCCCCGCCCGGGGCCGGCGCCCCGTCCCCCGCCCGACCGGCGGACGCCCCTCGCGGCGGATCCCGACCGTCCACAGGCCCTCCCCATGTGGCCCACATGTTGTCCCCACTCCCTCCACACGACGGACCGGGGCGGGAGGGGACGGGACGACGACGACAACGACGACGACGAGGGCCCGCCGCCGGCAAACCGGAGACGGGCCCTCGAGGGTGCGTGGGAACCCACGCGGCGGAACTCAGCCCTGACGGGCCTTGAACCGGGGATCTTTCCTGTTGATCACGAAGACCTTGCCGTGACGACGGACAACCTGGGCGCCCGGCTTGTTCTTCAGCGACCGAAGGGACTTGCGGACCTTCATCTGGCGCTCCTTAGGCTCTCGGGCGGCCATGAGGGCCGCCGACTCGTCTGGGGATGACTGTGCGAGACGTCCGGCCACGGGGCCGGATGCACGACACACAACTGGTCCATCGTAACGGAAGGCCCCACCAGAACTCCAACCGGCGGAGAAGTCCCCGCACCCTATGCTGGCACCCATGGCTGACACCCCCATCGGAACAGAGATACGGACCGCGATCATCGAGGAACTCGGGGTCCGGCCCGAGATCGATCCGGCGGCCGAGGTCGATCGCCGGGTCTGCTTCCTCGTCGACTACCTCCGCTCGACCCCGGCGACGGGATTCGTGCTGGGCATCAGCGGCGGTCAGGACTCGACGCTGGCGGGTCGGCTCTGCCAACTCGCCGCGGAGAAGCTCCGGGACGAGGGCCTGGCGGCCGCCCGGTTCGTGGCGATGCGGCTGCCCTACGGTGCCCAGTCCGACGAGGCCGACGCGCAGACGGCCCTTGAGTTCATCCGGCCCGACGCCGCCATCACGGTGGATGTCCGGGCCGCGTCCGACGCCGCGTCCGCCGCCGCGGCCACGGCCCTGGACGCCCTCCCCGATCACGCGGGCCCGCTCCGCGACCTCGTCCGCGGCAACATCAAGGCGCGCGAGCGGATGATCGCGCAGTATGCGGTCGCCGGGCAGTTGGGCCTCCTCGTCGTGGGAACCGATCACGCCGCCGAGGCACTGACCGGGTTCTTCACCAAGTACGGCGACGGTGGCGTGGACCTCACCCCCCTGACCGGCCTCACCAAGCGGCAGGGCGCCGCCCTGCTGCGCCACCTGGGCGCACCGGAGTCGACCTGGCGCAAGGTCCCCACGGCCGATCTGGAGGACGATCGCCCGGGCCTGCCCGACGAGGTCCGGCTGGGCGTGACCTACGAGCAGATCGACGACTACCTCGAGGGTCGCGACGGCGTCCCGGCGGACGCCGCGGCCCGGATCGAGCAGATGTTCGTCGTGTCCCGCCACAAGCGCGCCGTGCCCGCCTCCCCGCTCGACACATGGTGGAGAGAAGGCCGCCCGTAAGGCGCATCACGTTGCCGTGTTGACTGTTCTCGATCCATTCACTCCAGGAAGGGCACCACTTATGCCAGCACACAGACTCCTCACCGGACTCGCGACGGCGACCCTGCTCGGCGCCGGCCTCACGACCACCGCGGCCGTGGCCACCGCCGCAGAGGGCGGTCAGCGCACCGGACCGGTCCAGTTCTGGGCCGAGGACCTCGGAAACTGCAAGGCCGAGTTCACCATCCGCAACACGACCAACGTCACCACTTACACCCTCGACTGGCGCATCGACGACGAGCCGCTGCGGACGGTGGACGGCATTCCGTTCGACATCGGCCGCACCGGAGGCATGGCGTCGACCGTGCTCGAGGGCCCCCGGTGGCCGGACGACATCCCGACCGAGGGCCCGAACACCGTCGACAAGAGGTGGATGGTGTCGGACCGGGCGCCGTCGACCAAGACCTACGTCCAGGACCTGAAGGACATCACCGGGACGTACAACCCGCCGCTCCCCAACCCGGAGTCCGACACCCACACCGTGTCCTACCGCATGGTGCTGGGCCCCCCCGGCAACAACGGCCAGACGCAGGACGGAAATCCCGAGTGGCTCGGAGATCGCCAGTGGCACTCGATCGAGGTCACCGGATGCAATCCCCCGGTCGATCCGCCCGCCACCGGCTCGCTCGCGGGGTTCCTCGGCAGCCTCGGCAGCGTCGGCAGCCTCGGCCGGGGCTGATCGACCCGGGACCGCCCACCGGGCAAAAAAAGAGATACCCCGGATCATCTTCCTCAGATGATCCGGGGTATCCCCGTGGTGGAGCTAAGGGGATTCGAACCCCTGACCCCCACACTGCCAGTGTGGTGCGCTACCAGCTGCGCCATAGCCCCGTATCCAGTTGTCCGCCGCCAACCTCTCGGCCACCGGCTCGACCAAAGTTACACCATCGCGGTCGGGCCCTCCAAATCGCCTCCGGCCCCGCCCGCGTGGGACGGGGCCGGCGGCGAGCACGGCCGGACGGCGCTACGCCAGGATGGTGTCGAGCCAGGTCGGGTCCGAGATCTCGACGACCTTGCCGTCGAAGGCGACGGTCGGCGTAGAGACGCGGTCGGTGATCTCGCGGATGCTCTTCTGCGCGTTGTCGGCGCTGTCGGAGGCCTTGTCCATGCCGCCGTTCGTCTCCACGTTGCCGATGCACTCGACCGAGTCGGCGTTCGCGCCCGCGGCCTCGGCGGTGTCGGCCAGCTCCTTCGGGGTGCGGTCGCCGCCGCCCTCCGAGGGCTGCTGGGCGAAGAAGGCGTTCTTGACCTTGAAGAAGACGGGCAGCGAGTCCTTGGCCGCGACGCACTGGATGGCCGCGAGGGCGCGGGTGGAGTACTCCCCCGACCCCGACTGGCCGTTGAGGAAGTTGAGGGTGTGGAACTCGACGCGCAGGTCCCCTGCCTCGACCGCGGACGCGATGCGCTCGCCGTTCTGCCCCTCGAAGGAGCCGCACGCCGGGCACATGTAGTCCTCCCAGATCTGGACCGTCGGCGCGCCCTCCTCGCCCACCGTGACCACTCCCGCGTCGGAGATCCCGATCAGGGGGTCGGCCGTCTCGCCGAACGTGATCGGGTTGGCCTCCCCGCCCCGCTGCGCCATCCAGACGATTCCTCCGAGCACCACCACGGCGACGGCGATCAGGGCCGCGACCGTGATGAGCATCCCGTTGTTCGACTTGGTCTGCAGCACCTTGGTGCTCTTGTTACCTGCGGGCTTGGCGTTCACGTGTGCGCGGGCCTCTCTCTACTGGGATGCCGACGGCCCCTGTCCGGGCGATCGGCGACTACCGAGAGGGTACCGAAGCGCCGCTGCCCGCTCGGAGCCGCGGGCGGTCGGGCAGGTGAAATGCACCGAGCCCCCGGTCGGTGATCGACCGGGGGCTCGGCCCGATGGTGGAGCTGCCGGGAATTGAACCCGGGTCCTCCGCAGCCTCGGCAGGGCTTCTCCGTGCGCAGTCCGCTGTGGCATCTACTCGGATCTCGCCCTCATACGGACATGTCGGCGATGACGATCCCAGTCACTGTGAGGTGTCCCGACCCACCCCGTGACCGGGTGGGGCGGTGATCTCTCTAGATGATGCCGGTGACCGGGGCGAGAGCGACCCCGGGCCGACAGACTACGAGCTCGCTATCAGGCAGCGAGGGCGTAGTCGCGCTGATTGGTATCGGCGCGTAATTGGTTGCCGCGACGCTTACGGTGGTCTCTGGCCTGCACCGGCACGCTTCCCCTGCGTCAACTCACGTAGTCGAAACCACATCAGCCCCGTCAGGTCCGCCGACTCACGCCGACGGACTCCCGACCATACCCCGATGTGGGCGGGCCCGCCAGGGTGATGTGCCTCACCGGGTCAGCCCAGCGCGAGCAGGACGATCGCCGCCCCCGCCAGACCGAGCCCGGCCAACTGCACCGGGCGCAGGCGCTCCCCTCCGTGGGTGACGGCCAACGCGACCGTGAACGCGGGGTAGAGCGCGGCGATCACGCTGACGAGCGAGAGCATGCCGGCCTGCGAGGCGAAGTAGAAGCTGCCGTTGGCGACGGCGTCGAACACCGCGATCACCAACCCGATGGCGACGAGACGACCGGAGAACCCGAACGACTCGCGTACGGCGATGGCCGCGGCCAGCACGACGACGGTGGCCCCGATCCGTGACGCCGCGACCGGCCACAGTCCCTCGCCCGGCGGAACCTGCGCCAACAGGACGAAGAAGCCCGCGAACGCCAGGCCCGAGATCACCGTGAGCGCCATCAACTGCGGGGTGAGCCGCCCGTGTTCGGCCGAGGACCCCTCCTCGCTCTCCAGCGACACCAGGACCGTGGCGACGAGGGCCAGCGCCATGCCGAGGAGCGCGTTCCCCCCGGGCCGCTCCCCCGCCGCCAGGCCGACGCCGAGCGGGACGGCCGCGGCGAGCACCGCGGTGATCGGCGAGATCACGCTCATCGGACCGCGCGAGAGCGCGACGTAGAACGACCACACCGCGATCCCCGACGCCAGTCCCGAGGCCACTCCCCACGCCACCCCGACGAGAGTGGGCGAGCCACCGGCCACCACCGCCGCCCCACCGACCAGCAGGATCGACAGCGGGTACGCCACGCTGACCACGCGCAGCGCGCGGGCCCGGCGGGACGCCACCCCGCCGAGGTAGTCGCTGATGCCATACGCCACCGCCGAGGTCGACGCCAGCGCGACCGGCATCATCCGGTCATGCCCTTGATCTTCCTGCCGATCTCGCGGACGGCCTCGCGCTCGGCGGTCCGCTTGGCGATGTCCTGACGCTTGTCGTGCGCCTGCTTGCCGCGCGCCACGGCCAGCTCGACCTTGACGCGCCCGCCCACGAAGTAGAGGGACAGCGGGATCAGGGTGGAGTTGCCGTCCCGGACCTTGCCGACCAGCGAATCGATCTCGCGGCGGTGAAGGAGGAGTTTGCGGGCCCGCTTGGGGGCGTGGTTGGTCCAGCTCCCGTGCGAATATTCGGGAATGTGGAGCCCGCGGAGCCACACCTCGCCGTCGTCGACCGTCGCGAACGCGTCGACCAACGAGGCCTTGCCCTCGCGCATGCTCTTGATCTCCGTGCCGACCAACGCGATGCCCGCCTCGTAGGTGTCGAGGATCGTGTACTCGTGTCGGGCCTTGCGGTTGCTGGCGATCACGCTCCCGTCGGAGCCGAGCGACGACGCGCCCTTCTTCTTGCCCTTCTTGGCCACGTCGGCTCACCTCCTCGTTCGGCGTGGACTGGCAGACCCCCGAGTGTAGATCAGCGACTGATCAGTGCCGAACCGTGATCCGCAGGGTGGCCCACGCGGTCAACGCGGATACGACGGCGCCCGCCGCCACGAGAACCGGGGCCAGGAGCAGGATGTCCGCGGTGGTGATCCGTTCCACCAGATTCGCGCGGTAGGCCTCGGCCAGCACCCGGTCGAGGAACACGCCCTTGGCCGCCAGGAGGCCGCCGACGGCGAGCAGCGCGCCGACCACCGCGGCGATCACCGCCTCGAGGATGAACGGGAGGTCGGTGTACCAGCGGCTCGCCCCCACCAGGCGCATGATCCCGACCGCGGTCCGTCGGGTGAACGCGGCGATCTGGGTCATGTTGGCGATGAGCAGGACGGTGGCCAGGAGCTGGACCACCGCGATGGTGAAGGCGGCGTTCCGGACCCCGTCCAGCACGGAGAACACCCGCTCGACCAGCTCACCCTGCCCCTGGACGATCTCGATCCCCTCGACGTCGGCCAGGGCCTGCGCGACCGACTCCGCCCGGGTCGGGTCGACGAGCGTGAGCGTGAACCGCGAGCCGAGCGCGTCGGGGGAGGTCGACTCCACCAGGACCGGATCGGTCGAGGAGAACAGTTCGACGAACTCGTCGTACGTCTGTCGGGGGTTCTTGTACTCCACCGAGGCGACGCCGTCCGTGGCCTCGAGCTCGGCGCGGATCCGCCCGCACGCCGACGTGCAGTCGGGATCCTCGAGCGAGATGGAGCGGTCCACGTAGACGCGGAACTCGTTGAGGTAGTCGTACTTGGCCTGACTGGCGGAGGCGGTCATCACCACGAGCACGCCGGCCCCGAGCATCGCGAGCGCGACGGCGGTGGTGATGATCATGGCCAGGGTCATCGACAGGTTGCGGCGCAGCCCCTGCCAGACCTCCGACGCGATGAACGTGACGGCCATCAGCGGTCCACCCCGTAGGTGCCCCGGTCGTCGTCCCGGACGACCTTCCCGTCGACCAGCTCCACCACCCGGCGCCGCGAGCGGTCGACGATGTGCCGGTCGTGGGTCGCCATCAGGACGGTGGTCCCGGTCCGGTTGATCCGGTCGAGCAGCAGCATGATGTCCTCGCTGGTCTCGGGGTCGAGGTTGCCCGTCGGTTCATCGGCGAGCAGCAGCAGCGGCCGGTTGACGAACGCCCGGGCGATCGCGACCCGCTGCTGCTCACCGCCGGACAACTCGTGCGGTCGACGATCGGCCTCACGGGCGAGGCCGACCATCTCGAGGGTCTCCGGCACGACCTTGTCGATGGTCCGGCGCGACTTGCCGATGACCTGGAGGGCGAACGCCACGTTCTCGGCGACGGTCTTGCCCTCGAGCAGCCTGAAGTCCTGGAAGACGCAGCCGAGGGTGCGCCGGAACGCGGGGACGGACGAGGACTTCATGCGGGTGAGGTCGTGCCCGGCCACGACGAGGGTGCCCGAATCGGGCGTGTCCTCGCGGAGCAGGAGCCGGAGGAAGGTGGACTTGCCGGACCCGGAGGCGCCGATCAGGAACGCGAACTCGCCCTTGGCGATCTCCACGCACACATCGGACAGTGCCGGACGCGTCGAGGACGCGTACGACTTAGTCACATGAGAAGCACTGATCACAGCAGTAGCGTAGCGCCACTTCAATCACACGTGGTCGGGCAGGTGCCCCAACCGGAGGACCGCCCCCTCCCCTGACGGTCCCGCCGACCTCCCCGGACCTCACGCCTGGGGCGACCCCGCGCCTCCGGCGACGGGGGCCTCCTGCTGGTCCTGTCGGGGCTGTTGCTGTGGCGACTGGTCCGGCGTCGGCTGGGGGCTCGTGGGGCCGCCCGGTCGGTCGGACGGCGTCGGGCTCTGCTGGCGCGGCGTCGCGACCTCGGAGCTGACCGAGGACCCGGTCCCCGGCGGGGTGGACTGCCCGGTCGGGGCCGGCTCGGAGGAGTCGACGACCGGCGCGGTCGCGGTCGGGGCGGGCGGCGGGGCCGGCTCCGTGGTCGCCGGGGCAGGGGCCGGAGCCGGGCCGAAGCCCACCACCGGCTGCTCCCGGACCAGGAGGTACAACGCCCCGGTGAGGACGAAGGCGATCAGCAGGACCGCGGTGGTCCGCGACATCCTGAGGAACTCCCCCGCGAGGGCCAGGATCGCCGGGCGGGGGCGCCGGGACCGCCCGTCGGGATCCGGCGTCCCGCCGGGGTTCGACCGGTCGCGTCCGACCGGAGGTTCGCCGGTGGTGTCATCTCGGGTCCCGGACATCAGACCGCCCCCTCTCCGCTCGGCTGTCGCAGCATCCCCGCTCGGATCGCCGCGAGTCCATCCGGGTCGAGGTTGATGCCCTCGGCGCGGAAACGACGCAGGATGACCGCCCTCATCCGGCGCCCCACCTCCCACTGCATCCCGGGCTTGGTCCGCGCCAGGAGCCGGATCACCGTCTGCTCGAGCCGGATCGACTGCACACCCATGACGGTGGGCTCGTCGAGGATGTACTCGCCCACCCGGTCGTCCTCGATGATGTCGCGGCAGACCTGCGCCAGCACCTCGTGGGCCTTGTCCATGTCGGCGTTGTTGGGCACCGGGACGTCGATGACCGCACGCGCCCAGTCCTGCGATTGGTTGATCGCGGTGACGATCTGGCCGTTGGGGACGATCACGGCCTCGCCGTCGAGGTTGCGCAGCCGGGTGATCCTCAGCGTGACGTCCTCGACCGTGCCCGAGGTGACGCCGGTCGACGTGGTGAGTTCGACGATGTCGCCGTAGGCGTACTGCCGCTCGGCGAGGATGAAGAATCCGGAGAGGAAGTCCTGCACGATCTTCTGCGCGCCGAAGCCGAGCGCCGCGCCGAGCACCGTGGCCGGCGCCACCAGGGTGACCAGGTTGACGCCGAAGCGCAGCAGGATCTG
Source organism: uncultured Dietzia sp. (assembly GCF_937873725.1). Classification (GTDB taxonomy): domain Bacteria; phylum Actinomycetota; class Actinomycetes; order Mycobacteriales; family Mycobacteriaceae; genus Dietzia. The sequence continues at coordinate 94,006 of NZ_CALMYY010000088.1, forward strand.
GATGCCGACCAGGACGTACAGGACGCCCACCGCGACGTAGGAGAACACCTGGATCAGCGAGTGGAGGTGTTTGGACTCCTCCGACCAGTACTCCTCGTCGACGTGCCGGGAGTCGATCCGTCCGGTCCACATCCGGGCGATCTTGGCGATCACCCGCGTCATCAGGGCCGCACCGAGGATCAGGAGGACGACCTCCAGCCCCTGGTTGCTGAGCCAGGTCAGGATTCCACTGAAGTCGGCCCGGAACCTCACTCGGCGCCTGCCCCCTCCCGCATCCGCCAACGGATGCCCGCCTCGATGAACCCGTCGATGTCCCCGTCGAGCACGGCGGACGGGTTGTTGACCTCGTACTCGGTGCGCAGGTCCTTCACCATCTGATACGGATGCAGGACGTAGGAGCGCATCTGGTTACCCCACGAGGCGTTACCGCCAGCGCCGAGGGCGTCGAGCGCCGCCCGCTCCTCCTGCTGCTTGCGGGCGAGCAGCTTGGCCGCCAGGACCTTCATCGCCGCGACCTTGTTCTGCAGCTGGGATTTCTCGTTCTGGCACGTCACCACGATGCCGGTCGGGACGTGGGTGAGCCGGACCGCCGAGTCGGTGGTGTTGACGGACTGCCCACCGGGCCCGGAGGACCGGTAGACATCGACACGCACCTCGTTCTCGTCGACGTCGATCGAGTCCGTCTGCTCGACGACGGGGAGGACCTCGACCTCGGCGAACGAGGTCTGGCGGCGGCCCTGGTTGTCGAACGGGCTGATCCGCACCAGCCGGTGGGTGCCCTGCTCGACCGAGAGGGTGCCGTACATGTAGGGGTCGTGGACCACGAAGGTCGCGGACTTGATGCCCGCCTCCTCCGCGTACGAGGTGTCGTAGACCTCGACCTTGTGACCGGCCTTCTCCGCCCACCGGATGTACATGCGCATGAGCATCTCCGCGAAGTCCGCCGCGTCGATGCCGCCGGCGCCGGAGCGGATGTTCACCACGGCCTCGCGCTGGTCGTACTCGCCGCTGAGCATCGTCTTGACCTCCATGGCCTCGACGTCCTCGCGGAGAGCGGAGCGTTCGGCGTCCGCCTCCGCGACCGCGTCCTCGCCCTCCTCCTCGGCCAACTCGTACATCAGGGGCAGGTCCTCGATGCGCTGACGCAGGTCACGGCACTTCCGGAGGTCGGCCTGGATGTAGGAGAGCTCGCTGGTCACCTTCTGGGCCCGGTCCTGGTCGTTCCACAGGTCGGGATCGGCGGCCATCTGTTCGAGCTCGTCGACGCGGCGGGCGAGCTCCTCGATGTCGAGGACCTTCTCGACGGTGGTCATGGTGGCGTCGAGGGCGCCGATGTCGGCGGAAACGTCAGGGTGCACGGAAGCCAACTCTACGCGGACCGGACGTCGTCTCGCGTTTGACCACCCGACTCCCTCCCGTGGTCCGCCGCACGCTCACCCGTCGCCCGTCGGGGGTAGCGTCGACCGCGGCGTACCCGCCACCGGACGAGGTCAGCGGGCCGCCCGAGGCCCTAGCGGAGGAAGTGCATGTCCATCGACACCAGCCGCCCACGCCCACTTCCCCACGAGACCGTCGCGCCGATGACCGACGCGGACCTGGCCGCCCGCCTCGTCGTTGGCGCCGGAACCCTCGCGCGACGCCTGCGCGAGGACGGACTGGACGTCCACCGCAAGACCTCGGTCTCCGATGTGGTCACCGAGGCCGACGAAGCGGCCGAGCGGGAGATCACCGCGCTCCTGGCCGCCCATCGCCCCGGAGACGGGGTCCTCGGGGAGGAGGGCACCCTCGTGCCGGCCGAGCACGAGCGTCGATGGGTCGTGGACCCTGTGGACGGGACCTACAACTTCGTCACCGGTTCCGACTACTGGTGCTCGGCGGTGGCCGTGACCGGCGGCGACGGCTACCTGCTGGGGGCCGTCCACCGCCCCGTCACCGGGGACACCTTCGTCGGCGGCTCCGACCTGCCCACCCGCCGCAACGGGGTGCCGGTCGACAGGCTCACCCCGGGCGACCTCGCCGACGGCAGCCTGGCCACCTATCTCCACCCGCCGTTCTTCGCCGACCCCGACCTCGCCGAGCCCTTCCACCGGGTCAGCCGGGGAGCGGCGACCATCAGGATGCTCGGCTCGGGCTCCGTGGACCTGGCATCGGTGGCGTGTGGCGTCCACACCGTGTGGTGCCAGCACTCCTGCCCGGAATGGGACTGGCTGCCCGGGCGGGCGCTGGTCGAGGGCGCCGGCGGGGTCTGCACCACCGTCGAGGTGAACGGCTACGACTGGTTTGTCGCCGGGCGACCCCGCGCGGTCGATCAGGCCGTCGCCCTCCTGCGCGGCTGAGCTCGCCGCCCCCACCTGCGACTTCCACCCCTCGCGGGGAAAGTGTGGCGTCCGGAACTTACTCCGAAGTAAGGTATCGGGGACAGCACCGTCCACCGTCCGTCACGAGAACAGCTGGTGATGATGAGCAAGAACCCCACGCCCCCGTCCACGACCGGACGCGCGGAGACCTCGACCCCGGGCAAGAACCCCACGCGCATCGACGCGATCGGCGCCGCGATGCGCGCCCTCACGACCATCACGGGGTCGGAGTTCGCCGAGCGCTTCAAGCTGCGGCAGAAGGTCGACCGGGTGGCCTACGAGGCCACCCGGACCGGCTTCAAGACCCTGGGCGCCGCGACGGAGTCCTTCAAGAAGGTGTCCGGCGGCGGCGCGCCCAAGCGGCTCCCCGACGCGGACACCGAGGCCCGGCCCGACCTGTTCGACCTCACCCTCGACGACGAGCAGCAGATGATCGTCGAGACCGTGCGCGACTTCGCCGCCGAGGTGATCCGTCCGGCGGCCCACGACGCCGACCACGCCGCCGAGGCGCCCGCGTCGCTGATGGCCCGGTCCGCCGAGATCGGTGCCGCCCTGCTCAACGTCCCCGAGGAGTTCGAGGGCATCGCCACCGAGCGCGGCGTGGTGACCAACGCGCTCGTCGCCGAGGCGCTCGCGTACGGCGACATGGGCCTGGCCCTGCCGATCCTCGCCCCCTCGGGCGTGGCGACCACCCTCACCCAGTTCGGCTCGGACGCCCAGCAGAAGTCCTATCTCCCGGCGTTCGCCTCCGAGAAGGTCCCGGCGGCCGCGGTCGTGGTGGCCGAGCCGCGTCCACTGTTCGACCCGTTCGATCTCAGGACCACGGCCACGCGCGTGCCCGGCGGCTTCTCGCTCTCCGGCGTCAAGTCGATGGTGCCCACGGCCGGGAGCGCCGAACTCTTCGTCGTCGCCGCCACCCTCGACGGTTCCCCGACCTTCTTCGTGGTCGAGTCGGACACCGACGGCCTCGTCGTGGAGGCCGACCCGTCCATGGGGCTCCGCGCCGCCGGCCTCGGTCGGATCGTCCTCACCGACGTCTCGCTGCCCGCCGACGCGATCCTCGGAGGCCCGGAGGCCTCCCCCGAGGACCGGATGGCCACCTACGCCGACATCGTCCGGCTCTCGCGGCTCGGGTGGGCCGCGCTCGCCGTCGGCACCTCCCACGCCGTCCTGGACTACGTGACCCCGTACGTCAAGGAGCGCAGGGCGTTCGGCGAGCCCATCGCATACCGCCAGGCGGTGGCGTTCGCCGTCGCGGACATGGCCACCGAGCTGGACGGCATGCGCCTGGTGACCTGGCGTGGCGCCTCGCGCGCCGAACAGGGCATGTCCTTCGCCCGCGAGGCCGCGCTGGCCCGCAAGATCGCGGCGGACAAGGGCATGCGGATCGGCCTGGACGGCGTCCAGCTCCTCGGCGGCCACGGCTTCACCAAGGAGCACCCCGTCGAGCGGTGGTACCGCGACCTGCGAGCCGTGGGCGTGGCCGAGGGCGTGGTGGTCCTGTGAGCGCCGCCCACCAGACCACCTCCCCCACCCGGACGTAAGGACCATCGACGATGATCAACCTCGAACTCCCCAAGCGGCTCCAGGTGGGCGCCAACCAGGCCCGCCAGGTCGCCACCCAGATCTTCCGTCCCGTCTCCCGCAAGTACGACCTCGCGGAGCACGAGTACCCCGTCGAACTCGACACCCTCAAGGCCCTGATGGAGGCCATGGAGGACGCCGGCAAGGCGGCCTCGGGCGCCACCATGGGCTCGGGCGGTGCCCCGCGTCGGGAGGGCGTGTCCAACGGCGGCAACATGAAGTCCCTGCTCAACATCATCGAGACGTGCTGGGGCGACGTGGGACTGACCCTGTCGATCCCGCGTCAGGGCCTGGGCAACTCCGCCATCGCGGCCGTCGCCAACGACGAGCAGATGGAGAGGTTCGGCCGGGTGTGGGCCTCCATGGCCATCACCGAACCCGAGTTCGGCTCCGACTCCGCGGCGGTCTCCACCACCGCCCGGTTGGACGGCGACGAGTACGTGATCAACGGGACCAAGATCTACATCACCTCCGGCGCGCGCGCGGACCACATCGTGGTGTGGGCGACGCTGGACAAGAGCAAGGGCCGCGCGGCCATCAAGTCCTTCGTGGTGCCCCGCGAGCACCCGGGTGTCAACGTGGACCGGCTCGAGCACAAGCTCGGCATCCGCGCCTCCGACACCGCCCAGATCACGTTCACCGACTGCCGTGTCCCCAAGGAGAACCTCCTGGGTGACCCGGAGATCCGGGTGGACAAGGGCTTCGCCGGCGCCATGCAGACCTTCGACAACACCCGGCCCCTGGTCGCGGGGATGGCCGTGGGCGTCGCCCGCGCCGCCCTCGAGGAGATCCGCACCCTCCTCGAGGAGGCGGGGATGGAGATCGACTACGACCGGCCGGCCACCAGCCAACCCGCCGCGGTCGCCAAGTACCTCGAGCTCGAGGCCGACTGGGAGTCCGCGTACCTGCTCACGCTGCGCGCGGCGTGGATGGCCGACAACAAGATGCCCAACACCAAGGAGGCGTCCATGTGCAAGGCCAAGGCCGGTCGCACCGGCTCCGCGGTCACCCTGGGCGCGGTCGAACTCGCGGGCAGCTACGGCTACTCCGAGCGCAGCTTCCTGGAGAAGTGGGCGCGCGACTCGAAGATCCTCGACATCTTCGAGGGCACCCAGCAGATCCAGCAGCTGGTGATCGCCCGACGGATGCTGGACCTGTCCAGCGCCGAGCTGAAGTGACCTGACACCCGGCCGGACCACGGGGGCGGCACGAGAGGGGCCCGGTACCGAAGCGCTTCGGTACCGGGCCCCTCTCGTGCCGCCGGGGCGACCGCGCGTCAGGCCTGCTGGAAGCCGCGCCCCGGCCAGTTGCGGGCCGTGGCGTCGGCGACGATCGCGTCAAAGGAGAAGGCGAAGGCCGGGACGAAGAAGGGGCTCTGCGCCGGGTGGACGCACGGCGGCAGGACGGAGGACACGCTGCCGAGCGGTCCCGCGGCCGGCGCCATCTGGCCCCCGGACAGCAGTCCCACCAGGCGACCGTCCCGGGTCACGGGCCCACCGGAGTCACCGTGACCGGCACACGCGTGGGCCCAGAACTTCACCCCGTCGCGCTGCCAGGTGATGCCGCAGGTGTGGCCGGTCGACGCGCCGTCCTTGCAGACAACATCGCCGAACTCGGGCGCGGGCCCCCGGCCCGTGACGCCCGGCTGGCGCACCGGCACCGCGACGCGCGGGTCGAGCCGGATGACCGAGTAGTCGAGGATCTCGTTCCGCGTGACGACGGTCCCGATCACGCCGGCAGCCTCGTCGTCCCGGAGGATCACGGGGGCGTTGATGCGGTCGCTGCAGTGTGCGGCGGTGAACGCGACCGGGGTTCCGCCCGCGTCGTACCCCGCCGTGGTCAGGGTGCACCCCGCGGTTCCCCCGACGAGCACCGGGGTCCCGCCCGCGACCGGCACCGCGGCCTGCGCCGCCGCCGGGGCCACGAGGACCGTCGCCCCCGCCAACAGAGCCGTCGCGGCGAGTCGCGTCAGACCGGTGAACCTCATGTGCGTGTCCTTCCCACTCCGGCGGACATGCCGGGGTTTACGCCCCCGGCAGTCTATCGGTCGCCGGCCCCCGGCGCACGACCCACGACGGGCGGCGGCCCGGCTCCACGGGCGTCACCGGCGTTCCACGGTGATGCCGATCGAGGGACGACCCGTCGGGTCACCGTCCACCTGCGACCAGATCGCGGCCACGATGGGCTGGAGGAACAGCTCGCCCACCTGATCCATGATCGTGCGCACCACCTGGACCTTGTCGGGCGTCCGCGTGGACGCGTGCCCCCCGCGCCGCAGCCCGTCGACCTCCCTGGTGGTGAGCTCGACGATCGCCTCCAGGAGCGAGGCCCCGCGCCCGTCGGGCTCGAGCAGGGCGCGGTTGAGGTACCTCACCACCTGCGGGTTCTCCCGGAGCATCGCGCGGACTGCGACGTTGCGCGCCTCCACAACCTCGGCCGCCGACCCCGTGTGGTGGACCGTCGCCAGCGCGCCGACCACCCGTTCCACCACCAGTCCGTCGACGGCCCGGCGCAGCCCCTCCTTGGTCCCGAAGTGATGCTGGATCAGACCGATCGTCACCCCGACCTCGGCGGCCACCCTCCGCATGGACACCCCGTCCTCTCCGTGCTCGGCGTAGAGCTCGAGCGCCGCGGCGCGGATCCGCGCCCGTGCGGACTGGTCTGCCTGCATGGTGCCCCCTGAGTTCTCGCGTCACGCGCGATGTGAGCGGATCGGTCGACGTTCGCGACCATACGCTTGTATTGTAGCGTCTGAGACGGGCCGACCGGCCCAGATCACCTCGATTCCCCTGGAGATGACCCGTGTTCGAGCCCGCCCCCTACCGTTCCACATGGATGACCGACGACCTCGACGCCCTCCGCGCGCACACGCGGGCGTTCCTCGAGAAGGAGACCGCCCCCAACCTCGAGCGCTGGGCCGAGGAGGGTGCCGTCGACCGCGAGTTCTGGAACAAGGCCGGAGACGCGGGCCTGCTGTGCATCTCCATCCCGGAGGAGTACGGCGGCGGTGGCGGCACGTTCGCGCACGAGGCCGTGATCGCCGAGGAGCAGACGCGCGCCCTCGACGACGGCTGGGGCAACTCGGTCCACAGCACGATCGTGGCGCACTACATCCTCCAGTACGGCACGGAGGAGCAGAAGCAGCGGTGGCTGCTCAAGCTCGCCAGCGGCGAGATGGTGGGCGCGATCGCCATGACCGAGCCCGGCGCCGGGTCCGACCTCCAGGCGCTGCGCACCACCGCCGCCCGCGACGGCGACGACTTGGTGGTCAACGGTGCCAAGACCTTCATCTCCAACGGCATGCACTGTGACCTGCTCATCATCGTCGCCCGCACCGGCGGCGAGGGCGCACAGGGCCTCTCGCTCCTGGTGGCCGAGACCACCGACCTGCCCGGCTTCGACCGCGGCCGCAAGCTGGACAAGATCGGCCTGAAGTACCAGGACACGATGGAGCTGTTCTTCGACGACATGCGCGTGCCCGCCGGCAACATCCTGGGCGGCGTGGAGTGCGAGGGTCAGGGCTTCATCCAGCTCATGCAGCAGCTCCCCCAGGAACGGCTGATCATCGCCGTCACCGCGGTGGCCGCCGCCGAGACCGCCGTGAGGCTCGCGACCGACTACGCCAAGGAGCGCGAGGCGTTCGGCAAGCCCATCCTCAAGTTCCAGAACCTGCGCTTCGAGCTGGCCGAGTGCAAGACCGAGGCCCTGGCCTCGCGCACCCTGCTCGACCACTGCATCAGCCTGCACCTGGAGGGCAGGCTGGACCCGGCCACCGCGTCGATGGCCAAGTACTACTGCACCGACAAGCAGTGCGAGATCATCGACCGCTGCCTCCAGGTCTTCGGCGGCTACGGCTTCATGACCGAGTACCCCATCGCCCGGATGTACGCCTCGGCCCGCGTGCAGAAGATCTACGGCGGCACCAACGAGATCATGAAGGAGCTGATCTCCCGGACCCTCTGAGCCCTCCCCCGGGCGGGTCGGCGAGGATCGCCCGCACCGCGTCGCGGCCCGCCCGGTTGGCTCCCACGGTCGACTGGGACGGGCCGTAGCCGAGCAGGAACAGCCGCGGCTCGTCGAGCGCGCGCCCGTCGGCCACCCGGATGCCGCCCTCGGGGGTCCGCAGCCCGAGCGGCGCGAGGTGCGCCACGGCCGGCCGGAACCCGGTCGCCCAGAGGATCACGTCGGCCTGCTCCAGCGTCCCGTCCGGCATCCGCACCCCGTCCGGTTCGATCCGGGTGAACATGGGGTGGCGCACGAGGACCCCACGTTCCTCGGCCCGCTCGATCCAGGGGGCGCGGAACATCCCGGTCACCCGGACCACGCTCTCGGGCGGCAGGCCCTGCGCGGTGCGCGCGGCCACCCGGTCGATCGCGGCGGAGAAGTTCTCCGGCGCCGGCCCCGTCTCCCACTCGATCTCCCGCCGGGTCACCCAGAACGTGTCCGCGACCAGCGAGATCTCCTCCAGCAGTTGCGTGGCCGAGATTCCCGCGCCCACGATCACCACGCGCCTCCCCGCGAACTCGTCGGCCGAGACGTAGTCGTGCACGTGGACCTGGCGCCCGCGGAAGGTCTGCCGGCCGGGGTAGTGCGGCCAGAACGGCCGCGTCCACGTCCCGGTGGCGTTGACGACGTGGCCGGCGATCCACACCTGCGACGCGGACTCGCCGGGCGGGTCGTCGACGCCGGTGACGGCCGCGGCGCCGCGGCCGGGGACCGGTCCGGAGACGACGACGAGGTGATCCCCCGCCGGGTCGCCCCGCTCCGGCACGGGTCTGCGGACGGAGCTCACCCGGACGGGCCGCCGGACGTCGAGCGCGACACTGTCCTCGTACTCGGCGAAGTAGCGGGGCAGGGCCTCCCGACTGGGCGCGCTCCCGTCCACGGCTGGGACCGGGTGGCCGGGGAGCTCGAAGATCCCGTTGACGGTGCTCATCGTGAGCGACGCCCAGCGGTGCCGCCACGCCCCGCCGGGGCCGTCCTCCGAGTCCAGCACGACGAACGACCGTTCGCCCTCGCCGGCCCGGTCGACCGGCACGAAGCCCCGGCGCCGGAGGTGGTAGCCGGCCGAGAGCCCCGCCTGGCCCGCCCCGATCACCGCGACGTCTACCGGGCGTGCCGGGGTCGGGTGCCGGGCGGTCATGTCGCCATGGTGGAGCACCGGGGCGCCGGCGGGATCGGAACCGCCCCGATCAGGCGCCGTCCGGGAGCGAGGTGAAGTCGGGCTGCCTGCCCTCGGCGAACGCCGCGAGCGCCTCCGCGTTGGCGGGCCCGCCCATGAGGTCGGCGAAGCACCGGTTCTCCCGCTCGCGTGCCTCGGCGATCTGGCGGGTCAGGGGCTCGATCATGGTCCGCTTGACCGCGCGCAGGCTGGACACGGGCAGCCTCGCCAGTCGCCGGGCGTGGTCGCCGGCTACCGCGTGCAGCTCGTCCGGGGCACAGAGCTTCCACACCAACCCCATCTCGTGGGCGTCGCGGGCGGAGATCCACTCAGACGAGAGCAGCGCCCACGCGGCGTTCTGCCGGCCCACCAGCCTCGGCAGCAGGTAGCTCGACGCCGCCTCGGGGGCCACCCCCAGGCTGGTGAACGGGCACTTGAGACGGGCGTCGTCGGCCATGAAGGCCAGGTCGGCGAACCCGATCACGGTCATGCCGATGCCCAGGCCGAGCCCGTTGATCGCCAGGATCAGCGGCTTGTCGAACGCCGCCAGGGCGTCGATCAGCCCCATGAAGCCGTGCGCCCCCGGGACGAAGTCGGGGTCGGTGATCCGTTGCCCCATCTCGAGCAGGTCGGTGCCCGCGCTGAACGCCCTGCCCTGTCCGGTGAGAAGGACGACCGCGACCGAGGGGTCCCGCGCGGCCTCGCGCAGCGCCTCTGTCAGCGCGTCGTACAGGGTCTCGTTGAACGCGTTGAGCGCGCCGGGGCGGGACAGCGTGAGGGTGCGGACACGATCGGCGTCCCGCACCTCCAGCACGCGGTCGGGCCCGCCCTCCGAGTTCCCGGCCACGCCCCGTCAGCCCTCGCCGGCCGCGGCCGACTCGCCCAGGTAGACGGTCTTGAGCTCGGTGTACTGCGCGAGCCCCTCGGGGCCGAACTCCCGGCCGACCCCGGAGGCCTTGAAGCCGCCGAAAGGGGCCGCGAAGTCCATCGTGTACGTGTTGACGCCGTAGGTCCCGGTGCGGACCCGGCGGGCCACACCCAATCCGGCCTCGCGGTCGGCGGTCCACACCGTGCCCGCCAGCCCGTACTCGGAGTCGTTGGCGATCCGCACGGCGTCGTCGACGTCGTCGTAGGCGATCACCGACAGGACCGGGCCGAAGATCTCCTCCTGCGCGATCCGCATGGAGTTGTCCACCCCCGCGAACACGGTCGGCCGCACGTACCAGCCGGTGTCCAGCCCGTCGGGCCGTCCGGTGCCGCCGGTGAGGAGCCGGGCGCCCTCCTGCTGACCGATCTCGATGTAGGACGACACGCGCTCCTGCTGCCGCCGCGCGACCATCGGGCCGATCTCCGTGGCGGGATCGAGCGGGTCGCCGACGACCATCGACCCGATGCCGGCGGCCAGGGCCTCGGCCACCTCGTCGTGCCGCTCGCGGCTCACCAGGATCCGGGTCTGCGCCACACAGGCCTGGCCCGAGTTCATCACGCCGAGGAACTTCATCCCCTCGACCACGCTCGTCAGGTCCGCGTCGTCCAACACGATCGCCGCGGACTTGCCGCCGAGTTCGAGCGAGCACCGCTTGAGCTGCTCACCGCAGATCGCGCCGATCTTGCGGCCCGCCGCGGTGGACCCCGTGAAGGCCACCTTGTCGATGCCCGGGTGGCGGACCAGGTGCTCCCCCACCTCGCGGCCGCCGGCCACGATGCTCACCACGCCCTTCGGCACGCCCGCCTCGATCAGCAGCTCCGCGAGGAGGTACGTGTCGAGCGGGGTCTCCGGCGCCGGCTTGACCACGATCGTGCACCCGGCCAACAGGGCGGGGATGACCTTGGACAGGACGGTGAACTGGGGGACGTTCCACGGCGGGATGGCCGCGACCACGCCGACGGGCTCGTGGCGCACCATCACGTCGCCGCCCAGCGCGCCCGGCCGGACCGACTCCCACGGGAACTCGCGGGCGATGGCCAGGAACGACTCGATCTGCATCCACGGGGCGGGCGCCTGGGCCAGCTTGCTGAAGGAGATCGGCGAGCCCATCTCGGTGGAGATCAGCGTCGCCATGTCGTCCAGCTTCGCGGCGTACAGGGCGGACAGGGTGGCGACCACCTCGATGCGCTCCTCCGGGCTCATCCGGGGCCACGGGCCGTGGTCGAACGCCTCGCGGGCCGCGGCCACGGCGGCGTCGATGTCGGCGACGGAGCCCTCCGGGACCCGGGCCACGACCTCCTCGGTGTGGGGGCTGATCACCTCGATCACGCCGTCCGTCGCGGGGGCGCGCCATTCGGTGCCGATCAACAGGGCGTCGCGATCGAGAGAGGTGGTCACGGAGGGTCTCCTAGGGTCGAACGGACATCTGATCAGACAGTTGTCCACTTTAATGTGACGCGCATCTCCCCACAAGGGACCCGCCCAAGCCGCTCGAGCCGCTTGCGCTGCCCCTCCGGCTTACGCTGCCCCCCTGGACCTAACCGCCATCGCGACCCCGCGAAAACCGAGCATTCGGCCATCGCACGCCGGAGGGGCAGCGCAAGCCGAAGGGGCAGCGCAAGCCGGAGGGGCAGCGTAAGCCGGAGGGGCGGGGCGGGGCCGAGGGGAGCCGCCCGCGGCGCGAACGCAAAAAGACCCCCTGGTCAGTGTTTCCACTGATCAGGGGGTCTTTCGTGGTAGCGGGGACAGGATTTGAACCTGCGACCTCTGGGTTATGAGCCCAGCGAGCTACCGAGCTGCTCCACCCCGCGTCGATTGCGTCTTTGACAGTACGTCCCTCTCACAACGGAATGCAAATCGGGTGAACGCAGATCGACCGGAACATGACGCAACTCACATCGCGGGTCAGTTCCCCAGCGCCTGGTAGGCGTCGACCGCAGCCTGCAGCTCCTCGAGCGCCGTGCCCAGGTCGGCGAGGTCGCCCCCGCCGCTCTGGGCGGAGCGGACGGCCGCCAGCGCCTCACCGAGGGCCCGCACGGCCGCCGCGCGGTCGGCGTCGCTGCCGCCTCCGGTGGTCGGCGCGGCCGGGGCGGACGGGCGCGGGGCGCTCGCCGCGGCGCCCGGCTTGGCCGCGCTCCCGGCCCGGGCCTCGGCCGCCCCGCTCTCGTCGATCCGCACGACGTTCGGGTCGGCCTCGATGCCCACCTGACGCAGAGCCTCGTACAGGGTGGGCGCGTAGCCCACGGCCCTGTCGTAGGTCACCATCACGCGCAGCAGCCTCGGGAACGCCGACTCCTGGTCCTTGCGCTGGGTGTAGATGGGCTCGACGTAGAGCACCGAGTCGTCGGCCAACGGCAGTGCGAGGAGATTACCCTCGGTGATCTCGGCGGTCTCGCCCCACAGTCGCCGGTCCTGGGCGATCGCCGGGGAGGCGATCATGATGTCCTGCGCCTGGTTGGGGCCCTGCGCGAGCGGTTCGGTCGGCCGCTGGACGCGGACCGTGATGGCGCCGTAGGTGTCCGGGTCCGAGCTGGCGGACATGTGCGCGGCCAGGAACTCGCGCTCATACCCGCGGAAGGCCGAGATTAGCTGGAACGACGGCCTGTCGGAGCCCGGATCGGTCGGGTCGGAGACCACCACGTAGTACGGCGGTTGACTCGGGCCGCTCCGGTCGACGGTCTGGGCCGCGGCGGGACCGCCGGCCGGCCCGGTCACCGGTCCGCCGAGGGGTGGGGTCTGCGGGTTCTGGATCGACGAGGTGATGGTGGGATCGGAGGGGACCGACCAGAAGGCGTCGTTGGTGAAGAACTGACCCGGGTCGTCGACCTGGTACTTGGCCAGGAGCTCCCGCTGGACCTTGAACAGGTCCTCCGGGTAGCGGAGGTGCTCCTCGAGCTCCGGGGAGATCGCCTCCCGCGGCTGGACGATGCCGGGAAGCGCCTTCATCCACGTCTGCAGAACGGGATCGGACTCGTCGAAGGCGTAGAGGTCCACCGTGCCGTCGTAGGCGTCGACCGTGGCCTTGACGGAGTTGCGGATGTACGAGACCTTCTCGTCCGGAAGGACCCGCCCGCCGGTGGCGCTGATCGAATCCGAGGTCATGGCCTCCAGTGAGCTCAGCTGTGCGTACGGGTACGTCTTGAGCGTGGTGTAGCCGTCGACGATCCACTTGATCCGCCCGTCGATCACGGCCGGGTAGGTGTTGGTGTCCGTGGTGAGCCACGGCGCGACCTTCTGCACGCGGTCTCGCGGGTCGCGGTCGTAGATGATCCTGGAGTCGTCGCCGATGAGGCTGGAGAGCAGGATGTTGCGCTCGGCGAACTTGAGCGCGTAGGCCGTGCGGTTGATCCAGCCCCCGACCGGCACCCCGCCCTCACCGGTGTAGGTGTACTGCTCGGCATCGGTGTCGTACTCGCGCGGGCCGTCGCCGTTGTCCCCGACGATCGCGTAGTCGGGGTCCGACTTCGCGATGAGCTCACCGAAGTAGATCCGCGGCTGGGTCACCGGGATCATCATCTCCTGACCGCTGGAGATGGCCTCCAGGTCCGAGACCTGGTAGTTGGGGAGCCCGCCGCGGTCCGAGCCCGCGTCGTCCGCGATCTCGTTGACGCGGTTGGCCGGCGCGGCCACGAACCCGTTCCCGTGGGTGTACACGGTGTGGCGGTTGATCCAGTCGCGCTGGTTGGCCTGCAGGGCCTGCGGGTTGAGCTCCCGGGCGGCCACGAGGAAGTCCCGCATCTCGCCGTCGATCGTGTAGCGGTCGATGCTCAGCGTCTCGGGGAAGCCGTAGAAGTTGCGCAACTGCTGCTGCTGCGTGAACGTCGGTGCCAGTACGTTGGGGTCGAGCACGCGGATGTTGGACAGGGTCGTGATGTCCGAGGCGGCGTCCCGTGGGTTGGGGTTGGCCGAGCCCCAGTTCTCGAGGTAGGTGACCCGATCGTCGCCGATGTCGTACGCCGCGCGGGTGGCCTCGATGTTCCGGGCGATGTACTCCCGCTCCTTCACGGCACGGTTGGGGTTGACGGAGAACTGCTCCACCGCCAGCGGCCACGCCGAGCCCACCACGAGCGCGGAGAACAGCAGGAGCACCGTCGCGAGGGCGGGGATCCGGAGGTCCTTGATGACGATCGCGGAGAAGAAGGCGGCCGCACACACCAGCGCCACCGAGAACATGAAGATCTTGGCGGGCATGACCGCGTTGACGTCGGTGTACCCCGCGCCGGTGAAGGTGGAGTTCTCGCGGAACAGCAACTCGTACCGGTCCAGCCAGTACGCGGCGGCCTTGAGCAGCACGAACAGCCCGGCCAGCCCGAGGAGCTGGATCCGTGCCGCCCGGGTGAGCGCACCCTCACGGGCACCGGGCCGGAGTCCGCCGAAGAGGTAGTGGGTGACGAGGTTGGCGAGGAACGCCAGGAACACGGCCACCATGAGCCAGGTGACGAGCGCGCGCCACACGGGGAGCTCGAAGGCGTAGAAGGAAATGTCGAGCCCGAACTGCGCATCGGTCCGGCCGAACGACGTCGAGTTGAAGAACGCGAGGACGGACTGCCAGCCGGTCTGTGCGATGGACCCGGTGAGCACGGCGAGCGCCAGCGGCACCCAGAACACCGTCCTGGCCGGGGACGACCCGACGGCCGCGCGGTACCGGGCCAGGGCGTCCGGCATGCCGGGCTGGGCCAGGAACACGGGACGGTAGCGGAAGGCCAGCAGGATCCCCGCGGACACCGCGGACCCCACCAGGAGGGCGACCACCGCGAAGAGCCCGATCCGCGTCAGCAGTTCGGTCCGGAAGACACTGGTGGCGTCGACGGAGCCGAACCACAACCAGTCCGTGTAGGCGGTGTTCAGCCGCGGCAGGACCTGGATGAGGATGATGAGGACGACGACGACGACGGCGACGGCTCGACCGCGTCGCGAGATCGCGATCGGTCGTCCGGGATTGCCGGGTGGGCGGACGGACACCTGGGAAGCTCCTGGACTGCTGGGGCGGACTAGCTCGTGGGCCCCACCTTACGGAAAACCGCCGTCTCACCCGCAGGTCGGCGGCTCTCCCCCCGTCGCGGCCACCTCCAGGGCGTCCAGCGCACCCCCGAGGGTCTCCACCTCGATCAGCCGGATCCCGCCCGGCGGGTCCTGCACGGCCTCCGCGCAGTTGCCGGCCGGGACGAGGAACTCGGTCGCCCCCGCCTCGTGGGCCGCCCGGATCTTGTGGGTGACGCCGCCGATCGGGCCGACGGTCCCGTCCGGCTGGATGGTCCCGGACCCGGCCACCTTCGCGCCGCCGGTCGAGTTGCCCGGGTCCAGCTTGTCCACGATCGCGATAGCGAGGATCAACCCCGCCGAGGGGCCGCCCACGTCGGGGTCGATGTTGATGGTGACGTCGGTGCCGTCGGCGGGGGTGTCCCCGACGAGGATCCCCAGGCGGCCCTGGTCGGGGTCGCCGTCCGGGCCGGCGGAGGCCAACCTCGTCGTCGTCGTCTCCTCCCGCCCGTCCCTCGTGAACCCGATCCGGACCTCGTCTCCGGGCCGGTGGGCACCGACCTGCTCGACCACCGCCGTGGCGTCGGACACCCGCTCACCGTCGACGGAGGTGAGGACGTCCCCCACGCGGAGCAGGCCCGCGGCCGGGCCGTCGGGGTCGACGCCCTCGACCCGGGGCTGCATGGGGATGCCGAGGTAGCCGTAGGCGGCGGCCTCGGCCGAGTTCTCCGACCCCACCATCTCGGCGGCGTTGGACTCACGGACCTCGTCCCTGGACCGCTCCGGGGGGAACACCTGGTCGCGGGGGACCACCACCTGGACCGGGTCGAGCCAGAACCGCACCGCGTCGGCCAGGGTGAGGCGGTCGCGGACCGCGACGGTCGTCATCCGGAGGGTGCCCTCGGTCTGGTCCGCCTCCCGCCCGCGGACCTCGATGATCGGCACCGTCTCCACGCCGCCCTCGACCTGCACCTCGGCCTCGCCGAACGTGTCGTACGTCGGGCCCGGGCCCATGGCGACGAGCGGGACGGTCGCCGAGGTGGCGAGAACGAACAACAGGACCGCCGGGACCAACGCGGCGAGGAGGGTCAGGAGACGTCGGGACACGGGGCAAGGGTAGTCCGTGTGCCCACACCGTGACGTCACGCCCGGGCCCGCGCGCCCGTGGGGGCTGTACCGTTGTGGCATGAACCAGCCCTTCGGATTCTCCGCCTCCGACGACGACGGTCGAGACGAAAACCGGGACCGCGAACCGGGCGACTCCGGCGGGCCCGGCGGCTTCGGCGGATTCGGGGGGGCCGGCGGCTTCGACCCGTCCCAGTTCGGCCAGTTCGGGCAGATGCTCTCGCAGTTCGGCCAGATGCTGGGTTCGATGGGGTCGGCGATGAGCGGCCCCGGCAGCTCCGGCCCCGTCAACTACCAGCTGGCCCGGACGATCGCCCTCCAGGCCCTCGGCCGCACGCCCGTCATCACCGACGCCTCGCGGACCGCCGCCGAGGAGTCCGTCCGCCTGGCCGAGTTGTGGCTGGACGAGACCACGGTGTTCCCCACCGGCGTGCACCGGACCGAGGCGTGGACGCCGCAGCAGTGGGTCGAGAAGTCGCTTCCCACCTGGGAGAAGGTCTGCACCCCGGTGGCCGAGCAGATGAGCTCGGCCACCAGGGGCGCCATGCCGGAGGAGGCGCGCCAACTCGCCGGCCCCCTCCTGGGCATGCTCGACCAGATGGGGGGCCTGGGCTTCGGGATGCAGCTCGGGCAGGGACTCGGCAGGCTCGCCCCCGCGGTGCTGTTCTCCTCCGAGGTCGGGCTCCCGTTCGGCGACGACGGCGTGGCCGCCCTCTGCCCGTCGGCCATCGACGCGTTCGCCGACGAGCTCGAGCTACCGCGGCAGGAGGTCGTGGTGTTCCTCGCCGCCCGCGAGGCCGCGCACCTGCGGCTCTTCGCCGGCGCCCCCTGGTTGCGGGCGCGGATCCTGGCCACGGTCGACGAGTACGCCAAGGGGATCCGGGTCGACACCTCGGGCCTCGACGACCTCGCGGCGGGGCTCGACCCGTCAATCCTCCAGGACCCCACCAAGCTGCAGGAGCTGCTGTCCGGCGGCGCCGGGGCGATCGGCCCCAAGGTCACCAACGTCAACGAGGCCGCGCTCGGCCGCCTCGAGACGCTCCTCGCCCTGGTCGAGGGCTGGGTCGACGCCGTGGTCACCGATGCCGTGGGCGACCGGCTCCCCAGCGCGGACAAGCTGCGCGAGACGTGGCTGCGCCGCCGGGCCGCGGGTGGCGCCGCCGAGCAGGCGTTCTCCAGCCTGGTGGGGCTCGAACTGCGGCCGCGGCTGGCGCGGGAGGCCTCCGAGCTGTGGCGCCGGGTCGGTGAGGCCGTCGGCACCGAGCGCCGCGACGGCCTGTGGAGCCACCCGGATCTGCTCCCCGTGGGCGAGGACCTCGAGAACCCCGCCGCCGTGATCGACCGCCTCCTGGACGAGTCCAGCGGTGAACAGTCCGGGGTGGACGAGATCGAGCGGTTCCTCCGGGAGGCCGGCGGTGCCGGCGGCGGCGGACCCGAGGCCGACGGACCAGAGGCCGACGGACCGGAGGCCGACGGACCCGACCGGAACGCCTGACCCGCGGCCCGGGCGGCGCGGAGAGGTCAGGTGATGACGCCCTCGTCGTCGTCGCCCTGGACCAGGTCACCCGCGTCCTCGTCGCCGGCCCCCTCCTGCCGCGCCGCCCCACCGCCGCCCCGGCCGCCCTCCGGGCCCGCCCCGAGCACGCGGGAGTACGCCTCCAGGTAGCCCATGGCCCGCTCCGTCCGCGGGTAGCGCCGGACCGCGTCCCAGAACTCGGGAGGATGGCCGCCCGGGACGACGAGGTGCGCGAGTTCGTGGAGGACGACGTAGTCCAGGACGTACGACGGGACCTCTCGCAGCGCCTCGCTGATCCGGATCTCCCGTGACCCCAGCGAGCACGACGCCCACCGCGTGGTCATGGCCGGGACCCACCGCACCGACGCCGGCCGCGGCGCGCCGCCGAGCCACGCGGACGACAGGGCCGTCGCTCGCGTCATGAGGTCCTCGTCCGAGGCTGCGGTCCCGGTCCGGCGCCTCGGACGGCGCAGACGGGCCAGCATGTCGGAGATGAGCCGGCGCTCCTCGGCCCGGGGCAACCCCGCCGGCATCAGGACCACCACCGTCTGCCCCTCGACCCGCGCCGACACCGTGCGCTTGCGCCGGCGCGAGCGCCGCACCTCGATCCGGGGATCGTCCGGGCTGGTGGGGAGGTCGGCCGCCGCCAGGGGGGACGGGTCGGGAGTCGGGTTCGGGTGGGTCGCGGGGGGGGGGGGGGGCGCCACGCGCCCACGGTAGACGCCCCCGCCGACACCGGTTCTCCACAGGCGGCGCGGAGACCGCGGGCCTGTGGACAACCGCCGTCTCGGGGCGCCCGCGGGCGGCCTCCCCGTGCCACGATGTGCCCGTGACCCCAGCCACCACCTCCGCCGTAGCCCCGCCCGCCGCGACCCGCGGCCCATCCGCCGCGCTCGGGCAGTCCCGTGCCGTCCTCCGCGCGGGCACCGTCGTGGTGATCCGCGACGCCGATTCGGTCCAGGTGGGCCTGGCCCCGGACCGTGCCGTGGTGGTGCGCGCCCCCGCCTCGTGCGGCCCCCGCGGACTGGCCGCGCTGCTGAGTGAGCTCGAGGAGGGCGCCGATCTGGACGAGGCCGCCGCGCGGGCGGGGGTCGACGAGCGGGACCTCCCCGCCGTCGCACGGATCCTCGTCCGACTCGCCGAGTTCGGCCACGTCCACCTCACCACTCCGGGCTCCGGCCCACCCCCGCCGGACCCGACCCCGCGCCCGTCACCGGTGCGCCGGGTCCACATCCTCGGGACCGGCCAGGTGTCGGAGGTGTTGCGCGGGCCGCTGTCGGTCAACGGGTGCAGGGTCACCACCGGCCCGAACCCCGGGCTGGACCTGGACGCGGACCGGCCGCCCTGGCACCGCCGCGGGGCGGCACCCGACCTGGTGATCCTCACCGGATCCATCGCGGTCGACCCGGTCCTCACCTCCTCGCTCACCCGTTCCGGCCAGGTCCACCTCCACGTGTACTGCCGGGACGGGCGCGTGGTGGTGGGACCGACCGTCCTTCCCGGGGACAGTCCGTGCCTGAGGTGCATCGACATGTTCCGCGCCGGGCGGGACCCGCGGTGGCCGTTCGTCGCCGCGCAACTCGTCGGCCGGGCCCCGGACGCCGGGGTCCCGGCGCTCACCGCCTCGGCGGCCCTCGTGCTGGCCGAGATCTCCGCCAGCCGGGAACCCGGGCGGCCGCTCCAGACCGTCGGCGCCACCGTCGAGATCAACCCGGCGGAGGGACTGTGGCGGCGCCTCGAGTGGCCGGCGGCCGATCGCTGCACCTGCGGAGCGGCGACGCGGCAGCGACCTCTGTCATGATTGGAGGCGTGTCCGAACTCCCCCGTTCCTCATCCCGCCGAGCAGCACGCCTCGCAGGCCTGCCCTTGGGAATCGCAGGTCGTGCGGCCGGCTCCCTGGGCCGGCGCGCCCTCGGCAGAGGCGAGGGCGATTTCACCGAGGAGCTCGCCGACCATGCCGCCGAGCAGGTGTTCGCCGTCCTCGGGGAGCTCAAGGGCGGGGCGATGAAGGTGGGCCAGGCGCTGAGCGTGTTCGAGGCCGGAATGCCCGACAAGTACGCCGCGCCGTTCCGCGAGGCCCTGACCAAGCTCCAGGCCGAGGCCCCGCCGCTGCCGCCGGCGCAGGTCGAGAAGGTCCTCGATGCCCAGCTCGGCCTGCGGTGGCGCGACCGGTTCGCCGACTTCGACGGAGTCGCAGCGGCCGCCGCCTCGATCGGCCAGGTGCACCGTGCCGTCTGGTCAGATGGTCGCGAGGTGGCGGTCAAGGTCCAGTACCCCGGCGCCGACGAGGCCCTCCGCTCGGACCTGCGGCAGCTTCGCCGCCTGGGGCCGTTCCTCCGACCGCTGAACCCGGGGACCGATGTCAAGGGCGTGATCGACGAACTGTACGACAGCGCCGTCTCCGAGCTCGACTACCGCAGGGAGGCGGACACCCAGCGGGTATTCGCGGAGACCTTCCGCGACGACCCGCTCATCCGCGTTCCCGCGGTGCTCGCCTCCGCCCCCAAGGTGCTGGTCACGGAGTGGGCGGACGGGCGACCTTACGGCCGGATCGCCGCGGAGGGCACGCAGGAGGACCGCGACCGGGCCGGCGAGTTGCTCGCCGAGTTCCAGTTCTGCTCACCCAGCCGCGCCCGGATGATGCACGGTGACCCGCATCCCGGGAACTTCCTCCTCGCGGACGACGGCCGGATCGTGGTGCTGGACTTCGGGGCCGCGCTCCCGCTGCCGGAAGGCATGCCCGACGTCCTCACCTCGATGATGCGTCTGGCGCTGGCCGGGGAGGCCGAGGACCTGCTCGCGCTGATGACGCGATCCGGCTACGTCGGCCGCAGCGGGATGGACCCCGCGGACGCGATGGCCTTCCTCGGCCCGTTCATCGAGCCGATGCGCTCACCGGAATTCCACTTCGACCGTGCGTGGCTGCAGGGGATCATGGCCGTCTACGGGG
Source organism: uncultured Dietzia sp. (assembly GCF_937873725.1). Taxonomy (GTDB): domain Bacteria; phylum Actinomycetota; class Actinomycetes; order Mycobacteriales; family Mycobacteriaceae; genus Dietzia. Next base: position 114,607 of record NZ_CALMYY010000088.1, read on the forward strand.
ATGTGTCCGGGCGGGAGTTCCGTACGTCGCGCTCGTTCACGTTGCCACGCGAGTACGTCCTCATCCACCGGGTTCTCTCGGCCTCGGTCGGCATCCTGTGCCAGCTCGAGGCGACCGCTCCCTATCGCCGGATCGTGCAGCGGTGGATGCCGGAGATCTTCCCCGACGAGACGTGAGACCCGGCCTGGTCGAGCAGCGCTCAGCCCTGCCTGACGCTCAGCCCTGCCTGATCAGACGGAGGACGTCGTCCCCGTATTCACCGAGCTTGTGGGCGCCGATACCGCCGATCCGCCCGAGCGCCCTGGTGTCCGTGGGTCGCTCGCGCGCGATCTGCGCCAGGGTGTCATTGGTGAACACGGTGTACGCGGGTTTGCCGATGCGGTCCGAGGTCTCCTTTCGCCAGTCCCGGAGCCGTTCGAACAACCCCGTATCGACCTCCACCGAGCACTCCGGGCAGAGCCCCAGGGCGCGGTGCATCGCCCCGGTCAACCTCTCCCCGCATCCGCGACACAGCCCCTTCTCCGGGGCCTCTGACGCCCTCCGGGCCCCCGCGGGCGCCGGGGCTGGCCGTACCGGGTCGAGGAATCGGCTGGGTCGGCGCGTCGCCCGGCCGCCGGCCCGACGGCTCCGGCTCCAGGAGACGGACAGGTGCTCCCTGGCCCGGGTGATCCCCACGTACAGCAGCCGACGTTCCTCCTCGATGGCGTCCGGGCCGGCGTTGATCGCGTGGCTGATCGGCAGGCTCCCCTCGTGCACCCCCAGAAGGAACACCGCGTCCCACTCGAGCCCCTTGGCGGCGTGGAACGACGCGAGGGTGACCCCTCGCTGGTCGGGCGCGTGCCTGGCGGAGGCCCGGGCGCGCAGACCCGCCACCACCGGGAGCAGTCCGGGACGGGTCTCGGTGGTCGCGATCTCCTCCGCCAGACCCACCAGCGCCGTCAACGCGTCCCACGTCTCCCTGGCCTGGGTGCCGGACGGTTCGGCCGCCGACAGGCCCAGCGGCTCCAGGGCGCCGCGGATCACCCGCACGAGGTCGGTGGGGTCCGTGAGCGCCGAGTGCGCCTCCGCCCCCGCCTCGTCCGTGCCGTCCACCAGCCGATCGATCGCCGACATGGCCCGTCTGATCACCGGCCTGTCGAAGAAGCCCTCGCCCCCCTTGAGCCGGTAGCCGATGCCCACCTCGTCGAGTGCGGCCTCGATGCGTTCGGACTGCGCGTTGACCCGGTACAGCACGGCGATCTCCGACGGGTCGAGGCCTCCGTGGACGAGGTCCGCGATGGACCCCGCCACCGCCTCCGCCTCCGCATCCTCATCCGGGTACTCCGTGAGGACGGGGTCCGGGCCCGGCGGCCGCATGCCCCGCAGGGTGAGCCCCGCCGACCGGAAGCGCCCGGAACCGGCCCCGATCACCGCGTTGGCCAGGTCGACGACCTGCGGGGTCGACCGATAGTCCGATTCCAGACGGACGACCGTCGCCTCGGGGTACCTGTCCGCGAAGCCCAGCAGGTAGTCCGGGTCCGCGCCCGCGAAGGAGTAGATGGTTTGGTTGACGTCGCCCACCACCGTGAGGTCGTCCCGCCGCCCGAGCCAGGCCGTGAGCAGACGCTGCTGGGCGGGCGTGACGTCCTGGAACTCGTCCACCACGAAGCAGCGGTACCGGTCGCGGAACTCCTCCGCGATCGCCGGCACCTCCTCGATCAGTTCCGCCATGTGCGTGAGCAGGTCGTCGAAGTCCAACATCCGGACCGGACCGGAGACCTTGAGGTCCTCGTAGGCGCGGAACGCCCTGGCCACCTCCGGCGCGGGGGCCGGGAGATCGCGTCCCGACGAGATCGCGTGCTCCGCGTAGGTATCGGGGGTGAGCAGGCTCGACTTGGCCCATCCGATCTCGGTGAGGACGTCACGGATCGTCTCGGTGGACGGGTCCATCCCGACCCTGCGCACCGCCTGCGCGACCGCACGGAACTGCCCGTCGAGGAGTTGCCACGGTTCCTCGCCGTAGACCCGGGGCCAGAAGAACGAGAGGGTGCGCAACGCCGCCGAGTGGAACGTCCGGGCCTGGACCGGCCCCGTCCCCGCATCCGTCACACCGAGCCCTGCCAGCCTCATCCGGAGTTCACCGGCGGCGCGGGCGGTGAATGTCACCGCCAGCACCTGGTCCCCTCGGACGTGGCCCGTGGTCACCAGGTGGGCGACCCGCCGGGTGATGGTGCGGGTCTTGCCGGTCCCCGCACCCGCGAGGATGCAGACGGGACCGCGCGGCGCCAGGACGGCCCGGCGCTGCTGCGGGTCCAGACCGTCGAGCGCCGCCTCCTGATGCCGCCGAATGTCACTCACGCCCCCATCGTGGCATCCGGCCCCGACATCCCGCCCGGGGGCCTCCCCCCGGGATGATTCCCCGCGGCTCGGGCGTTGGACCTCGTCATGAGCGAACTCACGAATGACGATTCCGCCGCCCTCACCCTGTACACCACGACGTGGTGCCCCTTCTGCACGCGACTGAAGAAGCTGCTGGACGAGACGGGGATCGGATACACGGAGGTCGACGTGGAGGCCGACGCCGACGCCGCGGCGTTCGTCGAGAGCGTGAACGACGGCAACCGGGTCGTCCCGACCGCGCTCTACTCGGACGGGACCACGGCCACCAATCCCCCGGCCTCGCAGGTCCGGGCCAAGCTGGCCGAGCTCGCGGACGCCTGAGTCAGCCCTCGCCGTCGACGGCCGTCACCCACGACCGGAGCATGACGTGGGCGATCGACACGGCCGGGGCGACCGACAGGTCACCGTCGCCGTCCAGCGCCGCGCGGACCTGGTCGACGTCGAACCAGGCGGCCTCGCTGATCTCCTCGTCCTCGAGGAGGATCAGGTCCTCCGGGTCCGCGATCGCGTGGAAACCCACCATGAGCGAGCGCGGGAAGGGCCAGGGCTGGCTGCCGAGGTAGCGGACGCGGTCGACGGTCACGCCGACCTCTTCCCGGACCTCGCGGCGCACACAGCCCTCGAGCGACTCCCCCGCCTCGACGAACCCTGCGACGTGCGAGTACATCCCGTCGGGCCAGACCGGTTGCCGGGCGAGCAGGACGCGACGTCCGCCGTCGTGGACCAGGCAGATCACCGCCGGGTCGGTGCGCGGGTACTCGGGCCCCCCGTGGAACGGATCCGTGATGGCCCATCCGGCGTCGACTCGACGGGGGTGGTGCTGCGGTTCGCGTCCCCGGACCGTGTCGCGGTGCCAGCCGATCAACGCGACGGCCTGGGAAGCGAGTGATCCGTCGCCCTCCACCAGATCGGCTCCCACGGACCGGAGGGTGCCCACCGCGGGGTCGCCGGACAGCTCGTCGACCGGCAGCGCCCAGATGTGCCGGCCCTCCTCGGTGCGCCCGAGGAACACGGCGGTCTCCGGCAGCGTCTCGGAATGGTCCGCCGCCGGTTCCAGGCGGATTCGGCGCCGTCCGCCGGACGTGGGCTCGGAGGCGAAGCGGTCGCGCCGGTCGACCCGCATCACACGGGCGGTGGCCCAGCCCGCCTCCAGCGCCTCGGAGTCCTGTCTCAGCGGCGCGGCCCGGTCGGGCGCCGCGACGGACAGGACGGGGTCGGAGTCCAGACTGAAGTCCAGCGGCATGGTCGGAGTTCCTTTGCGCAGGTAGCGAGGGGCGCGGTCCAGCGTAGCGAGGATCCACCCGTGCCGGTCACCGGTCAGCCCGACACCATTCTGATGTAGAGCAACCGGTCCCCCGACTGGAGCGCATCCGCCTGGGGCTCGTTGACCTTGATGAGCTGACCCTTCCGGACCACGCCCAGGACGAGTTCGGCCAGATGCCGCGGCGATCCGCCCACCTCGGACTCCTCGACCCGCCGTTCGGCGATCGAGAAACCCTCGTCGGGGGTCAGCAGGTCCTCCATCATCCCCACGACGGTCGGGGTGATGGTGGCGAGCCCGAGCAACCGCCCCGCGGTCTCGGCGGAGACCACCACGGAATCCGCGCCGGATTGCTTGAGCAGGTGCTTGTTGTCTGACTCACGTACCGTCGCGACGATCTTGGCGTTCGGTGCGAGTTCGCGGGCCGTCAGGGTCACCAGCACGGCCGTGTCGTCGGAATTGGTGGCCACGACCACCGCGCTCGCCCTGGTGACACCCGCGAGTTTGAGTACATCGGACCTGGTCGCCGACCCCTGGACCGTGACGAGGCCGCGGGCCGCTGCGGACTTGAGCGCCTGGGCGTCGGTGTCCACCACCACGATGTCGTCCGGCGCGATCTCGTCGGCGAGCATGGCGGCGACGGCCGACCGCCCCTTGGTGCCGTAGCCCACGACGACTGTGTGGTTGCGCACGAGACTCCTCCAACGCTGGATCTTGAAAGCTTGCCGGGACTGCTCGGTCAGGACGGACAGGGTCGTACCGACCAACAGGACGAGGAACAACAGTCGCAGGGGCGTCACGACGAGGGTGTTGACCAGCCTCGCCTCCTGCGTCACCGGCGTGATGTCGCCGTACCCGGTGGTCGAGAGGGACACCGTGGCGTAGTAGAAGCAGTCGATCAGCGTCATCTCGCCGTTCGGTCCGCCGCCGCCCTCGTAGCCGGCGCGGTCGACGTAGACCACCAGCACACCCAGACACACCACGGCGAGCGCCATGATGACCCGCTTGCCGATCAACCACCACGGGCTCTCCGCGTTCTCCGGGATGCTCACCACGCCCACCAGGACGTGGTCAGGGCTCTCGTCCAGCGGGTCGCTGCCACGGAACCGGGACGCGATCGCGCGCTTCCTCACCATCGGCAGCTCCGTTCCGGGACGGGATCGCCGTCGATCCCCGTCGTCATCGGCCACCATCGTCGCCTATCGGTGCCCGTCGGACAATACGCGCCCCCTTCCCGTGCGCGTCGCCGAGCAACCGGAGGAGCTCGGCCTCGTCCGGCAGGTCCGCCGGTTCCACCGTTCGACCGGTACGGACGTAGTGGAAGGCGGCCCGGACCCTGTCCACCTCGACGGTCCTGCCAAGCCTCGCCGAGACCACCTTCGCCCATGCGTACCGGTACACCGCCAACTGGAGGGACACGGCCGGGAGTTCCCGCGAGGTCGGGACCCGACCGGTCTTCCAATCCACGACGATCCAGTCGGCCCCCTCGCGGAAGACCGCGTCCATCCTCCCCCGCAGGAGGTGCGCACCGAGACCGACCTCGAACGGGACCTCCACCGCCTCCGGGGTCAGCCGAGCCCACCGCGAGGCCTCGAAGGCCGTCTGGAGCTCCGCGAGATCCGCCTCGGACAGCCCGTCGACCGCCCCGTGATCTCCGGCGCCGGGCAGGTCGTCCATGTCGAGGAGATGGGTGGCGCCATAGCGGTGCTCGAGCCACGCGTGGAACCTGGTCCCGCGCCGGGCGAACCGGTCCGGGCGGAACGGCACGGGCCTGCGGAGCCGCTCGGCGAACGCCTGGGGATCGGACGCCATGGCCACGATCTCACCTGCCGTGAGCCGACGTGGCAGGACCACCTCGTCCCGCGCCGCCGCGGTCCGGCGGAGGTCCTCCAACAGGGGTGCGGCCGCGAGGTGCCACCGGCGCGCCGGTCCCGCCCCCGGGGCCTGCTCGCCCTCCGGGTCCACCGGGACCGCGCGGTCCACCGCGCGAGCGGCCGCCGCCAGGTCCGGATCCGCGGCGGGCGGCCAGGTCGCCTCGACGACGGAGGTGGTCGCTGGGTTGGTGTCGGAGGGTGTGACGACGAGGTGGTCGATCGTCCCCAGTGGTTCGGTCCCCCCGCACGACGCGAGGACCTCGTCGAGGAACACCGACGGCCCCCGCGGTGTGGTCCTCTCCCCGTGCCAGTGCGAGGCCGACAGCAGCAGCGACTGCTCGGCCCGGGTGACCGCCACGTAGAAGAGCCGCCGGTCCTCGTCGAGCGAGCGGCGTGCGACGCGCTTGATGTGGTCCTTGAGGGCCGTCTCCAGGAGCTTGCGGTCGGACACGGCGTCGAGGCGGGGCACCGGCACCCCACCGGGGTTGGCCTCGGATTCCCGGTCCCCCCGCAGCGCCTCGGGAAGGTGGGTGGCCGATCGGACGGAGGTCCGGGGTGCCTGATCCGAGGGGAACACCCCCGTCGACAGGTGGGGCACCGCCACGATCTCCCATTCCAGTCCCTTGGCCGAATGCACGGTGAGGATCTGCACTCGTCCCGGCGTCGCCGCGACTTCCCCCCGGGGCAGTCCGCCGTCGACGCTGCGGGCGAGGTCGAGGTAGGACAGGAAGGCATCGAGCGCCGGCCCCCGATCGGCCCGGAATCCCGCCGCCACCTCCTGCAGTGCGTCGAGCTGTTCTCGTGCCTCCCCCCCACCGAACCGCTCACGCAGCCGGACCTCGGCGTCCAGACCGAGGGCCTTCTCCGCGGCGGCGACGAGTCGGGCCGGGGGCGCGGAGGAGCGGGCGCGCAGCGACGAGATCATCTGCGCGAGCTCGGCGATCCGGGCGACGCCCGCCGGGCTGTAGGACTCGGACGGGCCGGGATCGGCGAGGGCGTCCGCCAGGGCCGCCGAGTCGGTGTCCTCGCCCTGGGCGATCGCGTCGAGGATCTCCTCGAGGTCCTCCACGCTGGTCACCGCCCCGCTCGTCGTGGCGGGGCGCCGGAGCGAGAGCGCGGAGGCACGACCGGCCAGCGCCGCCAGATCGGCGGCGCCGAGGGCGAAGCGGGAACCGCTGAGCAGGCGCAGCAGCGATGCTCCGGCGCCGGGTCGGGCGACCACGGTGAGCAACGCGACCACGTCCGCGACCTCCGGGACGTCCAGCAGCCCGCCCACCCCCACGATCTCCGCCTGCAGCCCTCGGGCCTCCAACGCCTCCGCGAGGGGACCCGAGTCGCTGTTGCGCCGGACGAGGACGGCGGCGGTCGGCACGCGTCCGGCCGCGACCGCGGCGTGATACCGGGCGGCCAGGCTGTCTGCCAGCCACGCGCGCTCCTCCTCGACGGTGTCCAGGACCGCCACCCGCAGGTCGGCGGGCGCGGCCCAGGGACGTGCCGTCAGCTCGGGGACGGGCACCGACCCCGGTCGGTCACGCAGCGGCAGGGTGATCCGGTTGGCCAGCAGGAGCACCTCGGGCGGATTTCGCCACGACGTGGTGAGTTCGCGCAGATGAGACCGGGTGCCGTCGGCCCGGGGGAAGTCGTCGCCGAACAGATCCAGGTTGGACGCCGAAGCGCCCCGCCACCCGTAGATGGACTGCATCGGGTCACCGACCGCGGTGACCGCCGGAACCGGACCCGCACCCCCGCCGAAGAGGGAGGCGAGCAGGACGCGCTGCGAATGGCCGGTGTCCTGGTACTCGTCGAGCAGCACCACCCGGAAGGCACGGCGTTCGGCCTCTCCCACCTCGGGATGGTCGCGGGCGACGGTCGCCGCCAGCGCCATCTGCGACCCGTGATCCAGCGCCGATTCCGCTCGCATCCGCGCGGCGACCGCGTCGACGAGGTCGGCCAGTTCGTCCCGGTGCCCCTGGATGGTCGCGGTCTTGGCGAGCCACTCGGTGGGTGCCTCCTTCTGTCGGGGGCCCCCCGGCAGCGTCGCGATGAGGGTGGAGATGAGGTCGGGGTGCGTGCGCAGGTCGTCCGTGGTGACGAGGTGATCGGACAACTGACCCGCCAGGGCCATGACGCTGCGGGTCACCGCAGCCGAGCCGGACGTGGTGGTGAGGGGGGACTCCCACCTCGACACGACGTCGTGGGCGAGCTGGAACGCGGCGGTCTCCGTGAGCAGACGTGAATCCGGCTCCACCGGGACGAGCAGGCCGTACGACCCGAGCAGGGTGCCCGCGAAGGCGTGGTAGGTGGAGATCTGCGGGTCCTCGGTCCGGATCGACTCGGCGATCCGGGGGTCCGTCCCGGGTCCGATACAGAGCGGGCTCCTGGCCAGGGCGTCGAGGCGACGGCGGATTCGCCTTGACAGTTGTTGAGCCGCCTTGCGGGTGAAGGTCAGACCCAGGATCTCCGAGGGCCTGGCGTAGCCGTTGGCCACCAGCCACACCACGCGCGCGGCCATCGTCTCGGTCTTGCCCGCCCCGGCACCGGCCAGCACGAGCGTCGGCTCGGTGGGACCCGCGATCACCGCCGCCTGCTCCGGGGTGGGGCGGTGGATCCCCAGCGCGTCGGCGATCTCCTCCGGGCTCGTGTCGATCCTGTCCACGTGCGCGCTCATCCGGTCACCTGCCGACCCTCCGCCTGGGCGGGGCAACTGCTCCGCACGGCGCAGTACGTGCACCACGACCCCACCCGGGCGGTGTAGGTCGGCCCGACGGTCGCGCGACCGGCCTCGAGCACCCGGCCGGACAGCGCCTCGGCGCCGGCCGCGGTGAGCGGGTCCTGGGTGCGCTCGGTCGGCATCCTGCCGGCGCGACCGCCGAGGTACAGCAGGAGTCCTCCCCCGGGGGCGCGGTCGGCCGCGGCCGCGACCGATCCTTCCCGCACGGCGAGCTGGTACAGCGCGAGTTGTGGGTGCGCCGCCGCCGCCACGCCGGTGATCGCCTGAGCCGACGTCTTGACGTCCACCGGGATCACCTCACCCGAGAGGGTCGCCTCGAGCCTGTCGATCCGACCACGGACCCTCACCGCACCGGGGACGTCGAACTCGAACGGTTCCTCCACCCCGGCGGTCGTGTACCGATCGCGTGTCCCCGACCTCCACTGCCGGAACGACTCGGCCATCCCGATCATGGACTCGGCACCGCTCGAGGCGAACCACCCGCGGGCTCGGGTGAGCGCGTCGGCGCGTCGCATCACGACCGCCCGCAGGGACTCCTCCGAGATCGCACCCTCGACCGCCTGGGTGAGCGCGTGCACCGCCGATCCCCGCAGGAGCGGTGCCTCCGATCCCGACGCGGCCGAATCGCCCCCCGACTTCTGGAGGAACCAGCGGAGCGGGCACTCCTCGAGTGCCCCGAACCCCGACGGGGAGAGCACGGCGACCGGCTTCCCCTCCTCTGCGGGGAAGGGCGGTGCATCGGTGGACGTCCCAGCGGACCCGTACCAGGTCGCGGGGTCGGCCTCCCTCACGCCCGAGTCCCGGAGCCGGGCGAGCAGGCGGGCCGCGTGGGTCGAGTCCGCCGGGTCCGTGCTCGGATCGAGCACTGCGGCCCTGAGGTCCACGGCGAGGTGCTGCAGCGTGAACACCGTGGGCGCGTACCCCCCTCCGGCCCGGGACGGCGCCTCTGCCCCTTGCTCTCCCTGCCCCGACGACCCCCCGTACGAGGTGGCCAGGTCCGCGACCTCGTCGACGAACCGCGATGGGGCGACGTCTCCCCCGTCCGCCGACTCGACCGCGGTGAGGAGCAGATGGCTCCGCGCGCGGGAGCAGGCCACGTAGAACAGCCGCCGTTCCTCGGCCGCCCGGGCCGCGGCCGAGGACACCGCCCTCTCCGCCTCCGACGGCACCGGCCCGTCGCCTGCCACCTCGGTCAGGTCCACCAGCTCGTCGACCCCCAGCAGACCCGAACGCCGACGCGGCGCGGGCCACAGCCCGTCCTGGACCCCGCAGACGGCCACCGCGCGCCACTGTCGTCCCACCGCGGCGTGCGCGGACAGGATGCTCACCGCGCCCCCGCGGGCGCGGGTGTCCGCCCTGCGGGGAGCGGGGAGGTCCTCCCCGGAGACCACGTCGCAGAAGAGCGCGACCGACCCGCCGGGCACACGATCCACGAAATCCGCCGCATGGTCGAACAGGGAGACCACGGCATCCAGGGACCGGTCCGCCGACCGGGACCACGGGTCCGCGGCGACGGCCTGGCGGACCAGCCTCCGCTCCATACGGGAGGCCGACCACGCCGCCCAGAGGACCTCCTCCGCGGTACCACCGGCGGCGAGGGCCTCCCGCACGGCCGCCCGGGCGTGCCGCACCCGCGTGACGGGGGCGAGCTCCACCGCGGTGAGGCCGGACGGGGCCGGCCCCCGCTCGGAGAGGACGAGTTCCCCGAGGATCTCGGCGCTCGGCGCGGAGGCGCCGATCCCCGAGCGACGGATCCCGCGCCGCAGCCGCCGCATGGCCACGGCGTCCGCGCGGCCGATGGGTCCCGAGAGCAGCGCGAGGGTGCGGTCCGCGTCCGTGCCGTCCCCGCCCTCCAGGACGGAGCGCAGAAGAAGGAGCAGCGACGCGACCACCGGGTCGTTCGCCGGGGGCAACTCGGCTCCCGCGTCGACGACCGGCACGCCCGCGGCGTCCAGCGCGGGCAGGAGCGCATCGGTGACCCTGGGCAGCGATCGGGTGATCACGGCCATCTCGCCGTAGTCCATCCCGTCCAGTACGTGGCGCCGACGCAGGAAGTCCGCGACGACCGCGGCTTCCGCCGACGCGGACCCGGCCACGACGACCCTCACGGACCCGTCCTGTCCACCGGGCGCGGCCGGCGCGAGCTCTCGGGGACGGTGACGGGCGGCCCCGGGGAGCCGGGAGCCGATCCGGGCGGCGACGGCCGCGACGGCGGGGTCCATCCGGTGTCCCGCGAGCAGGTCCACCGCCCGGCCACCCTGGTCGACCACCGCTCGGGCCAGGCCCCCATCCGCGCCCCGGAACCGGTAGACGGACTGGTCCCCGTCCTCCGCGACCAGGAGGACGTCCGCGCCCCCGCCGATCGCGGCCACGAACTCCGCGGCCAGGGGGTCGAGGTGATGGGCGTCGTCGACCGCGACCAGACGGCGGGACCGGACGATCTCACGCAACTGCGGGTCCGCGTTGAGCGCGTCCACCGCGGCACCGACCAGCTCGGCGGCGTTGAGCGCCTCGGGAACGTCGGATTCGCCTCCCCTCAGGCTCGACCGGAGCGCCATCTGCTCCTCGTGCCGACGGAAGAACCCGGCCGCCGCGACCCAGGCGGGCCGCCCGGCGGAGCGGCCCATCCGCGCGAGTTCACGGGGGCCGATCCCCCTCTCGAGGGAGCGCAGCAGCAGATCGCGGAGCTCGCGTGCGAAACCCACGGTGGCCAGGGCCGGCCTCAGGCGCTCGGGCCAGTGGCGGGCGCCGTCCGCCATCTCCCCCAGCAGCGTCTCCCGCACCAGCGCGTCATGCTCGGCGCCGGTCCGGAGACGCGGTGGAGGGGCGTCGACGCGGGCCGCCGCCAACCGGACCACACCGTAGGCGAGTGAGTGGACCGTGCGGACGGGCGCGTCGGTGCCCACCACGAGCTCCGGCGGGAGCCCGAGGGTGATCTCCTCGAGCAGGGCGGCGCCCGCGGTGGCGGAGGCGGAGAGCACGAGCACCCCGTCGAGGCCGACCCCGCCCATCACCGCGGCGCGGACTACATCCACGAGCAGCGAGGACTTGCCACTGCCCGGCCCACCCCGCACCACCCAGCGCTCCTGCTCCCGTGCCGCCCCCGGACCCCAGTCCCGGTGGAGTACCCCGTCGAGTTCCGCAGGCCACTCCCGGGCGACCGGGCTCCCCCCGTCAGCGGGCGCTGACGGGGTCCCGGGGACGAAGGCTGCGGCGGACTCGGTCACGGCTAGATGAGACCACACGCCTCCGACAGTCCACCCGGACGCCCGCATCCGTCCGCCTCAACCCCGCCCGCCTCCGACCACGTGCGCTGGCCCTGTGGACCCGACCCGCAGCACACCCCCGCTGATTCCGCGCATTCCGCCAGCGCATGCCGGGGGGCCGCGCATGCCGGAGGTGCCGCGCATGCCGGGGGGCGGGGTCAGCGCAGGGTGTCCTCGAGCATCCGCGGTCGGCACGCCGTGCGGGCGACCACGGACATCACCGCGAGCACCGCCGTGAGGAACGCCAGACCCGCCCCGAGCCCCGGACCGGCCAGGAGGATCCCGAAGACGATGGGTCCGAGGCACGCGGCCGTGTACCCGACCCCCTGTGCGAATCCGGAGAGTGCGGCGGACCCCGCCTGCGTGCGGGTCCGCAGATTGATCAACGTCAGGCATAGGGGGAACGTGCTGGGGCCGACCCCGAGCAGGCACACCCACAGCCACGGTGCGGCGCCGGGCGCCCAGAGCAGGCCGGCGAAGCCGGCGAGGTAGGACAGGACCGAGACGACGACGACGGGGTACGGGTCCTCGAACCGACCCGCCGCCCACGGCACGACCAGCGCGGCGATCAGCCCGATGGCCGAGTACACGGCCAGTGCGAGGCCGCCCTCCGCACGGGTCATCCCGATGGACTCGGCGACGGCCGGGAGCCAGGTGAAGAAGGCGTAGGTGCACAGCGAGTTGGTGCCGAAGAACAGCGCGAGCGCCACCCCGACGGGCGAGCGCCACGGTCGGATCCGCTGCGCGGGGGCCGCCCCGGCGGCGGCCCCGGCGGCGACCGGGCCGGCGGTGGCGGTGTCCGTGTCCGCGTCCGTGCGGAGGATCTCCACGATCCACGGGACCGCCGCGACGATCGCCAGGACGGCCCACCAACCGATCGACACCCGCCACCCGGCGGCCTCCTCCACGGGGACCGCCACCAGCGCGGGCACGACGGTGCCCAGCTGGAGACCGGTGATGTACGCCATGCTCGCCGCCGCGACGTGCTGTGGGAAGTACTTCTTGACCAGCGGCGGCGCCACCACGTTCCCGATTCCCATCCCCGCCAGCGCGATGAGGGATCCGGCCCCCATCACCCAGGGGTCGGGGGCGAGGGCGCGCACCACCTGGCCGGACGCGGCGGCGGCCATCGCCAGGACGGTCAGCGCCTCCAGGCCCATGCGGCGCAGCGCGATCGGGGTGAGCACACCCCAGAGCGCGAACATCGCCGTCGGCACCATCCCGAGCAGGCCCATCCCGCCGGTGCCGAGGCCGATCTCCGCGTCGATCACCCCGAGCAGGGGGCTCAGCGAGGTCACGGCGGTGCGGAGGTTGAGCGAGACCAGGACGACGCCGACGAGGGCGACCACCGGGACCGCGAGGGCGCCCGACCGGGACCCCGCCCGCGGGGAGCGGGGACTCATGCGTCCGCGTCGCCGACGTATTCCTCGACCGCACGCGCCATAGCCTGCAGCCCGTCCACGGCCGCCGGGCGGGACCCCGGGTGCAGGGCGTGGGCGGCCAGGCGGAACACGGCCGCGCGCAGCACCATCTGCGGCCACTGGTCGAGGTGGCGCCAGCGCGCGAGGACCCCGGGGTCGACCGTGCCCCACGAGAGGTGGTCGACCGCGACGACCGCCGCCGACCACGACGCGGGCCGGACGTAGGGGACCACGTCGGTGAGGGCGGGTTCGGTCGACGCGTCGAAGAGCAGGCCGCGGGCGAGGTCCCCGTGGACGACCCCGGATCCCACACCCGGGTCGACCGGCCGCCGGAGCCGGATGAGGCCGGTGGCGCCGAGCAACGCCGCCGCGCGGTGGGTGGCGAAGACGGTCCCGCGGTCCTCCATGCCGGGCGCGAGGTCGTGCTCGGGGTCGCCGTCCCACGAGGCCGCCTCGGCGAAGGCGAACAGGTCCGTCTCCGACCAGGGCCTGGTGGCGGGGCGACGGACCAGACGGGGCCGTTCGACCCCGTCGAGGGCGGCGTTGATCCGGGCCGACCAGGCGATGGTCTCGTCGGCGCGGGCCTCGGCGCGTCCGGGGACGGCCCGGTCGGCACGCCACCCGCCGACGACGTGCCTGCCGTCCCTGGACCGGATGGGCAGGGCCACGCGCAGGCCGGTGACGTCCATCTCCTCGCGCACCCGTGCCGACCAGTTGGCCAGTGCGGCGTCCGCGACCGGGCGCAGGACCACCGGGCCGCCCGGCGAGGCGACGAGCCACCCCGTCCCGGATCCGGCCGCCACGGGGACGGCCGGGCCGTCGGCGACGCCGAAGGCGCCGCGGACGTGGTCGGGAACAGTATGGTCGCTCACGCCGACCACGGTACCCACCCCACCGGTCAGTACCCGGGCAGGGACGGGTCGACGTCGCGGGTCCACGCCTCGATCCCGCCCTCGAGCGAGCGCACCCCGGCGAATCCGGCGTCCGACAGCGTCGCGGCCGCGCGGGCGGACCGCGACCCCGACTTGCAGTACACGACCAGCGGCCCGCGGGCGGCGGCGCGACCCAGGACACCGGTCGGGTCCGACGCGTCCTCGGCGACCGAGTCCAGGGGGACCCACACCGAGGGCTCGATCGTCGCGATCGACCGCTCCCCGGCACCCCGGACGTCGACCAGGACCGGGGCCACGCCACCGGACGGACCGGCCTGCGCGAGTTCCTCCGCGAGGCCGGCCGCCGAGACCGTCGGCACGTCGATCCGGCCGAGGTCGGACACCCCGCACGAGGCGCCCCCGGCACCGTCCGGCAGCTCCGTCACCGGTCGCCGCGAGGGGTCGGGCCGGATCGTCACCGTGCGGTGGGTGGACTCGAGCAGGTCCATCAGGACCAGGCGACCGAGCAGGGGGCGACCCGCACCGGTGATGAGCTTGACGGCCTCCATCGCCATCATCGATCCGACCGTGCCGCACAGGGCGCCCACCACCCCGGCCTCGGCGCAGCTCGGGACCGACCCCGCGGGTGGCGGGGCCGGGTACAGGTCCCGGAGGGTCACGGCGGCCGCGGGCGCGGGCGGGCGGGACCAGAAGACGGCCAGCTGGGCACGGAAACGGTCGATCGTCCCCCAGATCACCGGGATCCCGGCGATCTCACAGGCATCGGAGACCAGGTAGCGCGTCGCGAAGTTGTCACTGCCGTCCACAACCAGGTGATGACCCTCGATCAGAGCCCCGATGTTCAGCGCGTCCAGCCGGCCGTGCACCGGGGTCACCCCGACCCCCGGTGCCAACTCGACCAACCGGTCACGGGCCGAGTACACCTTCGGTCGGCCGATCGCCGGAACGGAGTGGATCACCTGCCGGTGCAGGTTCCCGAGGTCCACCTCGTCGTCGTCGATCACGGTGATCCGCCCGACGCCCGCCGCGGCGAGGTACAGGAGCACCGGCGACCCGAGTCCGCCCGCTCCCACCACGAACACGGACGCGGCGCGCAGGCGCCGCTGTCCCTCGTCGCCGATCGCCCCCAGCAGGAGGTGACGGGAATAGCGTCCGCGATCGTCGGACGTCAGCTCGGGACCCGGGTCCACCAGCGGGGGCAGCCCCGAGTCCGTGGCGCCGCCCACCCGGCTCACCCCCCCGTCGGCGGGCCGTCGGGGAACGGCCACGCGTTGTACCTGCAGGTGTCATCGTTGTCCGGGACCACGCCCTCGGGGTCCAGGCGGAAGATCTCCGCGTTGGTCACCCCGAACGTCTGCTGCATCATCACCGGCGCCAGCGCACCGTCCGCCGGGCAGGGCTCGTGGGCCGGGAAACCGATGGCGTGGCCGACCTCGTGGTTGACGAGGTACTGGCGGTACGACCCGATGTCGCCCTGGAACGACCGCGCCCCGCGCACCCAGCGGGCGAGGTTGAGGTAGACCCGCCCGGTCGAGGCGTTGTAGCAACTCGCCTCGAGCTCGATGTCGTACCCGCAGTTCTCACGGACCGTGAGGGGGCTGGCGAGCGAGATCCTGAACGTCGGCTCGCCCTGATCGGTCCGTTGGAACGCCAACGCCCCGTCCGCGGTCCAGCTCTTGGGGTTGGCCAGGGTCGCGTCGACCATCCGGGCCACCGAGTCGTCACCGCCGAACTCCACCGTGTCGACGCCGTCCTCCACCTCGACGGTGTAGCTGAACAGCTCGGCCGTGGGGCGCCCGATCAGGTCGGTGCGGCCGGGGATGGTCCGGAACCCGCCACTGCCGGCCTCGATGAAGGGCCCGCCCTCCGGGAGTCTCCCGCTCGGGGGAAGCTCCCCCGCCGCGGGTCCCCCGACGATCCCGGGCGCCTCCGGCTCGGCGACCGTCCCGGCGTCCCCCGGCCCCGTCGCCGCCACGGCGTCCGCGACGACGAGCGCGGTGAGCACGATCAGGACCGGGATGGCGTACGCCCGCCATCCCCACGTGGTGAAGAACCTGCCCACCGGGGTCTGCTTGCGCAGGTGGTCCCTGGCGCCCGGAACCGACCGCCGGCGGCCCGGCGTCGGCTCCTCGGGATCCCACGGTGCACGCAGCGGCTCACCGTGCGGCGGGTAATACGGAGAGTGCGACTCGCGGCCTCCCCCGGCGGTTCCCCGCGCGGTGGGCCCGATGTCGACACCGTCCGACGTCCCGCGACGGCCGTCGCTCATCCGCGCACCTCCACATCCGCTCCGGTCAAGGCTTCCACGATCCCACACGGCCGGTGGTCGCCTCCTCCGGCACTCCGCCTCTGCGGGTATTGTCCGTCTGGCCCGGTCGGCTGTCGACCCGGGTGCGCGGGAGGACAGGAGCCACCACATGACGAGCCCGGACGGGTCATTTCCCGCCGCCCCGGGGCGCGCCAGGGCCACCCGGCTCCCCCGCGGTGCCCGGCGCCGCCAACTCCTCGACGCCGCCGGGACCGTGTTCGTCGACCAGGGGTTCCATTCCTCCGGGATGGACGACATCGCCGTCCTCGCCGGGGTCTCGAAGCCGGTGCTCTACCAGCATTTCGACTCCAAACACGACCTCTACATCGAGGTCCTGCGCCACCACGTGGACGAGTTGCTCGGCCGCATCAGGGCCGCGCTCACCTCGACCTCGGACAACCGTCGCCGCGTCGAGGCCGCGGTGGACACCTTCTTCGCCTACGCGGACTCCGACACCCGCGGCTTCCGGCTGGTCTTCTCCTCCGAGTCCGGCGACCTCGACGTCCGGCGCGAACTCGACCGGGCGACCGACGGGTGCATCGACGCCGTGCACGACCTCGTCCGCGGCGACTCCGGGCTCGACGCGCATCGATCCCGCCTCCTCGCCGTGGGCCTGGTGGGGGCGAGTCGCGTGAGCGCGGGCCACTGGCTGGACGCGGGTCGGCCCATCCCCCGCGCGGAGGCCGTCTCCACGACGGTCACCCTCTGCTGGGGCGGCCTGTCCAAGATCCCGCGCCAGTCCACGGACCGCCCCGGCCAGAGCTAGACCCTCAGGAGAGGAAGCCGACCGCGCGGCGAGCGGTCTCGCCGATCTCCACGTAGGCCACCTTGTCGGTGGAGACGAGGTACCGGCGCCCCTTCTCGTCCTCGAGTTCCAGGACCGACCTGCCCTGGGCGGTGAGCGCGGCCTCCACCCGCTTCTCCACGTCCTCCGGGGACATCCCCGTCTTGAACGCGAGCTCACGATTGCTGTCGGCGATGCCGATCTTGACCTCCACGGTGCCTGCCTTCTCGTCGTCGACGCACGTCACGCCGTCCTCGGTGGTACGTGGGAGCCAGGCTAGCCCAGACTCCGTGATCCGCGACGGCACGGGATAGGATGGGCTGACGTGGATCACACCCGCGCCCGGTCCTCGGCTCGAGCCGGGTCCGTCACCGCCGATCCGCGTGGAAATGTGCGCGCCCCGCTCGCCGAGCCCGCCCACCAGCGGCCCGAATTCATCCGCGCGCGAGACGAGAAAGGCACCGCCCTGTCCACTACAGATGTCACCACCAGTGAAGTCGACGGCATGGCCACGACGACCGCCGTCGTGGACGCTCCGTCCTCGGACTCCTCCCCCAGCTTCGCCGAGCTCGGCGTCCGCCCCGAGATCGTGACCGCGCTCGCCGAGCGCGGTATCACCCACACCTTCGCCATCCAGGAGCTCACCCTCCCGTTGGCGCTGGCGGGGTCGGACCTCATCGGCCAGGCCCGCACCGGCATGGGCAAGACCTACGGTTTCGGGGTCCCGCTCCTGAACCGCATCTCCGTGGGCGAGAAGACCCGGGAGCTCGACGGCACCCCACGGGCCCTCATCATCGTCCCCACCCGCGAGCTGTGCATCCAGGTCACGCAGGACCTGAAGATCGCCGCCACCGGGCTCACCGCCCCCCACGGCTCGGGGACCCGGCCGCTCAAGGTGCTCGCCATCTACGGCGGCACGCCCTACGAGCAGCAGACCGACGCCCTGGAGAAGGGCGTCGACGTGGTGGTGGGGACCCCCGGCCGCCTGCTCGACCTGGCCAACCAGTCCAAGCTGGTCCTGGGCAAGGTCGAGGTGCTGGTCCTGGACGAGGCCGACGAGATGCTCGACCTGGGTTTCCTGCCGGACATCGAGAAGCTCCTCCGGATGGTCCCGGACCAGCGGCAGACCATGCTGTTCTCGGCCACCATGCCGGGGCCGATCATCACCCTCGCGCGCACGTTCCTCACCAAGCCCACCCACATCCGGGCCGAGGCCGCCGACTCCGGCGCCACGCACGAGAACACCACCCAGCACGTCTACCGGGCCCACTCCATGGACAAACCCGAGCTGGTGTCCCGGATCCTCCAGGCCGACGGTCGCGGGGCCTCCATGATCTTCTGCCGCACCAAGCGCACCGCGCAGAAGCTCGCCGACGACCTGGCCGAGCGCGGCTTCCGGGTGGGGGCCATCCACGGCGACCTCGGCCAGGGCGCGCGCGAGAAGTCGCTCAAGGCCTTCCGTTCCGGGGACGTCGACGTGCTCGTGGCGACCGACGTCGCGGCGCGCGGGATCGACGTCGACGACGTCACCCACGTCATCAACTACCAGTGCCCCGAGGACGAGAAGACCTACGTCCACCGGATCGGCCGCACCGGTCGGGCCGGGCGCAAGGGCGTCGCGGTCACCCTCGTGGACTGGGACGACCTGCCCCGCTGGGGACTCATCGACAAGGCACTCGGACTGGGCCACGCCGAGCCCGCCGAGACCTACTCGACCTCCGCGCACCTGCGATCCGAACTCGGGATCCCCGAGGGTGCCGGGGGCCGCGTGGGCGCCGCCACCGGGACCGGGTCCGGCCGCACTCCGACCGACCGCGGCGCCGGCCGCGACTCCGGAACCCGCTCCGGCAGCCCTCGGCGTCGTCCCCGGAGCGAGGACTCCGCCCGGGCGACGACGCAGGCACCGCCCGGACCCGGTGCCGCCGGGGAGGCCCCGACCGCGGGGGACGACGCCCCGCGTCGGCGACGCCGCCGGCGCCGCCCCTCCTCCTCCGAGTCCACCGGTCGGGACTGATTCCCGCCCCCGCCGCAGCCAGGAAGGGCACGTGCGCACACCGAGAAGTGGCTTCGGACATCGCGGCCGGCCGTTCGTCGACGTTCCCTCCGAGCGGAGGACACGACGCGACCTCCTCACCGCGGGGATCATCGCGGTCGCCGTGGTGCTGTTCGCCGTGGTGGTGATCGTCTCCGGCAGCGCCGCGCGATCCGGCCTCCGCGCCGCGGGCGCGGACCAGCCCGTCTACGGCCCGGCGGTCGAGCCTCCCACCACCCTCCAGCCGCTGTGGTCGCACGACTCCGGCGGGACCGGGGCCCCGCTCACCACCAAGGGCAACCTCGTCACCGTGTCCCCCGACGGCACGCTCGTCGGCCGGGACGCGGGGTCGGGTGAGGAGCGGTGGGCCTATTCGCACGCCGGCCGGTTCTGCGCGGCCGCGTTCTACGCCGACGCCCTGGTGGCCGCGTTCGACGGCGCCTCCGGGTGCAGCGACGTCACCGCCCTCGATCCCACCGCTCAGCAGTACAAGAGCACCCGGCAGAGCCACTTCCCCGACACCATGGAACTGCGCAGCACGTGGCGACACGCGCTCGCGCTGAGCCCGGAGCGGCTCGAGATCTGGCGGGACGACCTGGTCCGCACGGTGGAGTACGGCGAGGTCGACGCGCCCCAGGAGGCGGGGATGCAGCCCCGGACCGGCTGCACGCTGGTCACCGCGGGACTCACCGACGAGAGATTCGCCGTGACCGAGCGGTGCCCGGACGACGACTCCGTCCGTCTCACCCTCTCCGCGACCGTCCCGAAGGACAACCGCAAGCCGGAGGACATCGCCTCCGCGCCGACCGGCGCCGACGGCCTGTGGATCATCGAGGTGAGCGACGCCGGCGTGCTGGCCCTGGAGCAGCGGGGCACCGCTTGGACCGTGGAGTGGTACACCTCCCCCACCGAGCACTCGACGATCGCCGCGCTGGGCGCGGAGCCCGCCCTCAAACCCTCCCCGGACACCGTGACCGGGGACACCGAGCAGGCCCGGTGGTTCGACGGCGAGACGACACGCGCCTTCGACGTCTCGACGGGCAGGCTCTCCTGGAAGTCGGACGGCTCGACCGGCCCCGGCCTCACCGGGGGCTGGTCACCCGACCCCGCGGCCGAGACCGTGATGAACTGGGTACTCATGCCGGTCGAGGGGGGTATCGCCCTCCTGGACCACGACACCGGTCGCGAGACCCGGCGCCTGCCCTCGACCTCGCCCCGGACCGACGGCGTCACCGGCCTCGCGCAGATCGGCGACATCCTCTACGAGCGCGGCGCCGGAACGATCTACGCGTACAAGCTCATCGCCTGACCGCCCCGCCGGGTCCGGGTGGGGATCAGACCGCGTACCACTCGATCGCGTCCCTGCGGAACAGCGACACCAGGGCGATCGCGCACACCACCGCGAGGGCGATCCCGGCGAGGTACTGCTGCGAACCCACGCCCACGTACCACGCCACGAACAACAGCAGCAACTGGGCGATCACCACGAGTCCACGACCCCAGCGTCGACCCTGCAGGAGCCCGATCCCCGCGGCGAGCAGACCGCCACCGAGGATCGCGAACCAGATGGCGGTCCCGTAGCCGCTGATGACCACGGTCTCCTCGCGGTGACCGCCGACCGCGCGGACCAGCAGCGCCACCGCGACCCCCACCCCGATCAATCCCTGGACGGCGGAGATCCATCCCGCCACCCGCACGGAAGTGGGTATCGCGGACCGCCGATCAACGGGGGGGCGATGGTCGTCTGGTCGTCTCACGTTCACCGCTCCAGCCTAGGTCGCGCCCCCTCGCGAACCGGAATCACCCATGTGGAGTGGGCTCCGATTCACCCGTATCGGCCGCTGGTGTGGGGTTTCCGGACGATTTGACAACGCGGGTGACCTTTGCCACATCGCCGGAAAAGAGGGTTGACTTGTCACAGAATCGTGGCACGATCACTCGTAACAACGCAGACACACCCTGTTTGCCTGTCCTTAACCGGGAGCCCCTCCGCACGGAGCGGGCCCGCGGAGCGGGAACACCCCCCACCACATCGCCGGATGTGACCGAACCACGACGTTGATGCGCCGATCCTACAGCTCTGCGCGCCGACGGCGTTTCGCCTTGTCCGGCCCACCCCACCACGGTTCACACCGAAGGAGTTCCCATGGACTGGCGCCACAAGGCCATCTGCCGCGACGAGGACCCCGAGCTGTTCTTCCCCGTCGGCAATTCCGGACCCGCACTCGCCCAGATCGCGGAGGCGAAGATCGTCTGCAACCGCTGCCCCGTCACCGCCGAGTGCCTGACCTGGGCCCTCGAGTCCGGCCAGGATGCCGGCGTCTGGGGCGGCATGAGCGAGGACGAGCGTCGCGCGCTCAAGCGTCGTCGCGCCCGCACCCGCACCACCGTCTGACACGACCCCTCAGGCCACGGAGGCCGGTTCCCCTCTCTCCGGAGCGGGAACCGGCCTTCGTCGTGTGATCGACCGGTCAGTCGATGACGGCGATGAGGTCGCCCGCCTGGATGACGTCGCCCGAGGCGACGGCCACCTCGGTGACGGTCCCGGCCGTCTCGCACAGCACCGGGATCTCCATCTTCATCGATTCGAGGAGCACGATCGTGTCGCCCTCGGCGACCTCGGTGCCGACGCCCGCGACGACCTCCATGACGTTGGCGACCATCTCGGCACGGACCTGTTCAGTCATACGTATGTTCCTCTACTTTCCTCACGACGGCCCCCGGACACCTCAATGCAACCACACGGAGGTTCTCGTGGGAGACTTGTACACCGACGAAAGGAGGCGACCATGGGCAAGCGTGGCCGCAAGAAGCGGGATCGCCGCAAGAAGAACGCCAACCACGGCAAGCGTCCGAACAGCTGAGTCCGGACCACCAGACACGAGGAAGGGCGGGCACCGGTCAGGTGCCCGCCCTTCCTCGTGCTCGGTGCGGTGTCAGGTGTGGTCGCGCCTCTCCACCGTGGTCGTCTGGCGGATGACCGTGGTGCCGTCGGCGTCGGTCGTCGTCACCGTCGTGCGCCGGATCTCCACCATGAGGCGTTCGCGGAGCCCGGAGGGGGCCTTCTCGCAGCAGGACCTCGACAGCTTGGCCTTGAGCCGCCTCTCGGACAGGAACAGTTCCCGGCACGCCGCACACCCGGCCAGGTGGTGTTCGAGCCGGGATCGACAGGCGTCGTCGCATTCGAGGTCCACCAGCAGGGACAGGTCGCGGCGGGCCGCCTCGCAGTCGATCCGGTCCAGGCGCGGGTCGTGTTCCCTCATCACTTCGCCCCCTCGGTCCGGTCGCGTCCAAAGCCCCGCTCGGCCGCCACGTCCCGGAGGAGTTCCCGCAGTTGCTTGCGACCGCGGTGCAGGCGCGACATCACGGTCCCCAGGGGGGTGTCCATGATCTCCGCGATCTCCTTGTACGGCAGGTCCTGGACGTCGGCGTAGTACACGGCCATCCGGAACTCCTCGGGGAGCTGGGCGAGGGCGGCCCGGATCTCGTCATCCGGCAGCAGCTCCATCGCCTCCACCTCGGCCGAGCGCAGGCCTGTCGAGGTGTGTTCGGCGGCCGCGGCGAGCTGCCAGTCCGTGATCTCGTCGGTGGGGTACTGGGCGGGCTGGCGCTGACGCTTCCGGTAATGGTTGATGTAGGCGTTGGTGAGGATGCGATGCATCCAGGCCCGGAAGTTGGTCCCCTGCTTGAACGAGTGGAAACCCGCGAACGCCTTGGCGTAGGCCTCCTGCACCAGGTCCTCGGCATCCGCCGGGTTCCGGGTCATCCGCAACGCGGCGCCGTAGAGCTGATCGAGGAGCGGCATGGCCAACTCCTCGAACTTCTCTTCGCGCTGGTCGGCCTCGTCGGGCTGCAACTCGGTCGGCAACCGGAACTCCTCACCTGTCGGTGACCCGGAGTCTAACCGCACGCCGGGGGCGTCGAGGACCGCGGTCCGCATGGCACCCTCCTTCCCGGACCCGGGGCCGACGCCCGAGCACTCGAACTACACCAACACGCAACAGCGACGGGGTATTCCGTCCGGCCGTCGACGCTAGGGTCGGGGCGTGAGCAGCAGACGCCGGCGGAGCGCCGCGGGCACCGGTGCCGCGACCCCCGCCCTCGCCGCCCTCCGGCGCGCCGGCGTCGACCACCTCGTGCACACCTACCGGGCATCCGGGGACTCGTTCGGGGACGAGGCCGCCCGAGTGATGGTCGACCGTCTCGGCGTGGAGGCCGCCCGGGTGTTCAAGACCCTGGTCCTGGCCACCGACAGGCCCCCGGCGGGCTCCAGGATCCCGCTGGCGGTCGCGGTCCTCCCCGTGACCTCCATGCTCGACCTCAGGGCCGCCGCGGCCGCGCTCGGCTGCGGCAGGGCCGCGCTCGCCGGCGTGGACCTGGTGGAGAGGTCGACCGGCTACGTGCTCGGCGGGGTCTCGCCGCTCGGTCAGAAGCGGCCTCTGCCCACCCTCGTCGACGACTCGGCCCTCGGCCACCCCACGATCCTCTGCAGCGCCGGTCGGCGCGGGTGGGAGATCGAACTCGCACCGACGGACCTCGTCGGGCTGACCGACGCGGTGACGGCCACGATCACCACCGGACGGTCCTAGAAGAGGGTCCCCTCCCCGGGGTCCACAGGCCGGACCAGCTCCGGCCCCTCGTTCCGGGCGTTCGAGACCGCGCGCGAGACCGGCGTGATCTGCACCGAGTGCGCCCACCGGTCCAGGTCCCCGCCCGCGCCGTCGACCAGGGCCCGTGGGTCGCCGATCACCGAGGGGTCCAGCCAGTCCGACACCACGGACGGATCCACCACCAGCGGCATGCGGTCGTGCACCGCGCGCAGCGGGCCCAGCGCCTCGGTGGTGAGGATCGTGCACGACAGCTGCGTGACGGCCTCGTCCCCGGGGTCGCGCCGGGCCTCCCACAGGCCCGCCATGAGCAGCCCCCGGTCCCCGGGGAGGCTCATGTGGAACGGCTGCTTGAGGCCTGCCCCGCCGCCGGTCTCCGCGGGCTCCCCCGGCACCCACTCGTACCACCCGTCCATGGGCACCACACAGTGGCGCCGGGCGACCGCGGAGCGGAACGACGGCTTGGAGAACGCCGTCTCGACGCGCGCGTTGAACAGGGTCGGGAGACGCTGTCCCTCCCTGGCCCACGACGGGACCAGGCCCCACCTCATCGCCCGCAGGACACGCTCCGGCCCGCCCGGGCGGTCCAGCCGTTCCCGGGGGACGTCCAGCGCCAGGACCGGGATCGTGGTGGTGGGGGCGATGTTGAACCGCGGGGAGCGGGGCCCCTCGGCGGGCCACAGCCCCGGGGGCGGCGAGGACGCCTCGTCGACGGCGTCGAGTTCCACCGCCAGTCGCACCGGGTCGGAGGAGAGCGAGAACCGTCCACACATGGCATCCATCCTCGCACCCGGATCCGGCGGGAACGGCGCCGATGGGCGACAATGACCAGGTGAGTCATTGGAACGCCCCCGTCGCCGCCGCGCCCGTGCACGCCGAGGTCCTCGTACCCGGATCCAAGTCGCTGACGAATCGGGCTCTGGTCCTGGCCGCGCTGGCGGACTCGCCCTCCCGGCTGGGCGGGACGCTGCGGAGCCGCGACACCGACCTCATGATCGGTGCCCTCACGGCGCTGGGCGCACGCGTCGAGGGCCCCTCCGGTCCGCTCGCGCCGGACGACACCGAGCTGGTCATCACCCCCGGCGCGTTGCGCGGGGCGGACGTCGAGTGCGGCCTGGCGGGGACCGTCATGCGGTTCGTCCCCCCCGTCGCCGCGCTCGCCACCGGCACCTCGACCTTCGACGGTGATCCCGCGGCGCGGGTGCGCCCGCAGGCCACCGTCCTCGACGCACTGCGCGCCCTGGGGGCGGAGATCGTCGGGGACAGCCTCCCCTTCTCCGTCACCGGAACGGGCGCGCTCCGCGGGGGACGCGTGGAGATGGACGCCTCCGCCTCCTCCCAGTTCGTCTCGGGACTCCTGCTGTCCGCCGCGCGGTTCGACGAGGGACTCGAGCTGGTCCACGTCGGCCGCTCCCCCGTCCCCTCCGGCCCGCACATCGAGATGACCCTGGAGATGCTCCGCGAGTCCGGGGTGGAGGTGGTCCGGCCGGATCCCTCGTCCTGGCGGGTGACCGCCGGGACGATCTCCGCCGTCGACCGGGTGGTGGAGCCCGACCTGTCCAACGCGACCCCGTTCCTGGCCGCGGCCGCGGTCACCGGGGGAACCGTCCGGGTGCCCCACTGGCCGGAGTCCACCACCCAGCCCGGGGACGCCATCCGCGGGATCCTCCGTGACATGGGCGCGTCGGTGTCGCTCGAGGGCGCCGACGGATCCGGCCACGGCACCCTCGTCGTCGTCGGGCCCCCACGCCTGTCGCCCGTCGACCTGGACCTGTCCGCCATCGGCGAGCTCACACCCACCGTCGCCGCGCTGTGCGCGGTGGCCGACGGTCCGTCGCGCCTGACCGGGATCGCGCACCTGCGCGGGCACGAGACCGACCGACTCGCCGCGCTCGCCGCCGAACTCGGCGCCGTGGGCTGCGGGGTCACCGAGCTGGACGACGGCCTCGAGATCACGCCCGGACCACTGCGCGGTGCCCCGTGGCGCGCCTACGCCGACCACCGGATGGCCACCGCCGGCGCGATCATCGGCCTGGTGGCGCAGGGCGTCGAGGTGGACGACATCGAGTCCACCTCCAAGACCATGCCCGGTTTCACCCGCATGTGGGCGGACATGCTCGCCGGGCGGGGCTGACACCGGCCATGGCGGGCGGACGGGGCGGCACCGGGGCGCGCGGCTGGGACGAATCCGACATCCGGATCCGGCCCGGCAAGGGGTCGCGCCCACGGACCAAACGGCGCCCGAGCCACGCCGACGCCGCGTCCGCGATGGTGGTGAGCGTCGACCGCGGCCGCTGGGGGTGTGTCCTCCTCGACGACGGCCCGGACCACGTGGCCGGGACCCGGATCGTCACCATGCGGGCCCGGGAACTGGGGCGCACGCCGATCGTCGTGGGTGACCACGTGGGCGTGGTCGGCGACCTCACCGGCACCCGCGACACCCTGTCCCGGATCGTCCGCGTGGAGGAGCGGAGCACCGTCCTGCGGCGGACCGCCGACGACTCGGACCCGTACGAGCGCGTGGTGGTGGCCAACGCGGAACTGCTGCTCATCGTGGTGGCGGTGGCGGACCCCCCGCCGCGGGCGGGGTTCGTCGCCCGCGCGCTGGTGGCGGCCTACACCGGCGGCCTGAAACCGGTGATCTGCCTGACCAAGGGCGACCTCGACGACCCGTCGGTCTTCGCCGCCGAGTTCGACGCACTCGACGTCCCCGTGTTGCAGGTGGGGATCGACGACGACCTGGCCGCGCTCCACGAGCGGATCGACGGCCGGATCTCCGCGATGATCGGCCACTCCGGGGTCGGCAAGTCGACGCTGGTCAACCGGCTCATCCCCGACGCGCACCGGGCGACCGGCGTGGTCTCCGGGGTGGGCAAGGGTCGCCACACGTCCACGCAGTCCGTCGCCCTCGAGCTGGGCACGGACGGCTGGGTGGTGGACACCCCCGGGATCCGGAGCTTCGGCCTGGCGCACGTGTCGCCCGACGACGTGGTGGCCGCGTTCTCCGATCTCCACGAGATCGCGCAGGAGTGCCCGCGGGGGTGCACTCACCAGGGCCCGCCCGCGGACCCCGAGTGTCGGTTCGACGCCGTCACCGACCCCGCCGCGCACCGCCGGGCGCTCGCGGTCCGGGAACTGCTCGGCGCCCTCCAGTCCAACGACGCGTGGGCGCTGGGGACCGATCCGGACTGATCCCCCCGGCCCGATCCGGGCCCCCGCCCGACGTCAGAGCTTGAGCTCGACGTCCCCGAGGGCCACCGAGACGCAGGTCTGGATCCGCTCCCCGGGACCGTGATCGGTTCCGTTGCGCAGGTCGCGGACGTGCCCCTCGTCCAGCCCGACCACGCAGGTCTGGCAGATGCCCATGCGGCACCCGAAGGGCATCTGCACCCCGACGCTCTCGCCGCCCTCGAGGATCGTCGTGGCGCCGTCGAGCTCCACCGTCTTACCCGTGGACCCGAAGGTGACCGTCCCGCCCGACGCCCCCGCGTCGCGGTTGACGGTGAACCGCTCCACGTGGAGGTCGTCGCGATCGGTGTCGTCGAAGTGGTCGGTGAGCTCGTCGAGCATCGCCGAGGGGCCACAGGCCCAGGTCGGGCGCTCGGCCCAGTCCGGGACCAGCTCCGACATCTGCCGCGCGTCGATCCTGCCCTGCTCGCTGGTGACCCGCAGGTGCAGGGTGTAGCCCGGCTGGGTCTTCTCCAGCGCCAGGAGCTCGTCGTGGAACAGGCTGTCCTCGGGGGTGCGGATCGAGTGGACGTGGACCACGTCGGGGAACCCCTCGTCGACCGAGCGCCTGTCCAGCGAGCGGAGCATCCCCATCACCGGGGTGATCCCCGACCCCGCGGTGACGAACATCAGCTTCGGCGGCGTCGGCGACGGCAGGTGGAAGTCACCGGCCGGGGCGGCGAGGCGGACGATGGTCCCCGCGGTGACGGTCCCGACGATGTGATTGCTCAGCAGCCCCTCGGGCATGGCCTTGACCGTGACCGAGTACTCCCCCCGCCCGGACGTCGGCGCGGAGGTCAGGGAATAGGAGCGCCAGGTCCACCGGCCGTCCAGCAGAACGCCGATGCCGAGGTACTGGCCGGGCCGGTAGCTGGGCGTGGCACCCCACCCGGGCTTGATGACGAGCGTGACGGCGTCGTCGGCCTCCCGGCGCACGGTGACGACTTCGCCGCGGAGCTCGCGCGAGGACCACAGCGGGTAGATGAGCGACGAGTAGTCGTCGACCCGCAGCGGATGGGTGAGTCGGTTCAGGAGTCGGTGCGCCGCCCGCGGCTCGGGGACCCTCGCCGCCGCCGCTCGCAGAACGCGGCTGAGTCCGTGGTTCGACTCGGTCACTGGTGCCTCCTCGGGACCGGCCCACGCACGACCCGGGGATCGGGTCGGCACCGCCGGAACAACCTACGGTAGCGTAGGTTGGCCGTCCCCGGGCACCGGTTCGGCGTGATCCCGCTCTCCGCCCCGCGCCCCGGCCGCTCAGAGCAGGGTGAGGAGGA
Source organism: uncultured Dietzia sp. (assembly GCF_937873725.1). Taxonomy (GTDB): domain Bacteria; phylum Actinomycetota; class Actinomycetes; order Mycobacteriales; family Mycobacteriaceae; genus Dietzia. The sequence continues at coordinate 142,665 of NZ_CALMYY010000088.1, forward strand.
ACGGCAGTTCCACCGCGTCGTACCAGGCGAGTTCCATGTCCAGGGCGTCACCCACCGTGAGCTCCGCGTCCTCGTCCCCCAGATCGGCGCGGTCCACCGCCTCGACCGCGTCCCTGACGAGGTCGACCGCCCCGGCGAGGTCCACGTGGACGGCGGCGACCTCCTCCATCGACACCGTCCCCCGGGTCAGCCTCACGACCGCCGTGTCCAGGTCCGGCCGCGGCTCCGCCTCCGCGTCGGGGACGTCCACGCTCACCACCACCCGGCGGTAGGGATGCGCCCCGTGCGCGGCTCCGGAGTCGATCTCGCCCCCCAGGAGACGCAGCGACGCGCGCGCCGCCTCGAGGAAGGCGACGTGCGCGATCTCCTCCGCGTCACCCTGTGCGTACGACTCGACGAGCGCCGGCGTGGCCGCGAACGCGGTCGCGCTCCGGACGGGCATCTCCCCGCCCTCGAGCAGCGTCTCGAGCATGGACAGCGTGGCGGGGATGAACAAGCGCATGGTGGTGCCTTCCTCGGTGGTCGGTGACGGTCAGCGGACGGTGCCCGCGAGCTCGTCCAACGCGGACGAGATGAGTTCGCCGATCTCCTCCACGTCCGGGACCGCCTGACGGTCGGACGTGAAACCGCAGTACACGGTCCCCGAGTAGCTGCTCATCGACACCGCCAGCGCCTGGCCGTCGAGGAGCGCCGGGATGGGGTAGACCTCGATCAGCTCCCCGTCGCCCCAGAACATCGTGTGCTGTGGTCCGGGTGCGTTGGTCACCACCAGGTCGTAGCTGTCCGACGGCAACATGATCGCCGCGCGGGACCCCAGCGCGTGAAGGGTGGGCGGGGCGAATCCGGACAGCAGCGCCAGCGACTTGGCACCCACGGCCTCCCGCGGATGACGCTGGGTGGCCGTCTCGCGGGAGATCTGCGCCAGTCGCATGCGCGGGTTGGGCTCTCCCACCGGCATCCCGATGAGGGCGGAGGCGATCTCCGCCGACGTCGCTCCCGCCGCGGAGCCCGACCCCTCGGACTCCGACGCGGCCGACTCGGCGGTGACGGCCATCGGGACGATGGCGCGCAGGGTGTCCGACGTGGTCAGCGGATGGCCGCACGACAGGATCCAGGACCGCAGCGCCCCGCACAGGACCGCCAGGACCACGTCGTTGACCTTGCAGTCGTGCGCCCTGGCTATCGCCCGCGCCTCGGAGAGCGGGAACGAGGCCAACCCCACCCGGCTACCCCGCGGCCGGGAGGTCCGGAACATCTCCGCCAGCCCACCGGGCGGGCGCAGGACGCTGAGACTCGCCGCGCCGACCAACCCGCGGGTCGCGCGTTCGACCGCGTTGACCAACCGCGCCGAGCGCCGGACCAGTTCCAGGGGATCGGTGGCGATCGTGATGAGCGCGTCCAGGACGAGCACGCCGTCCCCGGGCGACGGGACGGGGGTCCACGTGGCGACCTCGTTCACGCCGGACCCCGTCTGCTCGTCGGTCATGAGCACCTGCGCGAGGTCGACGGCGTTGGGCCCGCCGAGGAGCACGTGATGGGTCTTGGTGAGGATGGCGAGCCGCCCGTCGGCCAGGCCTTCGATCAGGTACAGCTCCCACAGCGGGCGCCCGGCCTCGAGCGGGCGGTCGACCAACCTGGCCACCAGGTCCGCGAGCTGCCGCATCCCGCCGGGGGCCGGCAGGGCGGAACGCCGCACGTGGAAGCTGAGATCGAAGTCCGGATCGTCGACCCAGACCGCCCGCGCGAGCCCGAACGGCACGTAGCGGATGCGCTGCCGGAACCTGGGGGCGTCGGCGAGCTTCGCATCGACGAACTCCATGACGCGGTCGATGTCCCACGGTTCGCCGCGGGAGACGAGCGCCAGGGAGCAGGAGTGGCGACTCCGGGATCGGGCCGCGTCGCCGAGGAGGAGGTCCGCGTCGGCGGTCGCCAGCCTGGTCGCCACGGGTCAGACCCCCTCGTCCAGCCCGAGGAGTCCCCGGATCTCCACGGCCGCACGGTCGAAGACCTGGTAGAAGACCCCGATCATGCCGGTCTGCACGGCACCGAGGACGTTCTCGATGGCGTCGTCGACCATCACGCACTCCCGGGGTTCGAGCTCGAGCCGCCTCGCGGCCTCGAGGAACGCCTCCGGCTCGGGCTTCTCCACCCCGATCACGCCGCTGAGCACCACGTGATCGATCCCGTACGCCAGCGCGTCCTCGCGCACGCGATCGGCTCCCGGCCCCTCGGGCTCGTTGCTGAGGACCGCCATCCGGACATCGTTGGCCCGCGCGCCGGTGAGGATGTCCCGCCAACTCTCGCGGTCCTCATCCGTGCCGTCCAGCACCCCGAAGTAGTCGACTATCAGTCCTCGCATGGGGACAGCCTAGGCAACGTCCGGCGACAGCGCAGTAGCGGAGGTGGAACCGGGACGCGACCCGGCCCGTCGTAGGGGGTAGAGGACGCGAGACCGGACCCGGTCATCGCGGGAGGGAGTTGAACTGCACATGGCCCCGACACCCGTGTCACCACCGTCGACCTGCCGCGTCGAGCCACCCGGGCGGACGCCCCCCGAGGACGTCGGCGTGCTCCCCCTGCCGTGCACGGAGCCCCGACCGGGCGTCCGGGACGGTGACGCCGTGACCGCCCCGGACCCACGCCCAGAACCGGCGGCGGACCACCGGGTACCCGTGCCGGCACGCCGTGCGGCCCACGCCCTGGTGCTCATGGCCCTCGAGGTCGTCGACCGGCAGCGGGCCCCTCACCACACCCGGGGGGCGTTCCCTCCGCACCTCGTCGAGATGCTCCGGACCCTGGCCCGGGTCGGCGTCCCCGGGCAACAACTCGGACCGGCCAGGGTCCACCGCATCCACATCCATGCCGCCGATGCCGCCGCCGGAACCCCCGACGCGCCGGAGTCGGGCCGGGCGGCAGCCGAGTACGAGGTGTGCGCGACCTACGCACGCGGGCCGCGACTGTTCGCAGTCGCGGCCCGCATCCGGGTCACCGAGAAGAGCGCGACCTGCACGGCCCTCCGGTTGGTCTAGG
>NZ_CALMYY010000089.1 GCF_937873725.1 uncultured Dietzia sp.
CGCTGCATCGAAGCCTCGCACCGTATCGTAGCGCGCGCAGTCCGCGATCGGCGGGGGGGTGGGCGTGAGGTCAACCACCACGGCCCGAGCGCGCCCCGGTGGGGGGGCCCCGGGTCCGGGCCGGGACCCCGCGGGGACGGGTACCCCCCCCGGCGCGCTTCCCCCCGCGGCCGCCGCGGGTGCGGTCCGGGGCCGGGTGCGGACCGCCTCGGGCCCCCGACCGCGTCGCGTGATCGACGTCGACGCGCTGCTCGAGGGCGTGCTGGCCGACCGGCGGCCCGTCCTGGCGCGGGCGATCACCCTGCTCGAGTCCACCAACCCGGCGCACCGGGAGAAGGCGCAGGAGCTTCTCCTGGGCGCGCTCCCGCACGCTGGCGGGGCGCTGCGGATCGGCATCACCGGCGTCCCCGGCGTCGGGAAGTCCACCTTCATCGAGTCGTTCGGGCTCTACCTGGTGGAGCGCGGGCACAAGGTCGCTGTCCTCGCCGTCGACCCCTCCTCCACCCGGACCGGCGGCTCGATCCTCGGCGACAAGACCCGGATGGCCACCCTCTCCACCGAGCCCCGCGCCTACATCCGGCCCTCACCCACGTCCGGCACGCTCGGCGGCGTCGCCAAGGCCACCCGCGAGACGATGGTCCTGTTGGAGGCCGCGGGCTTCGACGTGATCCTGGTGGAGACCGTGGGGGTGGGACAGTCCGAGGTGACCGTCGCGGGGATGGTCGACTGCTTCACCTTCCTCACCCTGGCCCGCACCGGGGACCAGCTCCAGGGCATCAAGAAGGGCGTGCTGGAGCTGGCGGACGTGGTGGCGGTCAACAAGGCCGACGGCCCCCACGTCAAGGACGCCAGGCGCGCCGCCCGTGAACTCGCGGCGGCGCTGCGACTGGTCCGGCCGACCGACGCCACGTGGAAGGTCCCCGTCCTCACCATCTCGGGGCTCGAGGGCGAGGGCCTGGACGACTTCTGGACCGCCGTCCGTTCGCATCAGGACACCATGGCCGCGATCGGGGAGGTCGAGGCCCGCCGGGCCCGCCAGCAGGTCGAGTGGACCCGCTCGATGGTGCACGACACGCTCATGGCGCGCCTCGCCGCCGACCCCGACGTCCGCCGCGTCGCGCCGGAGGTGGAGCAACGGGTCCGCGAGGGCACCCTCACGGCGGCCCTCGCGGCCCAGGCGATCATCGACGCCTTCGACTCCTAGCGCGCGCCCCGGGCTCACTTCCCGAGTGCCCCGCGGCATGAGCCGGGCCCTCGGTGCGGTCAACGCTTGCGCAGGACGAACCCGACCGCGCTCATGTGACGGTCGTGGGTCGTGAAGGTCTTCCGCATCGCCAGGACCCGACGACGCGCATCGGCATCCCGGATGAGATTGCGGACGATCCGCGCCATGCCGACCAGCCCCTCGTCCTCCAGCATCCGCCTGGGCTGCAGCAGCGCCATGGGCCGGAGCTCGGTGCGCTCGACCTCGAAGCCTGCCCCGTCGAACAGACGGGTCCACTCGGCCACGGTGAGCGGGCGGGCGTTGACGCGGATCGACCGGGCGAGGTCCTTGCGGATGCTCGTCTTGATCTCGTCGTCCAGGTCGTCGGGCACCAGGCACAGCTCGTGCACCAGGTAGTGTCCACCGGGTTCCAGGACCCGGCCGGCCTCGGCCACGATCTGCTGCTTGGCCGCATCTCCCTGCATGGTGAGCATCGCCTCGCCCACCACGATGTCCGCGGCGCCGGTCTCCAGTCCGGTCTCCTGCGCGGTGGCCACCACGAGGTCGCCGCGGCCGCCGATGGCGTCTCGGGTGACTTCGACCGCCTCGGGGTCGGAATCCACGCCGGTGTAGGAGGCGGGGCCGGAGTCGAGCAGGAGCGTGGCGGTGAGGCCGAGCCCGGGGGCGAACTCCACCACGCGCCGACCTGCGACGCTCGTGGCCGAGACCAGCCACTCGGACAGCTCTCGGCCTCCGGGACGCAGGACCTTCTTGCCCACGCGTGCCAGGAGCCAGTGGCCGGCGACCGACTCCGCGTCGCGGTCGTGTTGGGGGAGCGGGATGGTGGTCATTCGGGCGTCCTTCCTCGGGCGTCGCGGGCGCGACCAACTAAGGTTAGGCT
>NZ_CALMYY010000090.1 GCF_937873725.1 uncultured Dietzia sp.
GTCAGGGTTCGGGTGAGGGTGAGTCGCTGGGTGAGTTGTCGTCGGGGTCCGGTGAAGGGTCCGGCGAGGGCTCTCTCGACGAGGGATCGCTTGAGTCCGCGTCCGGCCAGGGTTCGGGCGAGGGCTCCGGCGAACTGTCCTCGGGCTCGCTGGCTCCGCTCGGATCCACGACCGCCTCGGCGGCGGGGTCGTTGCCGATTCTGCTGCCGGTGGTCCTCATCGGTGGATCGATCGCCGGTGCTCCGATGATCCAGCAGTCGGTCGCGAATCTGAACATCCAGCTGCCCGTCCTTCCGGGGTTCCCACCGCTGGCGGGCTCCGCCATCGCGGGACCGGCTCTGGTCCAACCCGTCGCCGAGGCGCCGCCCGCCCCGGGCCCGACCGCGCCCAACGGTCGAGGTGGCGAGTCCGGAACGGCGGGCGGTGGCGTCGTCGGCGCGGCTCGCGCCACCGTCATGTCCGGCTCCCTCGGTGACTACGAGATCGCGCTCCCGGCCGGGGTCACGCTGCCGCCCCTGCCCTTCATCCGCTGACCCGCGGGAGGCGAACGGCCCCGCCCCGAGTGCACCACTCGGAGCGGGGCCCGCATCCATTTCGGGACCCGGGCGACCCAGGCTTGAGAGAAATCTCACAAGGTGGAATCGGGATCCCACGTCGATGGACTGGGTTTGACGAAACCGAATTGCGCGACTAGCCCCTTTCTCCCATATTATTTCCGGGCCAGAGCACCTCGGTCCTCTGAGTGCGGGTGCTCCAGCCACCACGGAGTCTTCCCGTCGACAAGCGAAGGCGAGCAGATGATGACGACTCCCGGCCCCAAGGGCCTGTACCGCCCTGAATACGAACACGATTCCTGCGGTGTCGCGTTTGTCGTGGATATGTACGGACGGCAGTCCCGGGACATCGTCGACAAGGCGATCGCCGCGCTCGTGAACCTCGAACACCGCGGGGCCGTCGGTGCAGAGGCCAACACCGGAGACGGCACGGGCCTGTTGATCCAGGTACCTGACCGGTTCCTCCGCGACGTCATGCGCGAGGAGCACGACGTGGAACTTCCTGAGGCCGGTGCATATGCGACCGGCCTTTGTTTTCTCCCGCAGTCCCGCATGTTGGCGATGGACGCGATGCGGATGGTCGAGAGGATCGCCGCCGAGCAGGGCGTCACGGTGATCGGTTGGCGCGACGTCCCAGTCGACGACTCGACCGTCGGCGCGATCTCGCGTGACGCGCAACCGAGCATCAACCAGATCTTTGTCAAGGCCGCGGGCCCGGACGGCGGACTGCTGACCGGTCTCGCGCTGGAACGCAAATGCTTCGTCGTCCGCAAGCGCTGCGAGCACGAGCTCGGCTACAAGGGCTCGGGTAAGGGTGACCTCGGCTCCGAGACCGTGTACTTCCCGTCGCTGAGCCCCCGCACGTTCGTCTACAAGGGCATGCTCACCGAGAAGCAGCTCCCCGAGTTCTACCTGGACCTGCAGGACGAGCGCGTCGAATCCGCGATGGGCATCGTCCACTCCCGCTTCTCCACCAACACGTTCCCGGCCTGGCCGCTGGCCCACCCGTTCCGCTACGTCGCCCACAACGGTGAGATCAACACCGCCCGCGGCAACGAGAACTGGATGCGCGCGAGGGAATCGCTCATGTCGAGCGCGCACATCGAGGACCTCACCGCGGCGCTCCCCATCTGTACGCCGGGTGGGTCGGACACCGCCCGTTTCGACGAGGCGTTGGAACTCCTCACGCTGGCCGGCCGGACGCTGCCCCACTCCGTCCTCATGATGGTCCCGGAGGCGTGGGAGCGGCACGAGACCATGGACCCCGCCAAGCGGGCGTTCTACGAGTACCACGCCTCGCTCATGGAGGCCTGGGACGGTCCGGCGTCGATCACCTTCACGGACGGCACCGTGATCGGTGCCGTCCTCGACAGGAACGGCCTCCGGCCCTCGCGCATCTGGGTGACCGACGACGGGCTCGTCGTGATGGCCTCGGAGGTGGGGGTCCTCGACATCCCGCAGGACAAGATCGTCACCAAGACCCGGCTCCGCCCGGGTCGCATGTTCCTCGTCGACACCGCCCAGGGTCGGATCATCGACGACGAGGAGATCAAGACCCAGCTCGCCGCCGAGCACCCGTACCAGCAGTGGCTCGACGAGGGCATGGTCCACCTGGACGACCTCCGCGAGGTCGAGCAGCCGTACATGGCCCACGAGCGGGTGGTCCTGCGGCAGCGCGTGTTCGGGTACACGGAGGAGGAACTCCGCATCCTCGTCACGCCGATGGCGGCCAGCGGTGCCGAGGCGATCGGCTCGATGGGCACCGACACCCCGCTTCCGGTGCTCTCCCAGCGTGCCCGGATGCTGTTCGACTACTTCGCCCAGCGCTTCGCCCAGGTCACCAACCCTCCGCTCGACGCGATCCGCGAGGAGCTCGTCACCAGCTACGGCGTGACTCTCGGTCCCGAGGGCGACCTCATCAACCCGGGCCCGGACTCCTGTCGGCAGATCAGGCTGGACAACCCGATCCTGGGCAACACCGAACTCACGACCCTGATGCAGGCCGGCGAGACCCACCCGGGTCTGCGATCGGTGATGGTCCGCGGACTGTACAACGTCGCCCACGGCGGGCGCGGACTGCGCATCGCCCTCGATCGCATCCGTCGCGAGGTGTCGCACGCGATCGAGGACGGCGCGAGCATCATCGTGCTCTCCGACCGGGAGTCGGACGAGCGCAACGCCCCCATCCCGTCGCTGCTGCTCACCTCCGCCGTCCACCACCACCTGGTCCGGGAGAAGACCCGGACCAGGGTCAGCCTCGTGGTGGAGTCCGGAGACGCCCGCGAGGTGCACCACATGGCGGTGCTCTTCGGGTACGGCGCCAACGCGATCAATCCCTACATGGCCTTCGAGTCGATCGACGAGCTGGTCAAGACCGGCGACCTCACCGGCGTCGACACCGGCACTGCCTGCGCCAACTACCGCAAGGCCGCGGCCAAGGGCGTGCTCAAGGTGATGTCCAAGATGGGGATCTCGACGCTCGCCTCGTACACCGGCGCCCAGCTCTTCGACGTCACGGGACTCTCGCAGGAATTGTGCGACGAGTACTTCACCGGGTCGATCAGCCCCATCGACGGGATCGGTCTCGACGAGATCGCGGACGACGTGGCCCGGCGGCACCGCTTCGCGTTCCTGCCGCGACCCGAGGAGGCCGCGCACCGCGAGCTCGAGATCGGCGGCGAATACCAGTGGCGGCGTGAGGGTGAGTATCACCTCTTCAACCCCGACACCGTGTTCAAGCTCCAGCACTCGACGCGGTCCGGCCGCTACGAGATCTTCAAGGAGTACACCCGACTCGTCGACGACCAGTCGGAGCGACTCGCCACCCTCCGCGGACTCTTCGACCTCAGGGGGACGCGCGCGCCGGTGCCGATCGACGAGGTCGAGCCCGTGTCGGAGATCGTCAAGCGGTTCTCCACCGGCGCGATGAGCTACGGCTCCATCTCCGCCGAGGCGCACGAGACCCTCGCGATCGCCATGAACCGTCTCCACGCCCGGTCCAACTCCGGCGAGGGCGGGGAGGCGGTCGACAGGTTCGAACCGGATGCCAACGGGGACTGGCGGCGCTCGGCCGTGAAACAGGTCGCCTCCGGCCGGTTCGGCGTGACGAGCAACTACCTGGCCAACTGCACCGACATCCAGATCAAGATGGCCCAGGGCGCCAAGCCGGGCGAGGGTGGACAGCTCCCGCCGAGCAAGGTCTACCCCTGGGTCGCCGAGGTGCGCGGCTCGACCCCCGGCGTGGGACTGATCTCCCCCCCGCCGCACCACGACATCTATTCGATCGAGGACCTGGCGCAGCTGATCTACGACCTCAAGAACGCCAACCCGGAGGCCCGGATCCACGTCAAGCTCGTGGCGGAGCAGGGCGTCGGCACGGTGGCGACGGGGGTGTCCAAGACCCACGCCGACGTGGTGCTCATCTCGGGTCACGACGGTGGCACCGGCGCCTCGCCGCTCACCTCGCTCAAGCACGCGGGAGGCCCGTGGGAGCTGGGCCTGGCGGAGACGCAGCAGACCCTGCTGGTCAACGGCCTGCGCGACAGGATCGTCGTGCAGGTCGACGGCCAGCTCAAGACGGGACGCGACGTGATCGTCGCCGCCCTGCTCGGCGGCGAGGAGTTCGGCTTCGCCACCGCTCCGCTCGTCGTGGCCGGCTGCATCATGATGCGGGTCTGTCACCTCGACACCTGCCCGGTGGGTGTCGCCACCCAGAACCCGGTGCTCCGGGAGCGGTTCAACGGCAAGGCCGAGTACGTGGTGAACTTCATGGAGTTCATCGCGCAGGAGGTCCGCGAGTACCTGGCCGAGCTCGGTTTCCGTTCGCTCGACGAGGCGATCGGCCACTCCGAGTGCCTGGACAAGTCCCGGGCGTTCGCGCACAACAAGCGCGTGGCGAAGCTCAACCTGGAGCCCATCTTCGCCCAGGCGGAATCCCCCTTCATGCATCAGGACCTGCGGTGCACCAAGGGACAGAACCACAAGCTGGACCAGGCGCTGGACAACACGCTCATCGCGGACCACCGCGCGGTGATCGCGGACCCGTCCTCGGGCCCGGCCACCGGCGGGTACCCGATCTGCAACGTCAACCGGTCGGTCGGCACCATGCTCAGCCACGAGATCTCCAAGGCGCACGGCGCGGCCGGGCTCCCGGACGGGTCGATCGATCTGACCTTCACCGGATCCGCGGGCAACTCCTTCGGTGCCTTCCTCGCCGCGGGCGTGACGCAGCGGGTGTTCGGTGACGCCAACGACTACGTGGGCAAGGGGTTGTCCGGCGGGAGGATCATCGTCCGGCCCGCCCTCGACGCCGCCCCCGACTTCGTGGCGGAGGAGAACATCATCGCCGGCAACGTGATCTGCTACGGCGCCACCGGCGGCGAGATCTTCCTCCGCGGGATCGTGGGGGAGCGGTTCTGCGTCCGGAACTCGGGCGTCACCGCGGTGGTCGAGGGCGTGGGGGACCACGCGTGCGAGTACATGACCGGCGGCAAGGTGGTCGTGCTCGGCTCCACCGGGCGCAACGTCGCGGCCGGTATGTCGGGCGGTGTCGCGTACTTCTACGACCCGCACGGCGAGTTGCCAGGCAATCTCAACGGCGAACTCGTGGACATCGAGGCGCTGACGAAGGACGACGTCGAGTTCCTCCACGGGATCGTGGAGCGGCACGCCGAGGAGACCGACTCGGCCAGGGCCGGGGAGATCCTCGCCGGCTGGGCGCAGAACGTGAATCACTTCGCCAAGATCATGCCGCGCGACTACAAGCGCGTGCTGCTCGCCATCGAGCAGGCGGAGAAGGACGGACGCAACGTGGACGAGGCGATCATGGAGGCCGCAAATGGCTGACCCGAAGGGCTTTCTCAAGCACACCGAGCGGGAGCTGCCGCAGCGTCGGCCGGTGGACCTCCGAATCATGGACTGGAAGGAGGTCTACGAGTCGACGGTCCTCCCCGAGGACGCGCTGCGGACCCAGGCCTCCCGGTGCATGGGTTGCGGTATCCCGTTCTGCCACCAGGGCTGCCCGCTGGGCAACATCATCCCCGAGTGGAACGACCTGGTACACCGCGGGCAGTGGTCGGAGGCGGTGGACCGGCTGCACGCGACCAACAACTTCCCCGAGTTCACGGGCCGGCTCTGCCCGGCGCCGTGCGAGGGGTCGTGCGTCCTGGGCATCAACCAGGAGCCCGTGACGATCAAGCAGATCGAGGTCGAGATCGCCGAGCAGGCGTGGGCGGACGGCGGGATGGAGCCGATCGTCCCGTCCTTCCGGACGGGCCAGAAGGTCGCTGTGGTGGGCTCCGGGCCGGCCGGCTTGGCCGCCGCGCAGCAACTCACCCGGGCCGGCCACTCGGTGACGGTCTTCGAGCGGGACGACCGCATCGGGGGCCTCATGCGCTACGGAATCCCCGAGTTCAAGATGGAGAAGTCGGTCGTCGACCGCAGGCTCGCCCAGATGGAGGCGGAGGGCACGGTCTTCCGGCCCGGCGTCAACGTGGGCAAGGACATCACCGCGGCTCAGCTCCGGGCGGAGTTCGACGCGATCGTGCTGTGCGGTGGGGCGACCATGCGGCGGGATCTCCCCGTCCCGGGCCGCGAGCTCGACGGGATCCACCAGGCGATGGACTACCTGCCGCTGGCCAACAAGGCGGCGGTGGGCGATCCCGTGGTGGACGCGGACGGGTTGCCCGCGATCCACGCGCGGGACAAGCACGTCATCATCATCGGCGGCGGCGACACGGGGGCGGACTGCCTCGGCACCGCCACCCGCCAGGGCGCGAAGTCGATCAAGAGCTTCGAGATCATGCCCCGGCCGCCCGCCACCCGTGCCGCCTCGACCCCGTGGCCGGTCTACCCGCTGATGTTCCGCACCGCGTCGGCTCACGAGGAGAATGGCGAGCGGGTCTACAGCGTCTCCACCGCCGAGTTCCTGGGGGAGGGCGGTCACGTCACCGCGCTCAAGGGGTCCGAGGTGAAGATGGTCGACGGGCGCTTCGAGCCGGTGCCGGGGACCGACTTCGAGTACCCGGCGGACCTGGTGCTGCTCGCGATGGGCTTCACGGGAGCGCAGAAGTCCGGCCTGTGTTCGGATCTCGGGGTGACGTTCACCGACCGTGGGAACGTGGACCGGGACGGCACCTACGCCACCGACGTCGACGGCGTCTTTGTGGCCGGTGACATGGGTCGCGGTCAGTCCCTGATCGTGTGGGCGATCGCGGAGGGTCGTGCCGCGGCGGCGTCCGTCGACCGCTTCCTCATGGGGGAGACGGCGCTCCCGGCGCCGGTCCGTCCCACGGACGTCGCCCAGCGCTGAGGACCGCCCCGCCCGCCCCGCCCGCTACGCGGGCGGGGCGCCGTCGCGCTCGGCCCGCCACCGGGTGTAGGCCTCGACGGCCGTGGGGAGCGTGGCGAAAATCCGGTCGCGGCCGATGCGCTCGAGTACCCCGCCGTCCTCGAGGGCTCCGAGGATCTCGAACTTGGCCCGCGCGATCGCGAACTCGACCCCGCGGTCGGAGAGGTCCCGTCGCAGGGACTCCATCGCGTCGACGGCCGTGAGGTCGAGTTGGGTGTTGGCCTCGGCGTTGAGGAGGAACCAGCGCGGCGGGGTGGTCTCCTCGTCCACGGCGCGGAGGGCCCGGGTCCGGAAGTCCTCGGCGTTGGCGAAGAACAGCGGGGCGTCATAGCGGTAGACCAGCAGTCCCGGTACCTCCGAGCCGGTCTCGTAGTCCGAGAGGTCGTGCATGCCGGCCATGCCGGGGATGTAGCCCAGGACGCCGCCGTGCGGCCGGCTCAACCGGCGGAGCAGGTCCACCACGCTCAGGCCCACGGCAAGCCCGATGCCGGGGAGGATCCCCAGGAACAGCACCCCCGCCGTGGTGGCGGCGGCGAGGGACGCCTCCATCCGTGAGAACCGGTAGATCCGCCGCATCTCCGCCACGTCCACCAGTCGGGTCGCGGCGTACACCACCACCGCGCCGAGTGCGGCCCTCGGGAACCAGGCCAGCGCGGGGGACAGGACGACCATCGTCGTCACCACCACCGTCAGGGCCACGAGGGAGTACGCCTGGGTGCGGCTGCCCATGGCGTCGCCGAGCGCGGTGCGGCTCCCGGAGGAACTCACCGGGAATCCCTGGAGGAATCCCGAGGACAGGTTGGCCACGCCGAGGGCGAGGAACTCCTGGTTGTTGTCGATGCGCTCGCGCTTGCGGGACGCGAACGCCCGGGCGGTGAGGACGTTGTCGGAATAACCGACCAGTGCGATGCCCAGGGCGGCGGGGAGCAGGGCCAGCAGGTCGAGGTCGGCGAGGGAGGGCACCCGGGGAACCGGTAGTCCGGTCGGCATCTGGCCCACCACCCGGATGCCGACGTCGGTGAGGTCCATGAGCCACACCGCGAGGGCGGCCAGGACGATCACGACGAGTGGGCCGGGGACCAGGGGGCTGATCCGGCGGAGCGCGAACAGGGTGAGGAGGCAGGCCGCGGACAGGACCAGGGTCGGCAGGTGGACGTCGCCGAGTTGCGCGGCGACCGACGCGAGCTGGGCGGGCAGCGCCTCACCCTCGACGCGGAGACGGGTGGAGGCGCCGAGTTGGCTGACGATCATCAGGACCGCGATTCCCGCCATGTATCCCACGAGCACCGGCCGGGAGAGCATGTCCGCGAGGAACCCGAGACGCCCCAGGAAGCCGATGAGGCACAGGATGCCCACGGCGATCGCCATCACCGCGGCCACCTCGGCGTAGCGCTCCGGGCCTGCCGCTCCGACCAGCGCGGCCACGCCGGCGGCGGTCATGAGTGCGGTGGTGGACTCCGGGCCCACCGAGAGTTGACGGGAGGACCCCAGTGCCGCGTAGACGGCGAGCGGCCCGAGGATCGCCCAGAGCCCGGCGACCGGCGGCAGCCCCGCGATCTGGGCGTACGCCATCACCTGCGGGATGAGGTACGCGGCGACCGTGACGCCCGCGAGGATGTCGCCGCGGAGCCACACCCGCCGATAGTGGAGAAGTGCGGCCACACCGGGCGCGAGGCCCGCCCCGGCGTGGTGGGCCGACCCCACTGCGTCCCCGTCCGGTGTGCGTGCCACGGAAAGAACCTAGGCCACTCGGTGACCCCGTGGGTGACCGTGGCGCTTGACCTTAAGAGAAACTAAGATGGACCTCACTACGACTCTCGGCCACCTCGGCCACCGTCACGGAAGGCATCCATGGTCCGCCGCCGTTTCGCCACCGCGATCGGCGCTCTCTGTCTGACCTCTCTGATCGTCGGGGGACCCGTGGTGTCAGCGCAGACGGCCGGGCCGGGTGCCCAGTCCGTGGTGACGGACCTGCCCGTGCTCAGTGAGTTGCCCCCGCTCCCTCCCGAGGGGGGAGCCCGGGATCCGGAGGACGAGGACGACTCGGCGGTCTTCGGGATCTCCGGCGTCCAGACCGTGGCGCTGGGGTTGGCCGGCGCGGCCCTCGTTGCAGGGGGTCTGGGCCTGGCGTTGGTCACGCGCCGGGGCCGCGCGGACGTCGCCGACGACGGGACCCGGACGGCTGATCCGACAGGGTGAGGGCGGGGTCGTTAAGCTCGGCGGTATGAGCCGCCACATCGCAGGACGGGGCCGGGCCGGGCGGGCGACACCGCCGCCGGCCGGGCCACCAGCAGACCACGTCGAATGCGATCTGAGCAGCAAGCTCACCCTCGGCCAGTTCCTCAAGCTCGCGTCGTTGCTCGACTCGGGGGCCGAGGCCAAGGACGCGGTCGCGGCGGGTGCGGTCAGCGTCAACGGCGAGGTCGATGTGCGGCGGGGTCGTGGGCTGGTCGACGGCGACGTGGTCTCGTTCGGCGGCCGTGCTGCCCGTGTGACCGCGCGGGGCGCGGAGGGGGTGTCCTGATGGGTGACGCGAGGTCCGGCGCGGTCCAGGCTCCGGTGGTGCTCCACGATGAGGACCCGGGCGCGCGCCGCTACGCCGGGTGGCTCGCCGACGAGTTCGACACCCACTCCTCCCACCACGACGCCGTCGATCCCGCCGAGCTCGTCGTGGCCGGGACCGTCGTGCTGGTGACCGGAATGCGTCCGGACGGTGGACTGGGCGGTTCGGGGTTCATCAAGGACAACTGGGAGGCGCTCGTCGAGGCGGGACGCCGCGTCGCGGTGGTCATGGTGGGTCCCACCCCGGTCACCGACGACGCGCGGATCGCCCTGATGTCGAGCGAATTCTCCGGCGACCAGCTGCGCGATCTCAAACTCTTCCAGCTCCGCGGGGTGGTGACCCCTGACCAGTTGGGGTTCCGCCAGCGGCTGGGGATCAAGACCGCACTGGCGGCACTCCGCCGGAAGCCGGATCGGACCCCCGAGGAGGAGACGATGCTCGAACTCGGCGGTCTCGACCTCACCGATCGGGCCTCACTGGGCCCGCTGCTGCGGTGGATCCGCCGGGAGGCGTGACCGACGTCGTCGGGCCCGCGATACCCTGTGGGCCACGTCACCGCTCCACGCTGAGCTGATCCGGAGGACACACATGCGCCCGACCGCCCTCACGTCGACCCTCGCCGCCACCATGGCGGCGGGGACGATCCTCGCCGGTGCAGGAACGGCCGCGGCACAGGCCGATCCGCCGCCGAACCCGACGAACACCGAGATCGACGGCGGGTGTGTCGACATCACGACCTTCACCGGTCTGGTCAGGTGCATGAAGATGGATCCGACCGTGGGGACCCAGCTGGGCTCGCTCGGTTACGGGTCGCTGGGCACCGGCTCGCTGCTCGACCTCCTCACGGGCGTGATCAACGCCGGTTCGGTCGCGATCTCGGTGGACGTGCCCAACTCGACGGGCTCGTACGCGCCCGGATCACTGGGCAGTTACGGCCCCGAAGCCTCGGTCGCGGAGATGTCGGTGGGCTCCGTCGGTAGCCTCGCCGCCTACACCGGCGGTTCCTGACCCGGCGGTGACGCCGGTCAGCGGACCACGATCCCGTCGGAGTCGGCGTAGAGCACGTCGCCGGGGACGAAGTCGACCCCTCCGAAGCTCAGGGTCACGTCGCGCTCGCCGGCGCCCGTCTTGGTGGACTTGCGGGGATTGGTCCCCAGGGCCTTGCAGCCGAAGTCCATCCGGCCGACCAGGGCGGAGTCGCGGATCGCGCCGTGGACCACCACGCCGGCCCAGCCGTTGGACCGCCCGAGCTCGGCGATGATGTCGCCGACGAGCGCCGTGTGCAGGCTGGCGTCTCCGTCGATCACCAGGACGCGCCCCTCTCCGGGCTCGCCCAGGACGCTCTTGAGCAGGGCGTTGTCCTGGAAGCATCGGACGGTGGAGATCGGTCCGAAGAACTGGGTGCGGCCTCCGAGGTCGCGGAACTGGGTGTCGCAGCTGCGGACGTCCTCGCCGATCTCGTCGACGAGGTCGGCGGTGGGGACGAATCCGGTGGGGGTGTCGGTCATGGCGGGCCCTCCTGGTGTGCGGTCGGTCTGCCCACACGCTATCCGTCGACCTGCCCTCGGAATACCGCGGGCGTGGGGGACAATGGCCGCCGAGGGGTGTCCCCGCAAGCTCGACCGATGCTGGAGGAACGATCTGTGGCGAAGTACGAACTCCTGATCCACGCCCGCCGCGCCGTGATCGACGGCAGGATCCAGCAGGCGGCCGTGACGGTGGACGGCGGGGTGATCTCGTCGGTGCGCACCGGTTCCGACGCGCGGGACATCGGGTTGGCGGGCGACCACACGATCGATCTGGGCGACGACGTGGTCCTCATGCCCGGGTTGGTGGATCCCCACGTCAGCACCGAGGACGTGGGGGTGGGAACCCGTGCGGCGGCACTGGGCGGCGTCACCTCCGTGGTCGACTACGGGTCGGACGGCCACCCGGCGGCGACCGAGCCGGAGCACGTCGACCGGTGGCGAGACCAGGTGGCCGGCGAGTCCGCGGTGGACGTGGGGCTCTGGGGTGCCGCCGTCCCCGACAATCTCAGCAGGCTCGGTGCGTTGCTGGGGCGCGGCGTCCTGGGGATCTCCGCGGTGGCCGCGGGGAAGGGGGTTCCGGGGGCGCCGACCCTCGACACCGCACAGCTCGTCGCGGCGGCGGTGGAGGTCGCCGACCATCGCGGCCTGTTCGCCGTCGACGCCGGCGTCGACGACCTGCCCGCCCTGTTCGACGTCTGCCGCCGGACGGGCGGACGGCTCCATCTGCGGGCCGTCGCCGACGCGGCGGAGCTTCCGCTGCTGAGGGCGGCCCGGGCGGAGGGGCTCCCGGTCACCGCCTCCACCAGCCCGCACCTGCTCGCCCTGGTCTCCGAGGTCACCGGTGGGGGCGCGGCGGTCGACGGCCTCGATCCGCCGATCCGGGACGCGGCCACGCGCGAACTCCTGTGGGACGGCCTGCGCGACGGGACGATCGACGCGGTGGCGTCCGCCCGGCTCGGGTTGTCGGTGGTGTGGACCGAGGCGCGGCGCCGCGGAGCGGACCTCGCCGACGTCGCCCGGTGGATGGCGGGACGGTCGGCGGCGATCGTCGGGCTCGAGGACCGCGGGGAGATCCGCAGCGGGCTCCGGGCGGACTTCACCGCCGTGGCGGACGACGAGGCCTTTGTCGTCCTCCCCCGTGCCCGCGAGCTGGGTTCGGCCGACTCGGTCTACGCGCAGCGTGCACTGGCCGGAGTCGTGCGCTGGACCATGACGGGCGGCGTCGTCGTCGACCCCCGGGGCCTTCCGCGCGGCACCGTCCTCACCCGGACGGCCACATGAACCCCACGGTGGACCGCCTGGACTTCCTCCCGTTCCCGGACGGCGTGACGTCGGCGTTGCTCATCACCGAGTACGCGATCAAGATCCTCGCCCTGGGGATGGTCCCGGAGAACCGGCAACCCGCGTCGTCGCAGGCGTGGCTCCTGGCGATCCTGTTCATCCCCATCATCGGGGTGCCGATGTTCCTCCTGCTGGGCAACCCGTACATCACCGGCAGGCGGCACCTCATCCAGGCCGAGGCCAACCTGCTCTACGCGGAGGCCCTCGAGGACTGGCCGACGGTGCCGCCCGGGGTCCACATCGGGCCCGGGGTCCGGACCGTCCTCGGGATGAACCGGGCTCTCACCGCGATCCCCTGCATGTCCGGGGAGTTCGTGGCGCTGCACTCGGACTACGGCCGCTCCCTGGAGGCGATGACCGCGGCGGTGCGGGGGGCCCGCGACCACGTGCACATCGAGTTCTACGCCCAGTCGTGGGACGACGAGACCGACGAGTTCTTCACCGCAGCCG
The DNA here is from genome assembly GCF_937873725.1 of uncultured Dietzia sp. Classification (GTDB taxonomy): domain Bacteria; phylum Actinomycetota; class Actinomycetes; order Mycobacteriales; family Mycobacteriaceae; genus Dietzia. Next base: position 12,787 of record NZ_CALMYY010000090.1, read on the forward strand.
TCGCGGCCGCCGAGCGGGGTGTGACGGTCCGCCTGCTCGTCGACCATCTCGGGTCGCTCCGGTACCGCGGGTTCAAGCGGCTCCGCCGGAGGCTGCGTCAGACCCCGGTCGAGTTCCATCTCATGCTGCCGATCAACCCGTTCGTGGGCCGGTTCCGGCGCCCCGACCTGCGCAATCACCGCAAGCTCCTCATCGTGGACGGCCATCACGGCTTCATCGGCTCCCAGAACCTCATCGCACGGCACTACGGGAGCAGACGGAACGCCCGGCTCGGGCGGGAGTGGGTGGACCTCATGATGGAGGTGCGCGGGGAGATCGTCCGCGGGATGGACGGCGTCTTTGCCGTGGACTGGTACTCGGAGTCCGGCGAGGTGATCGACATCCGGGAGGAACTCGCCCTGCGGGCCCCGGACGAGACCGGCCGCGGGGCCGGCGACCCCACCGCCGGAGACCCGGTCACGGCCTTCCAGCTGGTCCCGTCGGGGCCCGGCTACCGCACCCAGCCCAACCTCCGGATGTTCACCCAGCTCATCGGCCAGGCCCAGGACAGGATCCGGATCGTCAGCCCGTACTTCGTCCCCGACGAGTCCCTGCTCCACGCCATCACCTCGGCCTCCTACCGGGGTGTCGACGTGGAGCTCTTCGTCCCCGAGCACGCGGACCAGTTCATGGTCCACCACGCGCAGCGATCGTACTTCCGTGCGCTCCTCGAGGCGGGGGTGAGGATCAACAGGTTCCGCTCGCCGGCCGTGCTGCACACCAAGATGCTGCTGATCGACGACTACGGCGGGGTGGTGGGCTCGAGCAACATGGACCTGCGGTCGTTCAACCTCAACTTCGAGATCAGCCTGTTGGTCCTGGGAGGAGACGCGGTGGCCGAGCTCAACCAGGTGGTGGACAGCTACCTGGACGAGAGCGCGCCCCTCGCGCTGGAGGGGTGGAACGGCCGACCGTGGGCGGGGCGTTACGTGGACAACGTCGCGCGGCTCACGTCGGCTCTGCAGTAGGTCGGCACTGCAGTAGGTCGACACTGCAGTAGTACTCTCGTGTCCGTGCGCGGGCCGACTCGCCCGCCCCGTGACGGAAGGCCTGCTGTGATGCCCCAGACCCGAGGTTCCGGACGCCGGACCAGACGCGTCGGCGCGGCCGTCGTGGCGGCGGCCCTGGCGACGGTCGGTGTCCCGGCCACCGGGCTGGCGCAGGAGGCCCCGGGGTCGATGGTCCCGGAGACCGGCAACGGCAGCGTCGACGCCGTCCTGGGCTTGCTCCCCGAGGAGATCGTGATCGGTGGCCCGGCCCTCGGCGGGGGGTCGGACGCGCTGCGGGACACCGGGAGCGGGATCATCCCCGACACCGCGCTCTCGGTCGGGCAGGTGATCGGCTCCGTGGCGCCCCTCGAGTCCGTCGGCGTCGCGGGCGGATCGGCGGCGGCCTCCGTGGCGTCGTCCGGCAGCCTCCCCGGATCGGTCTACGCCAACGCGACCGGGTCCATCGGATCGGGGACCATCGGCTTCGGCTCACTCCGGATCTCCGAGTACGCCATCGCCGGGTTCGCGCTCCAGGCCGTGGCCGCCTACATCAACGTGCTGGCCGCCCGCCAGGACGCGGGGCAGCTCAGCCCCGATGAGTTGATCTTCTGGAACAACGTGGTGGTGGGCTCGGCCCGGGGCGGTGCGCTGCTCGAGGACGCGGCGGGCGCGACGGGCACCGAGATCCCCGGGGGGCTGGCCGGCAGCATCGACGCGGTCCAGCGCGCCGCGCTGGAGAACGCCTTCGAGGTCCAGGACAGGATCAGGGCGGAGGCCGAGGCGGCCCGGGAGGGCGGCGACGACGACGAGGTGGCCGACCCCCCCGCGGAACCCGCCGGCGATGTGCAGGGGAGTCCGGACGGCGCCGACACTGGTGGTCCGACGCTGGCCGCCGTCATCGACACGGTCGCGCCCGCCGCGCAGGGGCCGGCCGGCGCTCCGGGGCCGGCTGGCGCTCCGGGGCCGGCCGCCGCGCAGGGGGTGCTGGCCGCCACCGGCGTCGAGACGACCGCGGTCGCGGGCCTGGCCGCGGTGAGCCTGCTGCTGGGAACGCTCCTGCTGGTGGCCTCCCGCCGGAGGGCCTGAGCGTTCAGCTCGTCGCGGTCATCTCCAGGCACCGCTCCCACAGCGCCGCGGCGACGTCCCGGTCGTGTGACGCCCGAGTGGAGGAGACGATCCTCGGGTAGCCGGTGAGCTCGCCGGGCCCGTCGGGGCCGACGTACGCGCCGCCGGGCAGGGTGTCCACCGTGGCGGCGTAGAGCTGAGGCAGTGCGCCGCGCTCTGCCGACTGGACGAGGAACGGGACCTTCTCCACCCCGCGCATGACCAGGTCCTGGATCCGGCTGCCGCTGCGGTACTGCAGGTTGGTGGCCGAGTACCCGGGGTGGGCGGCCACGGCCCTCAGCCCCGAGCCCGCCGCCTCCAGGCGACGTTGCTGCTCGTAGGCGAGCATGACGCAGGCCAGTTTGCTGGCCGCGTAGACCGTCATGGGCACGTATCTGCGCCGGGTCCAGTCCAGGTCGGTCGGGTCGACCGTGCCGAGCCTGTGCATCATCGACCCGAGCCACACCACGCGGTCGGTGAGCACGGGCTCGAGGAGCCGGGTGAGCGCGAAGTGGCCCAGGACGTTGACGCCGAACTGCATCTCGTGGCCCTGCGCGGTGCGGGCCCGCGGGATGTTCATGAGCCCGGCGTTGTTGATCAGGACGTCCAGCCGATGCCCGGCCAGGATCTCGCCGGCGGAGCGCACCGAGTCCAGATCGGCCAGATCCATCTGCACGACGGAGGCCCTGTCGGGATGGGCCAGGCCCGCCCGGGCGGCCTCGGCGCGGGAGGTGTCCCGGCAGGCCATGAGCACCCGGGCGCCCGCGTCGGTGAGGGCCCGGGTGCTGTGGAGGCCGAGGCCCGAGTTGGCACCGGTGACGACGAACGTCCGTCCGGTCTGGTCGGGGATGTCAGCGGTGGTCCATCGGCTGCTCATCCCGCCACCCTACGTGCGCGGGGCTCGGTTCAGCCCCAGGTGGCGGCGTCGGGGTCGACACCGTTCGCCCGCGCGTTGGCCTCGACCGCCGCCTCGAGCCACCGCGTCAGGCCCGGCTCCAGCGTCTCGTAGGTCTCGGAGAACCGGGGGTCCTGCCGGTACATCCGGGCCAGCAGGACCTGCATGGAGTGGGTGCAGTCGTAGAACCGCGAGATCGACGCCCGGTGGCGTTCGGCCAGGGCGGCGGCCTCGGGGGAGGCGGGGTCCACGCCGGCGCGCGCGGCCTCGGCGAGGTCGGAGTTCAGCGCGTCCGCCCCGGCCTTGACCTCCTTCCACTCGGCCGTGGACAGGGCGCCGGCGCGCTGTCGCGACTGCTCCCACTGCGGGGTGTCGCCCCACCGGTCGGCGGCCTCGTCCTGCCACTCCTCGTTCCAGTCGGTGCCGAAGATCTCCGCGCGGTCCTCGGGACTCAGTGGTGTGTTCACGGCGTTCGCCTCCTTCAGGCGGTCGACTGCGGAGACCATCTCCTGCAGACGCGAGATGCGACCGACCAGCAGGTCGCGCTGGCGGGTCAGGTGGGCGTGCTCGTCCACGTCGGGGTCGTCGAGCAGCCCGCCGATCTCCGCGAGCGTGAAGCCGAGTTCGCGGTAGATCAGGACACGATGGATGCGGGCGACGTCGTCGTCGTCATATACCCGGTAGCCGGACCACGTCCGCCCGCTCGCCGACGCCAACCCGATCCGGTCCCAGTGGTGCAGGGTCCGGACGCTGACGCCGACCAGCGCGGCGACCGCGCCCACGGTGAGTCCCTCGCCCGTCGTCATCTCCACAGCATCTCCCACGACAGCATCTCGAACGACCACCAGCCTGGGGCCTGACGCGGCGTCGGGGTCAAGAACGTGGCGGTGCGCGGCGGCCGACGACGCCGGTACGCTCTGGCGCATGAGCCGCCCCACCGCCCGCGTGTACGACCGCCTCCGCGACCTGGTCGCGATCCCCGAGTTCCGCGCCGATCCGTCGAGCCGCCCGTCCACCACCATCGCCGAGGTGTTCACCGGCGAGCCGCTGGCGGAGATCCCCGTCGGGACCGCCCACGACGTGACCGCCGCCGTCGCACGCGCCAGGGCCGCCCAGATCGCGTGGTCGGAGCGCGCCCCCGAGGACCGGGTCGCCGTGCTCACCCGGTTCGCCACGCAGGTCATGCGCAACCGCGACCAGCTCATGGACATCGTCCAGGCCGAGACCGGCAAGAGCAGGTCCTCGGCGCAGGAGGAGGTCCTGGACTGCCTCATCACCGCGCGGCACTACGCCAGGACGGCCCCGGGCCTGCTCGCCCCCAAGCGCGTCCAGGGCATGCTCCCGGGCCTGACCAAGGCCGTCGTGCGGCGCCAGCCCAAGGGGGTCGTGGGCGTGATCGCCCCGTGGAACTACCCGCTCAACCTCGCCGCGACCGACGCGCTGGCCGCCCTGGCCGCGGGCAACGCCGTGGTGATCAAGCCGGCGTCGATCACCCCGTTCTGCGCGCTCGCCGCCGCGGACATGCTCTACCGGGCCGGCCTGCCGCGCGACCTCTTCCAGGTGGTGCCAGGCTCCGGCGGGACCGTGGGCGGGGCGATCGCGGGGAGCGTCGACTACCTCATGTTCACGGGGTCCACCGCCACCGGCCGCACCCTGGGCCGCCAGGCGGGCGAGCGGCTCATCGGGTTCTCCGCGGAGCTCGGTGGCAAGAACGCGATGATCGTCACCGCGGGCGCGGACCTGGACCGGGTGGCGGAGGTGGCCACGCGCGCGTTCTTCTCCAACTCCGGCCAGCTGTGCATCTCCGTGGAGCGGGTGTACGTGGAGAGGTCCGTGGCGCCGCAGCTCATCGAGAAGCTCACCGCCCGCGTGCAGTCGATGAGCGTGGGCCCGGGCTACGACTTCGACGCCGAGATGGGCAGCCTCATCTCCCGCGACCAACTCGACACCGTGACCGCCCACGTCGAGGATGCCGTGGCCAAGGGCGCCCGGATCCTGGCCGGGGGTCGGCCGCGCCCCGATCTGGGCCCGCTGTTCTACGAGCCCACCCTGCTCGCCGACGTCCCGGAGGACGCCACCTGCTTCGGCGAGGAGACGTTCGGCCCGGTCGTGTCGATCTACCCGGTCGAGTCGGTCGACGAGGCGATCGCCCGGGCCAACGACACCGAGTACGGGCTCAACTCATCGGTCTTCGCCGCCTCCGACGCCGAGGGGGAGGCGATCGCGGCACGGCTGCGGACGGGCACGGTCAACGTCGGCGAGGGCTACGTGGCCGGCTGGGGTTCGGTCGCCGGCCCGATGGGCGGGATGGGCGCCTCCGGAGTGGGCCGCAGGCATGGGGACGAGGGCCTGCTCAAGTACACCGAGGCCCAGACCGTGGCCACCCAGCGGGTGATGCACATGGGCGGGCCGTTGTTCCTGCCCCGCGGTCGCTGGCAGAAGTTGCTCGCCCCCGCGACGGACGCGATGCGCCTCCTGCCGGGACGCTGACCCGCCCGCCGCCCGCCGGCCCGCCGCCCGCCGCCCGCCGGCCCGCCGCCCGCCGCCCGCGCCGCAGCCCGCAGCCCGCCGCCCGCGAAGCGCTGAGCGAATCCACCTATCGGATTGCGATCCACCTATGGAGGTCCGCGGGTGGATCGCGATCCGATAGGTGGATTTCTGGCTTTCTCGGCTCGTCGGTGGCCCCGCGGGTTCAGTCGCACCCGGCGTCGGAGCAGGCCACTGGTCGGGCGGCCACCGCGCACCCGGCCCCACATGCGCTGCCCTTATGGCCCGCGCTGCGGATGTGCACAGATTTCAGGGGGTTGTGCTGGGCGAATGGACCACG
>NZ_CALMYY010000091.1 GCF_937873725.1 uncultured Dietzia sp.
GGGGGGGGGGGGGGGGGGGGGCGGGGGGGGCCCCCCCCGGCCCCCCCCCCGCCCCCGCGGCGGGCGGGGGGGCCGCGGCCCCCCCCCCCGCCGATCTCCACCCGGTCACGGAAATCCCTTGCCGTCGTCGTCATCACCCCGGGCCTGTCCGCCCTGCGCCGGGAGCCACAACACCAAACCATACCGTAGGGCACTGTGACCCGCACCATAGAAAGATGGAGGTGGCGATGGGCGCGTTCGGTGTCGGCGGTCGCGGGCCGATCATGACGCGCCGGCGGCTACTCGGCAGCGCCGCCGGGGTCGCGGGCATCGGACTCGCCGGCGCGGCGGTGACCCGGGCGCAGGACGGACCCGGGTCGAGCGGGCGCTCTCCCCTGCTGTTCCACTCCCCGGACCTCGAGCCCTACGTCGACGAACTCCCGCGCCCACCGGTCCTCACCGGCGAAACCATCGACCTCGCCGCCCGGACCGGCTCCCACCGGTTCCACCGCGACCTGCCCACCGCGATGACCCTCGGGTACGGCGCGTCCGGATACCTGGGGCCGACCATCGAGGCGCGCAGCGGCGTGCGGACCACCCTGACCTTCCGCAACGAGATCACCGCGCACCCGCACGCGGCGGACATCGACACGAGCCTCCACGGGCCGACCGAGGAGACGCGGACGCGCGTGCCCACCTCGCTGCACCTCCACGGCGGCGTCACCGAACCCGCCAGCGACGGGCACCCGGAGCTGATCTCCCTTCCCTGCCAGGGTAACGTCCACCACTTCGACAACCGCCAGGACGCCACCGGGCTCTGGTACCACGACCACGCCATGCCCATCACACGCCTCAACGTTCACGGCGGGCTGGCGGGCGGATACCTCCTGCGCGATCGGTGGGACACCGGACGGGCCGACAACCCTCTCGGCCTGCCCGCGGGCGAGTACGAACTCCCGCTGATCCTGCAGGAGAAGATCATGAACGCCGACGGGTCGGCCTCCATGAGGTCGACGCCGATCGTCCCGCAAGGTCACTGGGAGGGCGGCGCCGTGGGGGACGTCGGCGTGGTCAACGGCAAGATCTGGCCGACCGCCGAGGTCGCGCGAGGCCTCTACCGGCTCCGCATGGTCAACGCCGCGTCCTTCAGTAACTGGATGCTCCACCTGTCCAAGCCACTGCCCATGTGGGTCATCGGCATGGAGGGCGGCCTCCTGCCCGGGCCGGCGAAGGTCGACAGGTTCCGCCTCGCCCCCGGTGAGCGGGCGGACGTCCTGGTCGACTTCTCCGCGCTCGCGCCGGGCGAGACCGTGGAACTCCTCAACACCGAACCGGCCGCACCCCAGGCGGCGCAGATCGGCGCCGTCCACCTGCCCACCCTCATGCGATTCCGCGCCACCTCCGCCCGCGGCCACACCGGCGCGGTCCCCGACACCCTGCGCGGCGGCAGCGGACAGCCCGCCGCGCTCGCCCCGCTCGCGCGGCCGTCGGCGGTCCGCACCGTCTCGCTCAGCCAGCCCGGCGACCTGCGGATCCCGCCGTCGATGATGAGCCTGAACAACCTGAGGTGGACCACGAGCCAGATCGAGATGCCGCGCCAGGGCTCGTTCGAGATGTGGAACATCGTCAACGCCACCCCGGACCCGCACGCGATCCACATCCACCTCGTGCACTTCCGGGTGCTGTCGCGCCAGGCCATCGACACCCTCGCGATGTGCCTGCACCAGCCCCAACCCCCGACCGGGATCAAGTGGACCCCCGATCCGGACCCCTTCGTGGTGGGCCCCGTGCGCTCGCCCGAGCCGTGGGAGTCGGGCATGAAGGACACGGTCATCTGCGACCCGAACTCGGTCACCCGGGTGCTCGTCCACTTCCCGACCGCCGACGAGCTCGGATTCGACCCGGACGCGACGTTCCCCTCCGCGGTCTCCCTCGCCGGGGATCTCGGCGGGACGGGCCACGCGGCGACGGGTCACGACGCCGGTGACGGCGGCGGACACGGGGTCGACGACGACGCCGCCGCGCACGGCACCGCCCCGGTCATCGACCGGATGGGTGGTGACCACGTGGGGTCGATCGCACCGCCCGGCGCGCACCACCGGAGCGACACGCTCCGGGGCTACGTGTGGCACTGCCACATCCTCGACCACGAGGACCACGACATGATGCTCCCCTACAGGACGGTGACCTGACATGCCCTCCGCACCCGAGACGACGGACGCCTACCAGCGGATCCCCTGCGAACCGGCACCGGGCTCGAGCCGCACGCGCGGCGTGGTGAGGTGCCACCCCGCCTCCGACTTCCCCGGACGAGGACTGTCATGACCACCCGCAAGCACCACTCGGCGACCATCGACGTGGACGGCGCGTTGACCCGCGACATCGACCGCCCCGCCCTGCCCGACGGGGTGCGCTGCCCGACCCGCTTCGCGTACTGGGAGGGCCGCCAGAACCCGAGGTTTCAGAGGCTCCGCGCGGCCGTCCTGAAGCTGACCGGCTTCGACCTGCTGCTCCCGGACGAGGACGCCGCCGCGGTGTGCGAGGACCTGTTCTCCGGCGACCCCGTCGCCGAGCGGTTCGTCGACGAGGTCTATCACGGCGAGACGGGCCCCGTTCAGACGCGGCGGATGCTGGAGCGGGCGCTGTCCGAGGGCATCGGCTCGCTCGAGGACGTCCCCGACTCCATGCGCGAGCTGTTCGCGGAGTTCGAGACGATCCCCGACTGGGTCGACCCGGAGCTCCTCGAGGAGGGCGCGGCGATCTGGCGGCGGTGGGGCACCATGCTCTTCAGCTTCGCCGGTGCCGAGACGCTCGAGATCTACACCGAGTCCGCCGTGGCGACCCCGCTGTCCCTGGCCGGCGGCTACGCGGGCGACAACGCGCTGCGCCGCTTCCTCGAGACGTGCCGTTTCTGGATGGACGTCTCCGAGCCCGGCGCCCTGCTGCGCCCCGGCTCGGCGGGCCGCGCCACCGCCATGAAGGTCCGCGTCATGCACGTCTCGGTCCGCTCGCGGGTGGCCTCCCACGACGAGTGGTACATCGAGAAGTGGGGCCTGCCCATCAGCCAGACCTACATGGCCCTGACCCTCATCGCCGGGTCGGTGACCCCGGGCCTGGCCCTGTGGGCGCTCGGCTACCAGACCAGCGCGCGGGAGATCCGCGCCCTCATCCACTTCCAGAAGTACATGGGCCACCTGCTCGGTGTGCGGATGAAGTGGTACCCGGAGACCATCGGCGACAGCATCCGGATGCTGCTCATGACGATCCTGTCCCGGTCCTTCGACTCCGGCGAGCACGGCCGTGAGCTCATCGAGTCCTACCCGCAGGCGTTCGCCGCCCGGGAGGGCCACACAGGGCTCCAGCGCCTGCGCGAGCACTACAACTTCCGGATCAACTCGGTGTATTCGGCGATGTTCATGGCACCGGGCACGCGGAAGAACTACCGGATGCCGGCGGCCCTGCCCTGGGCGCTCGTCCCCGTGCTCCGGTTCCCGCTCATCTCCGCCGTCGAGGTGGCCCGCCGCGTCCCGCCGATCGGCCGCATGCACGAGCGCGTCATGTGCCGGCACCGCGAGAACTGGTACCGGGCCCAGATGGCCGGCCGCGAGGCCGCCTTCGACGCCTCGGGCGCCCTGCGCCGCTGACCGCCACCCACGACTTCAGAAGGAGGATCCGATGACCCTGCTGCACGGACCGAAGCTCAACATCGTCGAGGCCTGGAACGGCCCCGGGCGCCGCGACGGCGAGATCACCGAGGTCCTCCCCGCGGACAACGCCGCCCACCTCGACTCCGACAGGCAGGCGTTCGAACACTGGTACTTCGACGCGCACCTCGACGACGGGCGCATCGTGGTGGTGATGCTCCAGAGCCGCGAGCTCGTGCGACGCAGGCCCGGGGTGGAGATCCACCTCTACACCCCGGACGGGCGGCGCCGCGAGTCCAACCGCCACCACACCGACGCCGAGCTGACCGTGTCGACCGAGAAGGTCGACGTCCGGATCGCCCATCACGGCGCGGTGCTCGTCGACGAGGTGGGCGGTCTGCCCGTCTACCACCTCACGGCGGAGCAGGACGGCATCGGCGTCGACCTGGTGTTCCACGCCGAGGTCCCGCCGTGGATGCCCGGCCGCGGCAAGACCAGATACACCGAACGCGAGTACTTTGCCTGGTGCGTCGGCGCCCCGCGCGCCCGCGTCGAGGGCACCGTCACCGTCGACGGGAACACCGACCGGGTGTCCGGCCGTGGCTACCACGACCACAACTGGGGCGTCGGCGACATGAAGCGCATCATCGCCAAGTGGTACTGGGGCCGCCTCTACACCCCGGAGATCTCGCTGGTCTACGCCATGGTCGAGACCACCGAGAAGTACGGCTCCCACTGGTCGCAACCCATCATGGTGGCCCGGGGTCGCGAGGTGATCCTGTCCGAGGGCGAGGTCGAGATCACCGAGGGCCCGACCGTGTTCCACCCGATCGCCGACCGCTCCTACCCGTCCTCCCTGCGGCTGCAGGTACCCGGCAGGATCGACCTCACGCTCACCGTCCGGGACATCGTCCACGCGCACGATCTTCTCTCCGACCTCCCGGTGGTGGGCCGGCCGCCGCTGAACAGGCTGGTCAAGATGGCGGTCGGGCATCCGGGCTATTTCCGGTTCCGCTCGGACTTCGCCCTGACCCTGACGATCGACGGTCGCGAGGAGACCCACACGGGCCAGACCCTCCACGAGATGGTCGCCCTGTCCTGACGGTCGCGGAGGACCCGACCCCCGAGACCCCGCAGCTCAGGGCGGGTACGGTGGGGGGCCACGGTCAGGGTGACGATGTCCGGGGACCACGGTATCGGGTCAGACGCGCGCCGGAGCGGCGCGGGATGAGGGGGCGGCACGTGGCGCCGACGACGGACGACGCGGAGCGGACGGGTCCGCTGGCCGGCATGCTCGTGCTGGAACTGGGCACCCTCATCGCCGGCCCGTTCGCCGGCCGCCTGCTCGGCGACATGGGCGCCCGGGTGGTCAAGATCGAGGATCCCGGACGCCCCGATCCCCTGCGCACGTGGGGGCAGGGCGAGCGGGACGGCCGCCGGCACTTCTGGACCGTCCACGCCCGCAACAAGGAATCCGTCACGCTCGACCTGCGCTCGGAGGACGGCGCGGCGCTCTTCCGCGACCTGGTCGCGCGGGCCGACGTGGTGGTGGAGAACTTCCGCCCGGGCACGCTGGAGAAGTGGGGCCTCGGGCCGGACCGCCTGCACGAGATCAACCCGGGCCTGGTGATCGGCCGCGTCTCGGGCTACGGCCAGACCGGGCCGCAGGCCACGCGGGCCGGGTACGCCTCGGTCGCCGAGGGCGTGTCCGGGCTGCGCCACCTCAACGGCTTCCCGGATCAGCCGCCGCCGCGCATGGCGCTGTCGATCGGCGACACCCTGGGCGGCATGTTCGCCGTCCAGGGCATCCTCGCCGCGCTGCTGTCCCGCGCCACCACCGGCCGCGGCCAGGTGGTGGACGTGGCGCTCACCGAGGCGTGCCTCGCGGTGCAGGAGTCGGTGATCCCCGACTACGACGCCGCCGGCGTGGTCCGCGGCCCGTCCGGGACCCGGCTCGAGGGGATCGCGCCGTCCAACCTCTACCGCGCCGCCGACGGGCCGTGGGTGATCATCGCCGCCAACCAGGACACCGTGTTCCGCCGGCTGTGCGCGGCGATGGGCCGCCCCGAGCTGGCCGAGGACCCGCGCTTCGTCGACCACTCCGCGCGCGGCGCGAACCAGGACCAGATCGACGCGATCATCTCCGACTGGGCGGCCGAGCGCACCGCCGAGGAGATCCGCGCGACCCTGGAGGCGGCCGGGGTGGTGGTGGGCCCGGTCAACACCGTGGCCGACGTGGTGCGGGACGAGCAGTTCCTCTCCCGCGGCATGATCGTCCCGCACACCGTCCCCGGCGTCGACGACACCGTGCTCGGCCCCGGCGTCGTTCCGGTGCTCGACCGGACCCCGGGCGCCGTGCGCCGCGGCGGGGCGCCCGAACCCGGGTTCGACAACGCCGCCGTGTACTCCGACCTGTTGGGCCTGGACGCCGCGCGCCTCGCCGAGCTCGCCGACCGCGGCGTGATCTGACCGCCCGGGCGACCGGTCTCGCGGGGGTACGAGCCGGCGCCGTCGGCGCGGCAGGAGGTGCTCCGCCGGACCACGGCGAGGTCGGCGCCCGCGCGGAGGTGATCGACCCCGCGGTCAGGCCTGCGGCAGGGTCCAGTCGAACTCGCGGCCGTTGCCGTGCGCGCCCGCCGTGGCCCGCGACCGCGACCGCTCACCCAGCTCGCCGAGCATCCGATCGCCGGCCGCGACCAGCGCGTGGAACCGCTGGGGTCCCAGCCAGTCCGGGCGCAGCGCGAACAGCACGTCCTCGGTGGCGGTGTTCCCCGAGGCACCGGGCGCGAACGGGCAACCCCCGAGCCCGCCGAGCGCCGAGTCCACCATGCCCGCGCCCGCGGCGACCGCCGCCAGCGCGTTGGCCACGCCCATCCCCCAGGTGTCGTGACCGTGGAAGACGATCCGGCGCCCGCCCGCCGGCCCGACGGCCGCCGCGACCAGGTCACCGACCTGCCGCGGGTGGGCCTGGCCGAGGGTGTCTGCCAACACCACGTCGACCGTGCCCTCCCCGCGCGGATCCTCGATCAACCGCAGCACCCGCGCGGGGTCCACCGGGCCGGTCAGGGGGCAGGTGAAGGCGGTGGCCAGGCAGAGCTGAACGGTCCCGCCGACCGCCGCCGCGGCCTCCACCGCCTCGGGGAGCGCGGCCATGCTCGTCTCGGTCCGGCGCCCGATGTTGGCGTCGTTGTGCTCGTCGGTCACGGACAGGCAGTACTGGAAGCGCCGGACCCCGGCGTCGGCGGCGCGACGGACGTGTCCCGGGGTGGCCACCCACACCCAGCACCGGTCCCGCTCGGACTCGTCGAGCGCGGCGATCACGTCGAGGGTGTCGGCGAGCGCGGGGACGAGGTCCGGCCGGGCCATGGACCCCACCTCGAGTTCCGGCACGCCCAGCCCGAGGAGCGTCCGGATCAGGTCGACCTTGGAGGCCGTGCGCAGGCGGCCCTCGGTGAGCTGGAGCCCGTCCCGCAGCGCGACGTCCCGCACCGCGACCGGGCTCGCGGCGCGGCCGGAGTCCGGCGAGCCTGTGGGGTCGGACGAGCCGGCGGGCTGGGCACTCATGGGGTCATCCTCCCGCATCCCGGCCCGACCGGGAAATGCGGACGGGCCCCGCGCCGGAGAACCGGTCGCGGGGCCCGCCGTGGCGGATCAGGTCACTCGGAGTCGGAGCCCGACTCGAGGAGCTTGGAGATCGCCGAGGTGTCGACCGGGATGCCGGGGCCGGTCGTGGTGGAGATGGTGATCTTCTGCAGGTAGCGGCCCTTGGAGGAGGACGGCTTGAGGCGCATGACCTCGTCGATCGCCGCCTGGTAGTTCTCCGTGAGCTGCTCCGTGGTGAAGGAGGACTTGCCCACGATGAAGTGCAGGTTGTTGGCCTTGTCGGTACGGAAGGTGACCTTGCCGCCCTTGATGTCGTTGACGGCCTTGGTCACGTCCATCGTGACGGTGCCCGTCTTGGGGTTGGGCATGAGGCCACGCGGGCCGAGCACTCGGGCCACGCGGCCGACCTTGGCCATCTGGTCCGGGGTGGCGATCGCGGCGTCGAACTCGAGCCAGCCGCCCTGGATCTTCTCGATGAGATCCTCGGAGCCCACGACGTCAGCCCCGGCGGCCTCCGCCTCGGTGGCCTTCTCACCCGCGGCGAAGACGATGACGCGGGCGGTCTTGCCGGTGCCGTTCGGCAGGTTCACGGTGCCGCGGACCATCTGGTCCGCCTTGCGGGAGTCGACGCCAAGTCGCATGGCGACCTCGACGGTGGCATCCATCTTCGTCGAGGACGTCTCCTTGGCCAGGGCCAGGGCGTTCAGAGGCGAGTACAGCTTGGTGCGGTCGACCTTGTCAGCTGCGGCCTTGTAGGCCTTGCTGTTCTTGCTCATGTGAAATCCATTCCTGCCGCGTCACGAGCGCGGCGGTCGGGTGTGGTGCGGGCCTGAGCTGCCCTCCCACAGTCGTGACTGGGTGGTGGAGGTCAGGCCTCGACCGTGATGCCCATGGAACGGGCGGTGCCGGCGACGATCTTCGCCGCGGCGTCGATGTCGTTGGCGTTGAGGTCTTCCAGCTTGGTCTGCGCGATCTCACGGACCTGGTCCATGGAGACCTTGCCGACCTTGGCGGAGTGCGGCGTACCGGAGCCCTTCTGCAGGCCGGCGGCCTTGAGCAGGAGCTTGGCGGCCGGCGGCGTCTTGAGCTTGAAGTCGAAAGAACGGTCCTCGTAGACCGTGATCTCGACCGGCACGACGTTTCCGCGCTGGTTCTCGGTGGCGGCGTTGTAGGCCTTGCAGAACTCCATGATGTTGACACCATGGGCACCCAGAGCCGGACCGACCGGCGGGGCCGGGTTGGCGGCGCCGGCATTGATCTGGAGCTTGATGAGCCCTGAGACCTTCTTCTTCTTCGGAGGCATCGTCTTCCTGATTCTTCGACTGGATCTCGGCACCGCGCTGTACACGTGGGAGGCCGACTGTCGTGTGCGCCGTCCCCCGCTCGCCCACCCGTCAGGCGGGCAGCGGAGAGCGCAGGCGCAACCTTGGAGATTCTACGCGCGGGATCGGACGGAACCCTAATCGCGCCGCAAACGACGGGACCCGCCCCGCGCGGGAGCGCGGGGCGGGTCGTCGGTGCCGGGCACGTGGCCTCAGTCGATCTTCTCGACCTGTGAGAAGCCGAGCTCCACGGGGGTCTCGCGACCGAAGATGGAGACGAGCACCTTGAGCTTCTGCGCGGCCGGGTCGACCTCGGAGATGCTGGCGGGCAGCGTGGCGAACGGGCCGTCCATGACGGTCACCGACTCGCCCACCGTGAAGTCCACCTCGATGGTCGGCGGGACGAGCCCGCCCTCGCCCTCGGCACCGGCCGCGGCGGACTTCTTCTCCGGCTTGGGCGCGAGGAACTTCGCCACGTCGCTCAGCGAGAGCGGGGTGGGGGTACCGGTGGCGCCGCCGGTCGCGCTCACGAACCCCGTGACACCGGGCGTGTTGCGGACGACGCCCCACGACTCGTCGTCGAGGTCCATGCGGACCAGCACGTATCCCGGCAGGACCTTGCGGTTGGCGACCTTCTTCTGGCCGTTCTTGACCTCGGTGAACTCCTCGACCGGGACCTCGACCTGATAGATCTTGTCCTCCGCGCCGAGCGTGACCGCGCGGGTCTCGAGGTTCGCCTTCACCTTGTTCTCGTACCCCGCGTACGAGTGGATGACAAACCAGTCGCCCGGCAGCTTCCGGAGCTGGCGCTTGAAGGCGATGATCGGGTCGATGACCGGGGCGTCCTCCTCGGGGGCGGCCTCCTCGGCGGCGACCTCCTCGACCGGGGACTCCTCCCCGACGGCGGCGACCGTCTGGTCGACCGCGTCATCGGTCGGCGGGACCGGGGCATCGGTGGGGTCCACCGTGGTGTCGGCGAGCACCGCGTCGGCCTCGATCTCCGCCTGCTCGGCGGCGGCCGGGGTCACGTCGGCGTCCTCGGACTCGGGGCTCTGGTCGATGTCGCTCACGAAAATTGCGGTCCTCTCGAAGTTCGGCGGTCCGGATCTCGCCCCGGACCTCCAGCGGCGGCAGGTGTCAGCGGTCGAAGACGAGTTCGACGAGCTTGCCCGCACCGAAGTCGACGCCGGAGACCAGCGCCGTCATGAAGATGAGGAACAGGAACACCACGATGGTGTAGGTGACCATCTGGTTGCGGGTCGGCCAGATGACCTTGCGCAGCTCCTCCACGACCTGCCCGACGTACTGGATCGGGTTGGCGCGGCCGCTGCCCGTGTCCTCCGGCTTGTCCGCGTCGGTCCGGACGCGGGTGGCCACGGCGGCGTCACCGCGGCCGGCCTTGCCCGTCGGGACGGCCGCACCCGCGGGGGCCTCGGCGGCGTCGGAGTCGCGGGCGCCGCTGGTGTCGACGTCGTCGTCGCGATCCTGGCTCACGCGGCTACCTCCGGGTCGTGTCGTGGCGGGCGGGGAAAGTGCAGGGGCGACAGGACTTGAACCTGCAACCTGCGGTTTTGGAGACCGCTGCTCTGCCAATTGAGCTACGCCCCTTCGGCCGGTCTCCCGGCCACCCGTGCCGTCTCGCGTTGCGGACCGCACGAACGCCTCGACTCTACAGTGTCGGCGACTGCCTCGGGCAGCGCGGGCCGCGACCGCGGGCGGTCGGGCATCCCAGTGTACGACAGCGCCGCCGTCCGGCCGAAATCACGCGCCGGCCCCGTCCCGCGGTCACCGTCCGTCCGTCGCGACCGTGACGATCGCCTTGCCGAACACCTTGGCCCCCCCGCAGGTCACCGCCAGCGCGACGTCGGCGGTGGAGCCGTCCTCGGCGACCCTCCTCACGGCGCCGGCCACCTCCAGCCGCGCGGGCTCGTCGGCGGGCACCACCACGGGCGCGGCGAACCGGATCGACGTGGCCAGCACGCGGTCCGCCCCCCCGGCCCACTCCGCCACGACCCCGATCGCCAGCGCCGAGGTGAGCATCCCGTGGGCCACCACACCCGGCAGGCCGAGCGCCCGCGCCGCGTCCTCACTGAGGTGGATGGGGTTGTGGTCGCCGGAGGCGTCGGCGTAGCGGCGGAGGTCCTCGCGCGTGATCTCCAGGGTGCGCCCCGGGATCGGCTCGCCGGGCTCGGGCCGGCTCGTCGTCGCCCCGGCGCCGGTGTCCCCGCCGCCCGTCATGCCTCCACCTCCGCGGTGAGCAGCGCGCTGCACAGGGACTGGACGGCCGCCCCGTCGGCGTCGCGCAGCACCGTGTCGAAGCCGATCATGCGGCCGCCGCGCGCCGAGCGCACCCCGGTGACCGTGGCGGTGGCGGTGAGGACGTCGCCGACCCGGATGGGCCGGTGGTGCTCGGAGGTCTGGGCGGTGTGGAGGGTGCGGGACAGGTCGATCCGCAGCGCCGGGTGCGCCATCACCGCGCGCTGGACCGGCGCGGTCAGCGCGGCGGCCAGGGTCGCCGGGGCCTGGTCCGCGGGGGCGCCGACGGCCTCGGCGAAGCGCGCCACCACCTCGGTGGTGACGGTGACGGGATCCCCGACGACGACGAGGCCGTCGACTGCGTTGTCTGTGCTCACGCCCGCCGACGCTACCCGAGCCGATCCGCCCGGAACCGCTGTCGCCGCGGGACCGGGCACCTACGGTGGGGGCAGTCGAGCAGGGAGAGCGCCCGTGGACCACAACGACCGGACCGGTCAGACCGATCAGACACCCGTGGCGGGCCACGGTGGCTCCCACGCCACGGCCGTCGCCGCCGCCCACGGGGTGCGGACCATGTTCACCCTCTCGGGCGCGCACGTGTTCCCGATGTACGACGCCGCGGAGAAGGAGGACCACGGCATCGCCCTGCTGGACGTGCGGCACGAGCAGACCGCCGCGTTCGCGGCCGAGGCCACGGGCAAGCTCACCCGCTCCCCCGGCCTGGCCGTGCTCACCGCCGGGCCGGGCGTGACCAACGGGATCAGCGCGCTCACGCAGGCCTCGTTCTCCGGGGCGCCGATGGTGGTCCTGGGCGGCCGCGCGCCCGCGGCCCGCTGGGGCACGGGCAGCCTGCAGGAGTTCGACCACGTGCCGGTGGTCCGCCCGGTGACCGTGTCCGCCGAGACGGCCCGCGACACCGCGGACATCGCCGCCGCCACCCACCGCGCCTTCACCGCCGCCCGCACGGCCCACCGGGGACCGGCGTTCCTCGACGTGCACATGGACCATTTCTTCGACCGGTGCGAGTCCGTCCGCCCGGGGCCCGGCACGGCCGCGGACGGCTCCCCGGTGGACGGGCCCGACCGCTCCCCCGACACCGACGCGGTCGACCGGATCGCCGACCTGCTGGCCACGTCGCGGCGGCCCGTCCTGGTGCTGGGCTCGGACGTGTGGGCGGACGGGGCCGAGGACGCGGCGCTGCGCTGCGTGGAGACCCTGGGGCTGCCGGCCATCCCCAACGGCATGGGCCGGGGGATCGTCCCCGCCGGTCACCGCCTGCTCGTGTCCAAGGCACGCGGCGCGGCGTTCGGGGGCGCGGACCTCGTGGTGGTGGTGGGGACCCCGCTCGACTTCCGCCTGGGCTACGGCGTGTTCGGCGGCAGGGACGGCGCCACGCCGGCGACCGTGGTGCACGTCGCCGACTCCCCCGGCCAACTCAGCCTGCACGCGAACCCCGCCGTGGCCACCGCCGGCGACCTGGGGGCGGTGCTCGACGCGCTCACCGAGGCCGTGCAGCGACGGTCGGCACCGGACTGGGGAGACTGGGCGCGGTCCCTGCGGGAGAAGGCGGACGCCACGCACGCCGCCGACCTCGAGTTGTTGCGCGCGAGCGCCGACCCCATCCACCCGGCGCGGATCTACGGGGAATTGCTGCCGCGGCTGGCCCAGGACGCGGTGGTGATCGGCGACGGTGGCGACTTCGTCTCCTTCGCCGGCAAGTTCATCGAGCCCGCCCGGCCCGGCAACTGGCTCGACCCCGGCCCGTTCGGCTGCCTTGGCGCCGGACTGGGCGCGGCGATAGCGGCCCGCATCGCCCGGCCCTCGAGCCAGGTGGTGCTGCTCCTGGGCGACGGCGCGGCCGGGTTCTCGCTCATCGACGTGGACACCCTGGTGCGGCACCGGCTGCCCGTGGTGATGGTGATGGGCAACAACGCCGCGTGGGGGCTGGAGAAGGGGCCCATGCAGATGCTGTACGGCTACGACGTGATCGCCGACCTCGCCCCGCGCACCCGCTACGACGAGGTGGTGAGGGCGCTCGGCGGGGCCGGCGAGATGGTGACCGATCCCGAACAGATCGGCCCGGCGCTGGACCGGGCCTTCGCGAGCGGGGTGCCGTACCTGGTCAACGTCGTGACGGATGTAGAGGCGGGGTACCCGCGGGCGACGTTCGGGGTCTGAGCCCGCGGCAGCCCCCACGACGAAGGCCGCCCGCGACTGGCGGACGGCCTTCGGTCTTCTGTGTACCGGTGCGGGGACTCGATCCCCGGACCTCACGATTATGAGTCGTGCGCTCTAACCAGCTGAGCTACACCGGCATGCGCTGCCAGCCGGGCGGCCGAACCGCCCGCACAGTGCGAGCCCCCTGTCGGAATCGAACCGACGACCTTTTCCTTACCATGGAAACGCTCTACCGACTGAGCTAAGGGGGCGGGCAGCGCTGTCGCTTCTGGAATCCATCCGCTCGGCGCGTAAGCCTCTAGCAGATTACACACAGGCCCGGAGGCGGCACAAATCGCCCGGTTGGGTGCGCAGGTCGTCCCGCTGGCAGGATGTGCGCATGCGCATCTCCGTCGTTGTCCCGGTCCTCGACGACGCCCTCGAGCTGGCCGGCTGCTTGGCCGCGTTGCGGGCCCAGACGCGGTCGCCCGACGAGATCGTGGTGGTGGACAACGGCTGCAGCGACTCCAGCGCGGCCGTGGCCCTGGAGGCGGGCGCCCGGGTGGTGGTCGAGCCGGTGCGGGGCATCCCCTCGGCGGCCGCGGCCGGGTACGACGCGGCGACGGGAGAGGTGATCGCGCGGCTGGACGCGGATTCCCGTCCCGGTCCGGAGTGGCTCGAGCGGATCGACGCCGCGTTCACGCAGGACCCCGAGCTCGCGGCCATCTCGGGCCCGGGCGAGTTCATCGGGCTCAGCGGGTGGCGGGCCGCGGCCGCGCGCCTGCTCTACATGGACGCGTTCTTCGTCTCCGTGGGCGCGGCCATGGCCCACCCGGTGTTGTTCGGCTCCAACCTGGCGATGCGCCGCGAGGCCTGGGAGCGGGTCCGCGACGGGGTGAACAGGACCGATCCGGAGCTCCACGACGACATCGACCTGTCGTTCCAGTTCGGTGCCGCGGATCGCCTGCGGGTGGACCGGACGCTCACCGTCGGCATCTCGGCCCGGCCGTTCGAGGACCCCGCGGCGATGCGGCGGCGCTTCTCGCGGGCATTTCGGACGATCTTCCGCAACTGGCGCACCAGCCCACCCTCGCAGCGGTGGATGGAACGAGTCCGCCGCTGAGCCCGGCAGAGCGGCCCAGCACCCCATCGAGCTCGCGCATTCCATCGACAAGAGCGTTCCGCGCAGTTACTACCCGGCGGACGTGCTCGAAACACTCTTGTCGACGGGGTCCGGGCGCGTGTCGACGGGGTCCGGGCGCGTGTCGACGAGGTCCGGGCGCGTCAGGACCAGACGAGCACCGACCAGAGGATCAGCTGCGTCACGCAGAAGCCGGCCAGCATGTTGAGCACCAGGAAGCGCTTCCACCCCTCGTTGGTGCGCTCGGCGTCGGCGTCGGTGACCCGCGTGTAGGCGGCCACGGTGGCGAGGTACGGCAGGATCGCGAACGCGGCCCCCGAGGCCGGCCACGGCGCCGCCGCGAGCAGGACCACCACGGCCGCCGCGTAGCAGGCCAGCGCGAACCACACGGCGGCCCGCGCGCCGAGCACCGTGGCGACCGATTTGAGGCCCGCCTCGCGGTCGAAGCGCACGTCCTGCACGGCCCCGAACGCCTGGGACGCGGCGCCCCACAGCATGAACGCGATCAGGCACCCCCACACCCCGCCGGTCAGCTCCGCACCGGCGATGGTCCAGCCGACGATCGCCGGGGAGACGAAGTGGAAGGCGGACGTCACCGAGTCGAGGAACGGGATCTCCTTGAACCGCAGCCCCTTGGCGCTGTAGGCGATCACCGCGAACGCGCTCGCGGCCAGCCACAGCGACGACACCCCCGAGCCCACCACCACGAGGTACACCAGGAACGGCACGGTGGTCACCGCCGACGCCACCAGCGTGGCGCGGTGCCGCGACCGCTCGAGCACGGCGCCCTCGACGCCGCCCTTGCGCGGGTTACGCATGTCGGACTCGTAGTCGAAGACGTCGTTGATCCCGTACATCGCGAGGTTGTACGGCACCAGGAAGAACAGGGTCCCGATCACGCCGAGCAGGTCGAACCGGCCGGTGGCCAGGAAGTAGGCCAGGGCGAACGGGGCGGCGGTGTTGACCCACGACACCGGCCGGGAGGACCAGAACAGCGTGGTCAGCAGACCCGGCGACGCGGGCCGCTCCGGGGTGCGGACCGCGTCGTCGTCGCGGGGTCCC
Organism: uncultured Dietzia sp.; assembly: GCF_937873725.1. GTDB lineage: Bacteria > Actinomycetota > Actinomycetes > Mycobacteriales > Mycobacteriaceae > Dietzia. The sequence continues at coordinate 15,165 of NZ_CALMYY010000091.1, forward strand.
TGGGTGCCGACCCCCGCCAGCGCGGCGTCCCCGCGGCCCGACACGGTCGGGTTCACCGCCCCGGCACCACGCGGTGACCCCGCGGTGAGCACCGCCCACACCGACGGCACGAACACGGCCGCGGCCACGGCGTAGGCGAAGTCCTCGATCGGGGCCACGCCGAGCCGGATCCCGCTGGTGAGGGCGTCGTCGTAGGCCACCAGACCGGCGGAGATCATGAGGTTGTCGAAGACCGCGGTGAGGACGAGCATCACCACGAGCGAGCCGCCCACCCCGACCAGCCAGCGGCGCCGCTCGGCCCCGCGCAGGCGCCACGCGGCGATGAGCGCGGCCGCCACCACGGGGATGGACATGGTGAGGTTGAGGGTCGTGTACAGGCCGGTCACGGGCGCTCCCCCGCCGTCCCGGACAGCGGGTCCGCGCCGGCCCCGGAGCGCCGGCGGGCCAGGTGCTCGACGGCCGCGGCCGCGCCCGTCGCGCAGACCAGGGCGAGGTAGGACAGGAACGTCAGGAACACGACCTCCTCGACGGGGATCTCCGGCGCCACGGTCAGCCCGGACATGAAGTCGGTGACGCCGCGGAAGAACACCCCGCTGCGCACGCCCAGCACGTCCCAGGTGAGGAACAGGGCGACGGCGGCCGTGACGGAGAGCGCCGTGGCCGCCGGGGCGCGGAACGCCGCCAGCCTCCAGCGGTGGTCGATCACCACGACGCCCGCGAACGAGACGACCTGGACCGCCAGGTAGGCCAGCCCGATCACCGGTCGGACACTGCTCTGTCGAACACCGTGCCGCCGCCCGGCTCGGCCACGGGCGCGGTGCTCGTGTCGCCGCGGACGTGCTTGAGCACCAGCTCGGCGCTGATGAGACACATGGGCAGCCCGATCCCGGGGATCGTCGAGGCGCCGGCGTAGTAGAGCCCGTCGACGTGCGCGGAGACGTTGCGGGTCCGGAAGAACGCGCTCTGCGCGAGCGTGTGGGCCGGGCCCAGCGCCGTGCCGCGCCAGGCGCCGAGGTCCGCCTCGAGGTCCGCGGGGGCGATCGTGCGGCGGACCACGATCCGCTCGGCCAGGTCGGGAATCCCCGTCCAGTCGGCGATCTGGGCGATCGCCCGGTCGGCGGCGGCCTCGATCCGCGGGTCGCCGTCGCCGTCCACGCCGCCGTGGCCGAGTCCCGGATCAGCGGGGATCGGCACCAGCACGAAGAGGTTCTGGTGCCCCTCCGGCGCGACGCCGGTGGCCGGGTCGGTGTCGGTCGCGCTGGGCCGACAGACGTAGAGCGAGGCGGGGTCGGGGATGTGGGTCCGCTCCCCGAAGATGGCGTCGAACCCCTCCTCCCACTTCTCGGTGAACAGCAGGGTGTGGTGCGCGAGCTGCGGCAGCTCGCCGCGGACGCCGAGCAGCATGAGCAGCGCGCCGGGCCCGGGGGTCCGCGAGTCCCAGTAGGACTGCGGGTAGGTGCGGAGCTCCTCCGGAAGCCACCGGGTCTCGAGGTGGTGGAGGTCCGCGGCGCCGACGACGAGGCCGGCTGGGAGCGTCCGCTCGAGCCCGTCCCGGTCGCGCACGCGCACCCCCGTCACCTGCGCCCGTGCCCGCCGGAACCCGCGGCCGCCCGGGCGGCCGGCGCCGCTACCCGGCGCGGTGACCAGCTCGACCGCCTCGGTGCCGGTGTGGATGCGCACGCCCTGCGCCTCCGCCACGCGCCGCACGGCCGCGATCACCTCGGTGAACCCGCCGCGCGGGTAGAGCACGCCGTCGGTGAGGTCGAGGTGGCTCATGAGGTGGTAGATCGAGGGCGCCAGGTACGGCGAGGACCCCAGGAACACCGCGGGGTAGCCCAGGATCTGCTGGATGCGGCGGTCGGTGAACCGGCGCGCCACGTACGACTGCAGCGGCTGCGCCAACCGCGCGACGAGCGTCCCCGCGCGCCGCAGCACGTCAGGCCGCACCAGGGCCGGGTACGAGGTGAAGTTGGTGTAGAGGAACCGGCGCAGCGCCAGCTCGTAGGTGGTGCGGGCCGAGTCGAGGTACCTGCCCAGCACCCGCCCGGCGCCCGGCTCGAGCGACTCGAACAGCGCGGTGGAGGCGGCGCGGTCCGAGCGCACGTCCACGGACTCCTGGCGCCCCTCGAAGTACACCCGGTACCCCGGGTCCAGGCGCGCCAGGTCGAGCTGCTCGTCGGCGGAGGTGCCGCAGAGGCGGAAGAAGTGGTCGAACACCTCGGGCATGAGGTACCAGGACGGGCCGGTGTCGAAGCGGAAGCCGCCGCTCGACCAGCTTCCCGCGCGGCCCCCGACGGCGTCGGTGGCCTCCACCAGCGTGACGTCCCGGCCCTCCCGGGCGAGCAGCGCGGCGCTCGCCAGGCCGGCGATGCCGCCCCCCACCACCACGACGGGACCCCCGGGGGCCTGCCGGGCGCTCATCGGGCGACCGCCCGACCGGAGCGGGCACGCCCATGCCCGGAGCTACCGCGACCCGCGGCGGCCCGGCCGATCACGGCGAGCTTGACCGGGTTCGGGACCCGCACACGGCCCGCGCTCACCCCGGCGGCGCCGGCGGCGCCGGCGGCGCGGAGGCGGTCGTTGAGTTCGGCGAACAGGTCGTGGGCGGCGAGCACCGCCAGCCGGTCGCGCCCGGGGATCCTGTCGATGGCCGCGCGGGCGACCCGCAGGTCGGCGTCCACGTCGTCGGCCAACTCCCGCACGTCCCTGTCCGTCAGCGCCCGCGGGTCGCGTCCCGGCAGGTAGTTACGACCGAGGTCGAAGGAGTCCTCCCGGACGTCCCGGAGGAAGTTCACCTTCTGGAACGCCGCACCGAGTGCGCGCGCCCCGGCGGCCGTCTCGTCGTCGTCGCCCAGCCCCCCGCCCGCGAAGGTCCGCAGGCACATCTCCCCGATCACCTCGGCCGAGCCGTGGATGTAGCGGCGTAGCGACTCCTCGGTGTGCTCGGTGACGTCGAGATCGGCCTCCATCGAGTCGTAGAAGGGGTCGATCAGCCGGGCGTCGATCCCGAAGCGGCGGGCGGTGTCGGCAAAGGCGTGGGTGACCGGGTCCGGGTCCAGGCCCCGCTCGATCGCGCGGTGGGTGCGGCGGCGCGCCTCCGCGATGAGCTCGCGGGCGCCGGCCGGGTCGTCGATCATGGCGCCGTCCACCACCTCGTCCCCCACGCGGGCCCACGCGTAGATCGCGGCGACGTGCGGCCGGGTGTCGGGGGCGAGCAGGCGGCAGGCCAGGGCGAAGGAGGTCGAGTACCGGCGCAGGATCACCTCGCTGCACTTCCGGGCGGCCTCCGTGAACTCGGCGTGCGGGCTCTGCGGGGTCATCGGGTCCTCTCGAGGGCGGTGGCCAGGTGGGCGTCGAGCGCGGCGCGCAGGTCGTGCGGGACGGCCGGGGAGTCCAGGGCGGCGCGGGCGGCGGTGACCAGGTCCTCGGCGATGCCCAGAGCATATTCGCGGGCCCCGCTCGCGCGCAGCAGCTCCCGGGCCGTGGCGGGGTCCGGACGGGTGCCGCCGGTGTCGACCCCGCC
>NZ_CALMYY010000092.1 GCF_937873725.1 uncultured Dietzia sp.
TGGGACTTCATCTACTACTGGAACCACCGCTTCGATCACGAGAGCCGCTGGCTGTGGGCGATGCACGTGGTGCACCACTCCAGCGAGCGCTACAACCTCTCGACCGCGCTGCGCCAGCCCGTCGCGGAGGCGCTGACGATCTACGTGCCGTACGGGCTGCTCTCGCTGCTGGGCGTGCGGCCGGCGCTGGTGCAGGACGCGCGCGCGATCAACCTCATCTACCAGTTCTGGGTCCACACCGAGGTGGTGCGCTCGATCGGGCCGCTGGAGCGGGTGTTCAACTCGCCCTCCCACCACCGGGTGCACCACGGCAGCAACCGGCGCTACCTCGACCGCAACCACGGCAGCATCCTCATCCTGTGGGACCGCCTGTTCGGCACCTTCGAGCCCGAGGGGGAGCAGGTGGTCTACGGGCTGACGAAGAACATCGACACGTTCAACCCGGCGCGGATCGCCACGCACGAGTGGGTGGCGATCGCCCGCGACGTGTTCCGGTCGCGGACCTGGTCGGACCGACTGGGCCACCTGCTCCGCGGGCCGGGGTGGGCTGGGGCTCCGCGCATCGCCTGAAGAGAGCGTGCCGGAGCCGTGGGGACCGGAACGACTACTCGGTCGGCGCGTAGTCCGGGGCGGGGCTGGGGACGGGTGGGCGCCTGTCGGGGTCGACCCAGGTCACCCGGAAGTCCATCCAATTGCACCACTTCGCGAGCTCGCGGCGGTCGAGGCCGTATCGGCGGCACACCTCGTCGGCGTGAACGCCGTCGTCCATGTACTCGCTGACGGGCCGCATCATTCGGAGTTCTTCGTCATCTGGTGGCTGCATGGCCCCTGTCTATCGCGCGGGTCCGACATCGACAGCCGGAGCGGACGCCGCTGACCACGTCGTCGTCGGATTCCGCCTCCGTCAACCCAGCGAATGCAGGCTGAACGCGGCGAGGAACCCCAGGGTCGCGATGAGCCCCGAGTAGACGGCGGCCTTCTCGAAGGCCTCGGGGATCATGGTGTCGGTGATCATCGAGAGGATCGCGCCGGCGGCCAGTGCGTTGGCAAAGGCCACCACGCCGGGCGGCGCGCCGTCCAGGAGCAGGTAGCCGGCCAGGGCCGACAGGCCGGAGGCCACGGCGATGCCGCCCCAGACGCCCAAGACGTAGCCGGGGGACCGCCCGGACTTCTTCATGCCCGCGGTGCTGGACAGGCCCTCGGGGACGTTGGAGATCGCGACCGCCGCGAGGATCGGCACGCTGAGGCCACCGCCGGCGAGGAAGCTCAGTCCGAGGACCATCGATTCCGGGATCCCGTCGATCAGCGCGCCGAGGGCGATCGCCCCGCCGGTGCCGGGGCCGGAGGGATGCTGGTCGCCGGAGCGTTTGCGGTGCCGCGCCCCCCGGCGGGCCAGGAGGAGGTTGAGGCCCACGTAGACGAGCGAGCCGGCGAGGAAGCCCAGCGCGGTGGCCCGCAGGCCGGCCTGGTCCATCGCCTCCTGGACCAGTTCGAACGACAGCGCGGAGATCAGCACGCCGGAGCCGAACGCCATCACGGCCGCCACCAGGCCGGCGGGGACGGTGATGAACCACGCGATGGCGCTGCCCACCAGCAGCGCGCACCCGGCGAGGAGCCCGGCGCCGCCCGCCGCCAGCCAGTCCGGCATCGTGGCGGTCCTTTCCCGAGCGGAAGCGTGCTCAGCCCGCCGAGTCCGGATCCTCCCACGAGCGCTGGTGATCCCGGCGGAGTTCGGCCGCGAGCAGGCGCAGCGCCGTCCGGCGCACGGCCGAACTGAAGGGCCCGATGAGGAGCCAGTAGCGCCGGAACCGGCGGCGGCTCAGCGCGTCCGTGGTGGCGACCCTCGTCTCCAGCGTGAGGATGGACGAGTCGGTCCCGTAGCGGTCCACCCGGAGACCGGTCACGATCTTGGCGAAGCCCGGGGCGGCGAAGTCCGTGAACTCCTCGGCGGTGGTCGGCGTGGTGATCGGTACGGCGGAGGGCGACGCGTCCGCTTTCCACGGGCGGCTCACCTGGCCCAGGACCATCTCCACACCCGGAGTCTCGGCGAGCACGATCCACCCGAGGTCGACCATGTCGGCGAGCCGGAAGGTGGGCGCGTCCGCATCGGGGCCGGGGGTCCTCCCGGGAGCGTGCAGGACACCGCTCAGGCGTCGGGGCAGTCGTCTGACACCCATGGCGACCCGGATGAGCGGGGCCCGCAGGAGGTCCAGTGCCAGCACGCGGGCGTAGCACTGCGCGGGCGGGGCCCGGACGACGTCGGCGTGGACGACCGCGACGTCGTACCGGGGCAGGTACCGCTCGATGAGCAGCCCGGGACCCGCCCCGCCCTCGGTGGGATCGGGCCGAGCAGGTCGGTCATCCACTGCCACCCTCCTTTCGCCGGATGCCGGGGGTGGCGTCAGGGCGCCGTCGACCCGGGAACCCCCGCCAGGTGCTCGCCGAAGAACCGGATGATCCGAGCCCGGGCGTCGCCGGCCGCGGTCTCGTCGTAGGGGCTGCCCCGGCCGAGCACACGGAACACGGCGGGGACCTCGTCCGGCTGGTGGTCGTTGAGGAAGCCGTGCCCGACCCCGGGGTACTCCTTGACGTCGTGGTCCACGCCGAGCTCGCTGAGGGCCGCGTCGAGCCGGGCAGCCCCGTCGCGCACGGTGCGGTCGGCCCCGCCGAAACTGCCCACCACCGGGCACGCCCCCCGCAGGTACTCCGCCGTGTAGGCCTTCCTGCTCGCGGTGCCGTAGTTCACGGCCGAGGCCGCGAACGCCCCGTCGGGCGCGAGCACGAGCGCGTAGCCGCCGCCCATGCAGAACCCGATCACCCCGATCCGGCCGGTGCAGTCCTCCCGCGCGGCCAGCCAACGGCGTGCCGCGTCGATGTCGTCGAAGGATCGTCCCGCCTTGGCGCGGACCTCCCCGATCATCGCGATCAGGCAACGCATCTTCCCCGGTCCTCCGCGCGCGAACAGGTCGGGCGCGACAGCGAGGAACCCCTCGCCGGCGAGCCAGTCCGCCTGGCGCCGCAGATCCGGGGACATGCCCACGGCGTCGTGGACCACCACGACACCCGGCCACGGGCCGTCTCCCGCCGGCTCGGCGCAGTAGAACGGGAGCTCGCCGTGCTCGGTCTCGATCCCGGCGGACTCGCCCGAGCCGTCCTCGAGCAGGCGTTTGAGCCCTGCCCAGATCCGCCGCTCCTGACGCCGCCCGATCACGCCGACCAGCGGGCCGGCGAGCCGGGCCGGTCCGCCGACGGTCACCTCCCAGTCCCAGGAAAACAGAGTCCCCCCGGGGATCGGGTCGCAGCGCACCTCACCCTCGGCCACGGAGCCGGCCATGACACTGCGGGTGGCGATCCGGCGCGGGCGGTCGAACGCGGTGCACTCGGTGGTGAAGTGGACGGGTCTGCCCCGGGTGCGCATGGTGGCCCGGAACCTCGTACCGACCCCGATCGGGCCGTCGGTGAGCTTGACCGAGTCGACCATCCCCGGGTTGTAGAGGACCTCATGGCGCTGGTCGGCCACCACGTCAAAGACCTCCTCGGGCCCTCTCGCGATCTCGATGCCGCCCCGGATCCTGCTCATGCCGGGCGTCGCCCCTCGCTCTCCTCGGGCGGTTCATCCGCCGAGGTGAGCCGGAAGACGGGGTGATCGCGAGGATCCGGCATGCGGGTGAAGAAGCCGTCGACGGACCGGCTCGCCATTGCGTTCAGTGAGGTGCGGTAGGCCGCGATCACCGGCGCCCGGTCCGCGACCGGCACCTCGACGGCACGCGTGACCACCGGCGCCTGACCCCGGTGGCTCAGTTCGGCCACCCCGCTGGCGCGCAGGTTGCGGACCCATTGCGAATCGCCGTAGGGAGACACCAGATACCGCTCGCCGTCCACCACGACAGGGGTGACCGGTACGCGCTGGGCACGCCCGGATCGTCGCCCGGTGACTGTGAGGGTGGCGATATCGCCAGGGTTGAGCTTGGACACGATCGGGTTGACGACCCGCCGGGTGAAAGCCGGCGGTTTGATGTAGATCATGGTTCTCGCACGCCCTTTCCTGTGATGGATTCCTCGTGGGGGGTGGGGGACCGTCATTTCATTGCAGCACCGCGGGGGGAGCCGGTCAACGACGGCCAGGTCACGATCGACACCCGCCGCCCGGGCCGGCGGCGGGCGGATTCGCGACCGCGACGGTGGGCGCCTGTCTACGCTCCTGACATGGGCAGCAGGGCGGGTCGGGTGGCGTGGTCTCCGGTGGCGATCGGGGCCGCGGCATCACGGATGCTGGCGCTGCTGGTGGCCGTGGCGCTCGCCGTGGTGGTGGTGCCGCTGCACCGGGGGCCCGCGGCGGCGGCCGCCGGCCTCCCCGCCGG
>NZ_CALMYY010000093.1 GCF_937873725.1 uncultured Dietzia sp.
GCGTGCGCCGCCCGGTGAGGCGCGTGACAATCGGTACTCATGGGACAGACGGGGGCGCCGGTCGGCCGGGGGGGAGTGCTCCCGGCTCCCCTCGAGGCCGTGGTGGACGAGTACGTCGACGATCTCAGGACCGGGAGGTCGCGGTCCGAGGCGACCGCCCGCTCGTACCGCTCCGACGTCCGCGCGCTGCTGCTGCATCTCTGCGCCGACCGTGGCGGGCCCGCCACCGCCGCCGACCTCGCCGGCGCCCTCACGCTGCCCGCCCTCCGCGGCTGGTTGGCGTCGCAGGTGGGTGCGGGCGCGGCCCGGTCGACCGTCGCGCGCAGGGTGGCGGCCGCCCGGTCGTTCAGCACGTGGGCGGCGCGCAGGGGAGTCCTCCCGACCGATGTCGCCGCCCGGCTGGAGGCTCCGCGCGCCCGACGTCACCTGCCCGAGGTCCTCGACCGGGCCCAGGCGGCCGAGACCATCCGGACCACCGAACTCGGCGCGGCCGAGGGCGACCCGGTGGCGGTCCGTGACCGGCTGATCGTGGAACTGCTCTACTCGTGCGGAATCCGGGTGGCCGAACTGTGTGGGCTGGACGTGGACGACGTCGACGCCGAGCGGCGGCTCCTGCGCGTGGTGGGCAAGGGGGACAGGGAACGCGCGGTCCCGTACGGCGCCCCCGCCGTCCGCGCACTCCGCGCCTGGGTGGACGGGGGGCGGCCGGCACTGGCGACGACGGGTTCCGGCCCGGCCCTGCTGCTCGGGGCCAGGGGAGGCAGGCTCGATCCCCGCACCGCCCGTCGGATCGTCAACGAGGTATCCGCCGCGACGCCCGGATCGCCGCGGGTGTCGCCCCACGCGCTGCGCCACAGCTCGGCCACGCACCTGCTCGAGGGCGGTGCGGACCTGCGGCACGTCCAGGAACTCCTGGGTCACTCGACGCCGGCGACGACCCAGATCTACACCCATGTCTCCGCGGAACGCCTCCGCGCCGCCTACCGGGGCGCCCACCCCAGGGCCTGACGGGGACCGCGGTCGGGGGATCAGCCGCCCCCGTCGCCGGGACGAGTGGGTTTGAGCCGGATCGCTCGCGCGTCGGTCGCGAGGAGGCCGAGGGGATCGAGGTACTCGTCGTCGTCGCCCCCCGGTCCCCCCGCGGCGAGGCGCGCGCCCCAGTGCAGGCACGCCACCGCGGGGCACCCGGGGTGACCCGCGACGAGATGCCCCACCAGGTCCCCGGCGCCGACGGCGTCCCCCGCGCGGACGGTGGCGCGCACCGGCTCGTACGTGGTGCGCAGGCCGTCACCGTGGTCGATCGACAGGACCCGGCGACCGCCGACCGCCCCGGCGAACAGCACGGTCCCGGCCGCGGGCGCCCGCACCTCCGCGACGGCGGCCGCCACGAGGTCGACCCCCCGGTGCCCCGCGAGCCAGCGTTGCGCCGGGGGTGAGAACGGCGTGGCCACCGACGGGGGACCGGAGAGCGGGACCCGTAGGTCCCGGCGCACAGGCGCGGGGGTCGCCGCGGGCGGAAGGACGAGGACGACGAGGGCGACCGCCGCGGAGGCCGCGATCGCGAGGCGACGCGCCATCGCTGTGGTCCGGCACGGGAACTGCATGACACGAGTACACCCCGCCGCGGTCGCGTCGGACATCCCCGCGGGGACCGCTGTGGAGGGGGAGGACGACCATCCACAGGCCCGGCACCCGTGTTGGCCGGCTGGCGCGGGCGGGCTATGATTGCCATGCGGTCGACTGACGTCGATTGACTTCGCGTGTTCTGCGCCACCCCCGGGCGGCGCATCCGGTCCCTGGGCTCACGCCCCGGCCTCCCGGACACCGGACCAGTAGGTGCCCCCGCCAGGCGGGGGTCGGGTCCGGTGCGGACACCAGGGCTCGAGGCCATCCGGCTGACGGCATAACCCGATACACATCAGAAAGCGAGGACGAGGGCCTCGCGGTCCGGCTGCTCCCAAGCCGGACGTGCCCTCAACAACCCATGGCAGTCATCTCCATGAAGCAGCTGCTCGACGCGGGCGCTCACTTCGGTCACCAGACCCGTCGCTGGAACCCCAAGATGCGGCGGTTCATCTTCACCGACCGCAACGGCATCTACATCATCGACCTGCAGCAGACGCTCAC
>NZ_CALMYY010000094.1 GCF_937873725.1 uncultured Dietzia sp.
CCCGCCGGCGATCCCGGCTCCCCGCCCGACCCCGCACCCGGGCCCCGCGTCCTGGTGATCGGCGCCACCGGCTACATCGGCTCCCGCCTGGTCCCGCGACTGCTCGAGGACGGGGCGCGGGTGTCCGTGCTGGCCCGCACCCCGGCCCGGCTCGACCACGTCCCGTGGCGCGACCGCGTCACCGTCCACGAGGGGGGCCTCGGGGACGAGCAGGCCATGCTCGACGCCCTCCGCGGCGTGGACGTGGCCTGCCACCTGGTCCACTCGATGGGCCACTCCGCGGACTTCGAGACCGAGGAGCGCGAGACCACCGAGGCGTTCGTCCGCGCCGTCGAGGCCGCCGGGGTGGGGCGGATCGTCCACCTGTCCGGGCTGCACCCTGCGGACGAGTCCGACCTGTCCCCGCACCTGCGCTCGCGCGTGGAGGTGGGGCGGATCATGCTGGCCTCGACCGTGCCCGCGCTGGTGATCCAGGCCGGGGTGGTGATCGGCTCCGGGTCCGCCTCGTTCGAGATGATCCGGCACCTCACCACCCGACTGCCCGGGATGGTCACCCCCAAGTGGGTCAGCAACCGGATCCAGCCGATCGCCGTCCGGGACGTGGTCCACTACCTGGCCGCGGCCACCACCTGCCCGCTCGAGGGCGACCTCGCGGACGGCCGGACCATCGACGTGGGCGGGCCGGACGTGCTGACGTACGGGCAGATGATGCAGATCTACGCGGAGGAGGCCGGCCTTCACCGCCGGCTCATGGTCCCCGTCCCCGTCCTCACGCCCAAGCTGTCCTCGCTGTGGATGGGACTGGTCACCCCGCTCGAGCCCGGCCTGGCCCGGCCGCTGGTGGAATCGCTGCGCTGCGAGGCGATCGTGCATGTCGACGACGCCGACGAGGGCCTGGGACCCCCGCCCGGCGGCCGCACCCCCTACCGTCAGGCCCTCCGCGAGGCCCTGCGGGTGCCGCACGGGCCCGCGCGCCCGGCGCAGTGGGCCGGCGCCGACCCCCTCGGCGACCCCGCCCGGCTCCTGCCGTCCGACGCGGACTGGGCCGGGGTGCGCCCGCCCACGGTCTGGCGCGCCCGCCCGGCGCGATGAGCACCGGGCCCGGGTCCGGGCCCGGGACCGCCGCCCCGGACACGCTCACCGGCCGCTACCGGCAGGCCTTCCGGACCGGCCAGATGGAGACCGCGCCGGTGCCGCCGACGCGCCGCCGCCTTGCCGTGGTCGTGGTCACCCTGGTGCTGGGCGCGGCCGTCAACGCGTGGGCGTTGCGCATCCCCGCCGGGGACTCGATGTTCTACCCCGCGACCGCCCTGCTGGCCGCGGTGTGGCTGACCGGGGCGTTCGCCTCCGGCCCGATCCGGGTGGGGCGCGAACCGTACCGGTCCGGCCGGCCCGTGGCGTCCTCGATCCTCGCCGCCTCCGCCCTGGCCGCGCTGTTCTGCCTGGGCGCGCTGGTCGTGGCGCGGATCGAGCCGCTGCGCGACCCCGTCGACGCCCTGCTCGACCATGCCACCGTGGGCAACCTGGCGCTGGTGGCCCTGCTCACCGCGGTCAACGGCGTGGCGGAGGAGTGCTTCCACCGCGGCGCGGTGTACTCGGCCACCTCCCGGATCCGCCCGGTCCTGGTCACCACGGTGGTCTACGCGGCGGTCACCGCCACCGCCGGCATCCCGCTGCTGGTGCTGGCCGCGGTCATCCTCGGGCTGGTCACCGCGGTCCAGCGCCGCTGCACCGGCGGGGTGCTGGGGCCGATCATCACGCACGTGGCGTGGTCGATGGTCATGCTGTTCGCGCTCGGCCCGATCCTCGACGCGGCGCGGGTCTGAGCCGGCGGGTCCGAGCCGGCTGGTCCGAGCCCGCGGGCTCAGCCGCCGCAGCAGTCCCCCCCCCCCAGCCCGGCGCCGTCCCCCGCCCCCCGCGCCCGGCGCACCCCCCCGGGGGCGAGGGTGCGGGCCCCGGGGGCCGGCCCCCC
>NZ_CALMYY010000095.1 GCF_937873725.1 uncultured Dietzia sp.
GCCCGGCGCGGCGCCGTTCCCCCCGCCCGGCGCGGCGCCGTTCCCCCCGCCCGGCCCCGACGGACCCTCCGCCCCGGACCCGGTGGCGAACGGCGCCACCTCGACCCCGGCCGCCTCGAGCGCCGACCGCACCCGCCGGGCCAGCACGACCGCGCCGGGGGTGTCGCCGTGGACGCACACCGACGCCGCGGACACCACCACCCGTGAGCCGTCCGCGGCGGCGATCTCCTCGCCGACGGCCATGGCCACCACGCGGGAGGCCACCTCGTCGGGGTCGGTGAGCACGGCGCCCGGCCGGCCGCGGGGCACGAGCGTCCCGTCCGCGCGGTAGCCGCGGTCGGCGAACGCCTCGGCCACGGCGGCGACGCCGGCGGCGCGGGCGTGGGAGAGCACGACCGACCCGGGGAGCCCCAGGATGGGCAGGGGCTCCTCGCCGGCGAGCTCGGCGTACCGCAGCACCGCGTCCACGACCCCGGCGGCCTGCTCGGCATCCCGGACAATACGGTTGTAGAGGGCGCCGTGGGGCTTGACGTACCTCACCCGGGTCCCGCGGCGGCGGGCGGCCATGTCGAGCTCGACCAGCTGGAAGTGGACGTGCTCGGCGAGCTCCGCGCGCGAGACCTCCAGCTCCACCCGGCCGAAGTTCACCCGGTCCCGGTACGAGGGGTGCGCGCCCAGGGCGACTCCCCGCTCGGCGGCGGCCGCGGCGGTGGCGTTCATGGTCGGCCGGTTGCCCGCGTGGAACCCGCACGCGACGTTGGCGGAGGTCACCACGTCCAGCAGCGCGGCGTCCTCGGGGTGGGCCCCGGCCCGCGCGTCGAGCGACGCCGACCACCGCGGGGTCCCCCGGCGGGCCTCCCCGAGGTCGCAGTTGAGGTCGATGCGGCGCGTCGTCCCGTGCACCCGTCCCATCCTGCCCCAGGTTCGACCCCGGGGCCGGGTGGGGTCATGATGGAGGGATGATCGTCATCCGCTGCGGCACTGCACCGGTCCCCACCCTCCTCGGTGAGCGGCCGAGCGTGGGGTGCAGCGAGATCCCCACCAAGGACGACGTCAACCGGGTGCTGTCGGAGGTCGGCCCCGGGCGCAGGCTCGTGCTGTGCGGCACCGACGCCGGCCTGGCCGCCCTGCTCACACGGCTGATGCGCACGGAGAACCTCGACGTGGAGATCGCCTACGTCACCGAGGACCCCACCCCAGCGACCCGCGCGTACGACCTGCCCACCGGGTCCGCCGCCGCCAAGCTGGGCCTGCGGGGCACGGCGCGCGAGGTGCCGCTGGTGCGCGACGAGACCGGCACCGTCCTGGTGGGCGAGGCCACCGTCACCGGCCCCGACGGCGGGACGTTGGTGGGCGAGGCCTACGCCGACGACGACAAGGTGTTCTCCGGCGAGACGGGCCTGCTCACGGTCCGCCCCACCCCCACGATGCCGGGGGTCCGCGCCACCGCGGCGCGGCCCCGCAGGCTGCGGCGCCGGCGGTGGCTGCAGGCGCGGGCGGTCCAGCTGGGCACGGAGGCGGGCGTCATCACCCGCGACGGCGTCACCGGCCGGCGGCCGGTCAAGAGGACGTCGTTCTACCGTCATACCGAGCCATGGAGGCTCGTGTCGCCCTGAGCGGCGGCAGCCCCGACGTGGGCCGGTCGGCGGAGTCGGGCCACTCCTCCATCAGCTCCGGCTCCACGGCCGGCGTGCGGACGGTGGGCGGGAGCGTGGCGAGCGCGGAGATCTTGCTCAGGCCCGCCACCTGCATCATGTCCACGAGGATCGACCGGATCTGGGCCAGCATCACGGTCTCGGTCAGCCCCGACCCCGTGACCAGTTCCCGCTTGGCGCGGGACGCCACCGCGCGCAGGGCCCGGTGGACCTCGGCGTCGGTGGGGGCGTCGGAGTCCGCGGCCACCCGCCGCGTGAGCAGTTCCACCGCCTCGGCAAGCCCCGCGACGAGCGAGCTCAGCGCGGGCGGGACGTCCACCCGGTCGTCGACCGCCACGATCGCGCGGCGGGCGAGCACGCGGATGTTGCGGATGCCGTTGTCCAGGGGATTGAGCACGCCCGTGAGGGTGACCTCCTCCGGGCGGCGCCGGCGGTAGAACGGCGAGATCCGCACCAGCTCCCGGGCGCCCGCGAGCTGCTCGGCTATGGCGTCGACCGCCGGCTGGGTGTCCCGGGCGTCCTGGAGGGCGGAGCGGATGAGGTCGGAGTCCCTCCGGTCCAGCCCCTCCGCGACCTCGGCCAGCACCGACGAGGCCACGCCGAGCAGCGAGGCCGCCTCGCGGCGGGCGCGGCGCAGCGGGTGGACGGGCATGAGCGCCATCGCGGTCAGCGCCACCGCGCCGCCGACGGCCGCGTCGATCATCCGCTCGTAGCCGCCCGCGCTGCCCGGCGGCAGCAGGGTCGCCACGAGGATCGCCGACGACGCCGCCTGCGTCCCCACCAGGGCGCCGCGGTCGAGGAACACCGCCGCGGACATGGCCAGCACCACCACCACGGCGATCTGCCATGGGCCGGAGCCGATCTGCGCGATCAGCAGGTCGCCCAGCCCCACCCCCACCACCACGCCGAGTACCAGCTCGATCCCGCGGCGGACGCGCTTGCCCATGCCCGTGCCCAGCGCGATGGCGGCCGCGATGGGCGCGAAGAACGGGGCGGGGTGGCCGAGCAGGTCGAGGGCGATGAACCACGCCAAGCCCGCGGCCAGGCCGCACTGCAGGATCGGCAGGAACGCGTACCCGAGGCGCCGGGCCCGCGTCCTCAGCGGGACCGGCAGCGCGGCGTAGACGCCTAGCGCGCGGGCGTCCAGACGGTCACGCCAGGCCGAGAGGCGCGGCGGCGTGCGGGTCCGACTCATTGACCAGGTCCAGGCAGCGGATGTACTCGTCCTCCTCGTCGATCGACTGCGCGGCTCGGGCCAGCGCGGCCACGCAGCGGAGGAAGCCACGGTTGGGCTCGTGGTCGTAGGGCACCGGCCCGAAGCCCTTCCAGCCGTGGCGACGCAGCTGGTCCAGGCCGCGGTGGTAGCCGGTGCGGGCGTACGCGTAGGCGCTGATTACCTCGCCGGCGTCGAGCGCGCGCTCGGCGAGCTCGGCCCAGGCGATCGACGCCGTGGGGTGCGAGGCGGCCACGGTGCGGGGATCCTCACCCGCGGCGAGCGCGTCCTCCGCCTCCGGGTCGCCGGTCAGTCGGGTGGGGGGTGGGCCGAGGAGATCTCCGAACTGGGTCATGCCCGCCATTGTCCACTAATTCGCCCCACCCCTGCCCCGGGGGGCATTTGCTATGGTGAGAGGCATGCGGCACCCCATCCGGGGTGCCGTGCGCTCGTTGCGGGCGGCACATCGCCGCCCCTTCGGAGCGCTCACGGTCCCTGTGTCGAGGCCCCGGAACGCGGAATCACGGTCACCGCGTCGGACGAGCTTCCACCGGCACCGGTCGCAGCACGAGGACAGGCCGCACGTGGGCCGAGAGGACATCTGTGTCAAGACAGCGCATTGCGATCATCGGAGCAGGACCGAGCGGGATGGCGGCCCTGCGCGCCTTCGAATCGGCACAGCGATCCGGGGCCAAGATCCCGGAGATCGTGGCCTACGAGAAGCAGGACGACTGGGGCGGCCAGTGGAACTACAACTGGAGGTCGGGCACCGACAAGTACGGCGAGCCGGTGCACTCATCCATGTACCGGAACCTGTGGTCGAACGGCCCCAAGGAGGTCCTGGAGTTTGCCGAGTACACCTTCGACGAGCACTTCGGCAGGCCCATCTCCTCGTACCCGCCGCGTGAGGTCCTGTGGGACTACATCGACGGCCGGGTCCAGGGGTCCAACGTCAAGGACAAGGTCCAGTTCTCCACCGCCGTCCGCTGGGTGGAGTACGACCGCGAACTGGACTCCTTCACCGTCACCGTGGAGAACCTCAAATCCGGCAAGACGACCTCCTCGGAGTTCGACCGGATCATCGTGTCCACCGGCCACTTCTCCTACCCCAACCTCCCGGACTTCAGGGGAATCGAGACGTTCCCCGGATCGGTCCGCCACGCCCACGACTTCCGCGGGGCCGAGAACCTGGCCGACAAGCGCGTCCTGCTGATCGGCGCCTCCTACTCCGCCGAGGACATCGGCGTGCAGGCCTTCAAGATGGGTGCCCGCTCGGTGACGATGTCCTACCGCACCGCCCCCATGGGCTACGACTGGCCGGACGGGATGGAGGAACTGCCGCTCATCACCCGGTTCGACGGCGAGACCGTCCACTTCACCGGAGGCCTGACCCGCGAGTTCGACGCCGTGATCCTGTGCACCGGCTACCTCCACAAGTACCCGTTCCTGCCCGCCGAGCTCGCCCTGCAGTCGCCGAACGACATCTACCCCGCGGGCCTGTACCGCGGCGTGGTGTGGCAGAAGAACCCCAGGGTCTACTACCTCGGCGCCCAGGACCAGTGGTTCACCTTCAACATGTTCGACGCCCAGGCGTGGTACGTCCGCGACCTCATCCTGGGCCGGGCCACGCTGCCGCCCACCGAGCAGCGTGCCGCGCACATCCGGACCTGGCGCAACCGGTTCCAGGAGTTGGACGGGGACGCCGACGACGTGCGCTTCCAGGCCGACTACATCAGGGACCTCATCGAGGCCACGGACTACCCGATGTTCGACCTCGACGAGGTGGTGCGGATCCTCCTGGCCTGGAAGGAGGACAAGCAGAGGGACATCCTGACGTACCGGGACAAGCCGTTCCGCTCCGTCCTCACCGGGACCATGGCCTCCGTCCATCACACCCCGTGGCTGCACGAGTTGGACGACTCGCGCGAGCGGTTCCTGTCCACGCCGCCGACGACCGAGCTGGAGGCGATTGTCGGCGGGGCCGATCCTCGGCGGAGCTGATCGTGACGGGCTCCCGGGGTGAACGGCCGATGACCACTCGGCCCTTTCGCCCCCGCCCCTTCCGAGAACACGTCAGACTGGCCGCATGATCGTGCCCTCGTCCACCGACCGCTCCCACACCCCCGCCGGCCTCGATCGCCGGACCGTCCTCCGGGCGGGCGCCCTGGCCGGGGCCGCGGCGGCCGGCGCGGGCGCTGTCGCGGGCCGGCCCGCCGTCGCCTCCGCGGCCGAGGGCGTCTTCCGGCACGGCGTCGCGTCCGGCGACCCGATGGCGGACCGCCTCATCCTGTGGACGCGGGTCACGCCCGCCCCCGAGGCCGCTCCCGGGTCGGGTCTGGGCGCCCCCGTCGTCGTCGGTTGGGAGGTCTCCCTCGACCCCGGCTTCACGCGCATCGTCCGGTCGGGCTCGCTCGTCACCGACGCCGGCCGCGACCACACCGTCAAGGTCGACTGCACCGGCCTGGCCCCCGACCGCTGGTACCACTACCGCTTCCGCGCCCTCGGGCAGACCTCGCCCACCGGCCGCACCCGCACCGCCCCCGCCGACGGCGCGTCGCCCGCCTCCGGGCGCTGGCGCGTCGGGGTGGTGTCGTGTTCCAACTGGGAGGCCGGGTTCTTCTCCGGCTACCGCCACCTCGAGGCCCGCGGGGACCTGGACGCGATCATCGAGCTGGGCGACTACATCTACGAGTACGGCCGCGGCGAGTACGTGGGCAAGTCCGGGCCCGTCCGCCCGCACGAGCCGCCCCACGAGATCGTCTCCCTGGCCGACTACCGGGTCCGGCTGGCGCAGTACCGCACCGACCCGGACCTGCAGTCGTTGCACGCGCACGTGCCGTGGATCTGCACGTGGGACGACCACGAGGTGGCCAACGACACCTGGGCGGGCGGGGCCGAGAACCACCAGCCGCACGAGGGCGCGTTCGCCGACCGCAAGGCCGCCAGCGCGCAGGCCTACTTCGAGTGGATGCCCGTGCGGCCGGAGTCCCTGCGCGACGGCGGGCACCTCTACCGGCGGCTGCGCTGGGGGTCGCTGGCCGAGCTGAGCATGCTCGACCTGCGGTCCTACCGCTCCGCCGTGCCGGGCCGGTTCGACGGCCACGCGATCGACGTCACGGGCACCATGACCGGCGCCGAGCAGTTCGACTGGCTGGCCCGTGGCCTGAGCTCCTCGACCGCGCGCTGGAACGTCATCGGCAACTCGGTGATGATCACGCCCGTGCTCCTGCCCCCGCTCGAGCCGCGGACCACCGCCGCGCTCACCGAGCTGCTGGGCGTCCCGCGCGAGGGCGTCACCTACAACCCCGACCAGTGGGACGGCTACGCCGGGGAGCGCCGCCGCCTGCTCGAGGTGATCCGCGACGCCGGGGGGCGCAACACCGTGTTCCTCACCGGCGACATCCACACCGGCTGGGCCTGCGAGGTGCCGTTCGCGCCCGCCGACTACCCGGGCGCGGGCGTTGGCGCGATCGAGTTCGTGACCCCGTCGATCACCAGCAACAACATCGACGACATGATCGGGCTGCCCGAGGGCAACGCCGCCTCTCTCACCGCGCAGGGTGCCCTGACGCAGCTCAACCGCCACGTGCGCTGGGTGGACCTGGACCGCCACGGCTTCACGGTCCTCGAGTTCACCGCCGACTTCGCCCACGCCGACTACTGGGCGATCGTGGCCCGCGAGGACCCCGCCAGCGGCGCCTACCCCATGGCCAGCTGGCGCGTCCGGCACGGGACCGACCGGCTGGAGCCCGCGGGCCCGCTGCCCTGAGCCGGCGGCGCCGTCCCCCGTTCCGGCGACGCCGCCGCTTCGCCGCCCGGCTGCGGCTGCGGCTGCGGCTGCAGATGCGAGTGCGGGTGCGGCGCCTGGAAGGTCCGCGAGCCCGGAGTCGACATTGGCACTGTCCCGTGGGGCGACCAGCCGGGCTGACTTCCGCCGACCCTGCCCGCGGGCCCGCTGGCGTTGGCGTTGGCGTTGGGGTTGGCGAGGCTTCACTCAGTGGCTCGAGCACTCAGCTGCCGGAGTTCTCCCCGCTCGAATCGTCGGTAGCTCGAACTCCTGCCCACATGCTCGACGTTCGGTGAAACCTGCTCGAACTTCGGCCTCATCTGCTCGTAATCCGTGCACCGGACACGCCGCCGCGGCGTACCTGAGTACGAGCAACGTGCCACGATTCTCGATCAAGTCCTCACGAACCTCGAGCAACCGCCGCGTGGCCGCCCCATGCCATCCGAAATCGGCCTGAGCGGCGATCTGCGGCAAGCCGGGCACGGCCCGGGGCTGCCACCTGGTTTCACACCTGCGAGCCCCTCACAGGGCGAATCCGAGCGTCGACCTTTCTCCGCACCGGAGGAGCCGCTTCGGGGCCTCGCCGATTCGGCGACTCGGCGGGGGATCAGCCGGATCGGCGGGGTCGAGGGGTGTCGGCGGCGCGAAGCCGAATCGGCGAGGATCCGCCGGGGCAGCCGGGGCAGCGGGGGCGAAGCCGCAGACACGCCGACGGCGCCCCTCCTCGAAAGAAGGGGCGCCGCTGACTCCACCGTCACCGCCGGAGCCGATACCGCCGCAATCGCCGTGACCGGGCCTGCCATCCGCGGGCGGGGCGGGCCGGGGCGGGCCGGGGCGGCTCGGAGGTGCGCTCAGGCAGAGGCGCCCTTCGACTTACCGGCCGACTTGAGGTCGTGGCATGCCTCGACCACGCGCTCGGACATGGCCTGCTCGGCCTTCTTGAGGTAGGAGCGCGGGTCGTAGACCTTCTTGTTGCCCACCTCGCCGTCGACCTTGAGCACGCCGTCGTAGTTTCCGAACATGTGACCCACGATCGGGCGGGTGAACGCGTACTGGGTGTCGGTGTCGACGTTCATCTTGATGACGCCGTAGCTCAGCGCCTCCTCGATCTCGCTCTTGGCCGAGCCCGAGCCGCCGTGGAAGACGAAGTCGAACGGCAGGTCGCCCTCGCCGAGGCCCAGCTTCTCCACCGCGACCTCCTGGCCCATCTTGAGCACCTCGGGGCGCAGCTTCACGTTGCCCGGCTTGTACACGCCGTGGACGTTGCCGAAGGTGGCGGCCAGCAGGTAGCGCTGCCCGGTGTTGCCCGCGCCGAGCGCCTCGATCGTGGCCTCGAAGTCCTCGCGGGAGGTGTACAGCTTCTCGTTGATCTCGTTCTCGACGCCGTCTTCCTCGCCGCCGACGACGCCGATCTCGATCTCGAGGATCTGGTTGGCGTTGGCCGTCTTCTCGAGGAGTTCCTTGGCGATCTCGAGGTTGCGGTCGAGCGGGGTGGCCGAGCCGTCCCACATGTGGGACTGGAACAGCGGGTTCTTGCCGGCGTCGACGCGCTCCTGGGAGATCTGGATGAGCGGGCGGACGAAGGTGTCCAGCTTGTCCTCGGGGCAGTGGTCGGTGTGCAGCGCCACCAGGATGTCGTACTTCTCCGCGATGATGTGCGCGAACTCGGCGAGCGCGACCGCGCCCGTGACCATGTCCTTGACGTTGAGGCCGGAGCCGAACTCGGCGCCACCGGTGGAGAACTGGATGATCCCGTCGGAACCGGCGTCGGCGAAGCCCTTGATGGCGGCGTTGATGGTCTCCGAGGAGGTGCAGTTGATCGCGGGGTAGGCGAAGCCCCCTTCACGGGCCCGGTCGAGCATGTCCTTGTACTGCTCCGGGGTGGCGATAGGCATTGACGATCCTCCAGAAGTCGGCGCTGAGATTCACCCCATCCTACGAGGTATCGCGAGGTCGCGGGCCCCACCCGGCCCGACGGGGGCACGGCTTCAGCCGATTCCCAGGGGCGGACGGATACGATTCCCGTCGTGAACACCCATCTGTTGGCCGACCAGGCCCAGCACGTCATGGCGCTCGGCCCCGGATTCATGGATCCCGAGTTCTGGCTGTCCGGCGACGGCCCGTTCGGCAAAGCCATCCTCCCGGCCCTGCTCGCCGTGGTCTTCATCGAGTCGGGCCTGCTGTTCCCGTTCCTCCCCGGAGACTCGCTGCTGTTCACCGCGGGGCTGCTCACCCAGCAGGACAACCCGTTCGCCCCGCTGTGGGTGGTGCTGGTGACCGCCCCGATCGCGGCGTTCCTCGGCGACCAGGTGGGCTACTTCATCGGCAACCGCTGGGGCCACCACCTGCGGGAGCGGCCGGACGGGCGCCTGTTCAAGCAGGCCTACATCCATGAGGCCAACGCGTTCTTCGAGAAGTGGGGCCCCGCCACGATCATCCTCTGCCGGTTCGTGCCGATCGTCCGGACGTACGCGCCGCTGGTGGCCGGCATGGCGGGGATGCGCTACCGCGTGTTCGTCACCTTCAACGTGGTGGGGGCGGTGCTCTGGGCCGCGGGCGTGACGGCGCTCGGCGCGTGGCTCGGGCAGTTCGACTTCATCAAGGAGCACATCGACTTCATCCTCATCGGCATCGTGCTGGTGTCCGTGCTGCCGATGCTCATCACCGCCGTACCCAAGCTCATCGCCCGCATCCGCAAGCGTCCCGCCGCCCCCGCCGCCTGAGCGGTCCGCGGTCAGGCCCTGCCCGCGGTCAGGCCCTGCCCGCGGTCGGGCGACCGCGCGGGGCAGGGCGCGGCTCAGCGGGCGGCGTGTTCGCGGATCCAGGCGTGCATGGCGATGCCGGCGGCCACTCCCGCGTTGATCGAGCGGGTCGAGCCGAACTGGGCGATCGACACTGTCCTCGCCGCCCGGAGCCGCGCGTCGTCGCTCACCCCGGGGCCCTCCTGGCCGAAGAGCAGGACGCACTCGCGCGGGAGGCGGACGGTCTCGAGCGGCTCGGCGCCGGGGAGATTGTCGACGGCGAGGACCGGCAGCCCCCGGGACTCCGCCCAGTCCATGAGTGCACTGACGTCCTCGTGGTGCCGCAGGTGCTGGTAGCGGTCGGTGACCATGGCCCCGCGCCGGTTCCAGCGGCGGCGACCCACGATGTGCACCTCGGCCGCCAGGAAGGCGTTGGCGGTGCGCACCACCGTGCCGATGTTGGCGTCGTGACCGAAGTTCTCGATGGCCACGTGGAACGGGTGCCGCCGGGTGTCGAGGTCCGCCACGATCGCCTCGCGCCGCCAGTACCGGTAGCAGTCGACCACGTTGCGGCGGTCGCCCGAGTCGAGCAGGTCGGGGTCCCAGTGTTCGCCGGTCGGGCGGGGCTCGCCCGGATGCTCGACCTCCCAGGGGCCGACGCCGACCAGGCCGTCGCCCCACTCCGTGGGTCCGGCGACGTGGTCGGGCCCGGCGACGTGGTCGGGCCCGGCGGCGGGGGGATCGCCGGCGGGATCCTGCCCGGCGGCGGGATCACCGGCGGCGGGATCCTGCCCGGCGGCGGGATCACCGGCGGCGGGATCACCGGCGGCGGCTCCGGTCACGAGGTCAGGCGCTGATTGGTCAGGCGGATGATCCTGCTCGGCACCAGCTGCGACGCCAGATACATGGCGGCGGCCTGCCTGCCCACCGGGCGATGGACCTCCCTGCCCAGCACGCCGCGGATCCTGCCGAGGACACCGGACGGCTCGCGGCGGGTCTGCTCGGCGAGGTCGAGGATCTCCCCCGCCACGTCACCCTCCGTCAGCCGAACGCCCATGTTCCGCATGCCCGCGGTGTCCACGCCCTCGAGCATCCCGGTGCCCACGTACAGCGGCCACACCGAGCACACGCGGATGCCCTCCGGGCCCCACTCCAGGTCCAGGGCCTCGGTGATGCCGCGGACGGCGAACTTGGTGGCCGAGTACACGGCCATCTCGGCCTGGCCGTAGATCGCCGACGCCGAGCAGACGTTGACCACGGTCGGCGCGGAGGCCCCGGCCAGGTACGGGTGCGCTGCACGACAGCCGTAGAGGACGCCCTTGACGTTGACGTCCACCAGCGCGGAGTCCCGCTCGTAGCTGGCGTCCATGAACGGCGTCCCGTAGAGGAGCCCGGCGTTGTTGACCAGCACGTCCAGCGCGCCGCCGGAGCGGGCGGTCAGCTCTGCCAGCGCCTCCTCCCAGGCGGCGGGGGCGGTGACGTCGAGGGCCCCGGTGACGATCCGCGCGTCGCCCTCGGCCCACGCGCACGGCTGCAGGTCATAGGCCCCGACGAGGTACCCGGCGTCGGCGAACCGGCGCGCGGTGGCCTCACCGATCCCGCGGCCGGCGCCGGTGACCAGGACGCTCCGGACCGCGCTCACGCCGACCGCCCGGCCGCGCGAGCCGCGGCGGCCGTGCCCGTGAGCAGCAGCAACGCGGCCGTGGCGTAGGTGTCGATCACGCCGACGTCCAGCGCCCTGGCCAACGCGGTCCCGCCCTCGGTCTTGCGGCGGGCCAGGATCAGCGAATCGCTCAGCAGGGACACCCGCCCGGCCCCCCCGCGCACCGCGGCAGCGGGGCCGCCCCCCCGGGCCCCCCCGGGCCCCCGCGCGGGCCGCCGGGCCCGCC
>NZ_CALMYY010000096.1 GCF_937873725.1 uncultured Dietzia sp.
CCGCGGTCCTTGGCGATCTTGGCGGCGCGGACGGCGTCGATGATGATGCCGGCCGAGTTGGGCGAGTCCCACACCTCGAGCTTGTACTCCAGGTTGATCGGGGCGTCGCCGAACGCGCGACCCTCGAGGCGAACGTACGCCCACTTGCGGTCGTCGAGCCACTCCACGTAGTCGGACGGGCCGATGTGGACGTTGCGGTCGTGGACCTTGTTCTTGAGCGAGCCCTCGAGGTTGGAGGTGACGGCCTGGGTCTTGGAGACCTTCTTGGACTCCAGGCGGTCGCGCTCGAGCATGTTCTTGAAGTCCATGTTGCCGCCCACGTTGAGCTGGTACGTGCGGTCCAGCGCGACGCCGCGGTCCTCGAACAGCTTGGCCATGACGCGGTGCGTGATGGTGGCGCCGACCTGCGACTTGATGTCGTCCCCGACGATCGGGACGCCCGCGCTGCGGAACTTCTCGGCCCAGACCGGGTCGGAGGCGATGAACACGGGCAGGGCGTTGACAAAGGCGACCCCCGCGTCGATGCAGCACTGCGCGTAGAACTTGTCGGCCTCCTCGGAGCCCACAGGCAGGTAGCTGACCAGGACGTCGACCTCCGCGTCGCGCAGCGCCTGCACCACGTCGACGGGCTCGGCGGCGGACTCCTCGATGGTGAGGCGGTAGTACTTGCCCAGGCCGTCGAGGGTGGGGCCACGCTGGACGGTGACGCCGGTCGGCGGCACGTCGCACAGCGCGAGGGTGTTGTTCTCCGAGGCGGTGATGGCGTCGGCGAGGTCCACGCCGACCTTCTTGCCGTCGACGTCGAACGCGGCGACGAACTCCACGTCGGCCACGTGGTAGCCGCCGAACTCCACGTGCATGAGGCCGGGGACGGTCTGGTCCGCCGCGGCGTCCTTGTAGAACTCGACGCCCTGGACGAGCGACGACGCACAGTTGCCGACGCCGACGATAGCGACGCGCACCTTCTTGTCGGTCATGGGGATTCTCCTTGTGATGGGTTCTCTGTCTGGATGAGCTCGTTGATCCAGCGCAGCTCGCGCTCGCTGGTCTCGAGCCCGAGCAGGGTGAGCTGTCGGGCGTACCGGAGTTCGGTCGGGCCGGTCCGGGTGGCGGCGTCGCGCTGGCCCTCGCGGCGTTCCTCGAGCACCCGCCGCCGACCCTCGAGGAGCCGGACCCGGGCGGGCCCGGGGGTGCGGTCGAAGAAGGCCAGGTGGACGCCGAAGCCGTCGTCGTTGAACGACGAGGCGCCGGGCTCGTCGAGCAGCGCCGCCAGGGTCCGGCTGCCGCCGGCGGTGATGCGGTAGGTCTTGCGACCGCGCCGGGCCGTGGCGGGTGGGCGGGTCGCCGTGGCCGCCGAGGCGTCCTCGACGATGTCCCCGTGTTGCTGGAGTCGGCGCAGGGTCGGGTACAGGGAGCCGAAGGACACGGTCCGCACCGTGCCGAGCATCTCGGAGAGCCGCTTGCGCAGCTCGTAGCCGTGCATCGGACGCTCGTCGAGCAGGCCGAGGATGGCCAGTTCGAGCATGCCGGCTCCCCCCTTCCGCGCGTCGATCCTGGTGGTGTCATGCGACGATCACCGATCTTACACCCTCTGATGTATCGGGCCGATATACCCGGCCGTGGCATCGGTGTGACGCGTCGCCGCCGCGGAGACCCGGGCGCGGACGAGCCCCCGCCACCGGAGCCGCACCGGCATCCGGCGGGGGTCGTAGGCTGACCACGTGGACCAGGCCGACTCCCGCTTCCCGCGACCCGGCCCCCCGCCGGGTCCGGGGGACCCCACCGGACGCGACGCGCTCAGGCGTCGACGGGTGGTGGACTTCGCCCTGCGCCGCCGCGGTGTCCTGGCGGACCTGCGGGAGGGCGCGCTGTCGCTGCGCGAGGTGTGCGACGCCGACGTCTACCTCCTGCGCGCGGCGGGGTTCCACGGGGTCGTCACCGAGACGGTCTGCCCGGTGTGCCGCAAGGAGAACCTCACCGCGGTGTCCTGGGTCTTCGGCGACGACCTCGGCACGGCCTCCGGTTCCGCGCGGAGCCGCGACGAGATCCAGCAGCTGGCCCTGACCCACGACGCGTTCACCGTCCACGTGGTGGAGGTGTGCCGGAGCTGCTCCTGGAACCACCTCGTGGAGTCCTACGAGGTGGGCCTCGCGCGGGGTGAGGGCAGACGCGTCCGACGGGCCGCGCGGGAGCTCCGCCGGCACAGCTGAGCCGCGGGAGTTCGGAGTGGAGCGCGATTTCGTACACAATGGTCGCCAGAGCACCGTCACCGGGGGTCGCCCGGACCGGTCGGATCGGCTCGCAGGAGGATAGAACATGTCGCAGAGTGGCAGGACACGTCGGTCGGCCGACGAGGACCACGGCGGGTCCACGGACCAGCGCGGCTGGCTCCGGCGTCACCCGATCTGGACGACCGTGATCCTCCTCGCCGTCGTCCTCCTGGTGGTTCCGCTCGCGATCGTCGCGGTGACCTACAACCGCACCGAGATCCCCCGCCCCGGCAGCGTCGCCACCAACCAGATCTCCGAGATCTACTCCAGCGACGGCACCACGATGATCGGGCGGATCGTCCCGCCCGAGGGCAACCGCACCCTGGTGGGGATCGACGCGATCCCGGTGCACGTGCGCAACGCCGTGATCGCCGCGGAGGACCGCAGCTTTTACACCAACGACGGGTACGACCCCACGGGCATCGGCCGCGCGGTGATCGGCCAGGTCACCGGCGAGTCGAGCGCCGGCGGCGGCTCGACCATCACCCAGCAGTACGTCAAGAACACCATGGTCGGTGACGCTCCCACCTACGAGCGCAAGGCCAAAGAGATCATCATCGCCGCCAAGATGACCAACGAATGGTCCAAGGACCAGATCCTCGAGGCGTACCTCAACACCATCTACTTCGGCCGCGGTGCCTACGGGATCGCCTCCGCGTCCACCGCCTACTTCAACAAGCCCGTCGAGAGCCTCACGGTGGAGGAGGGCGCCCTGCTGGCCGGGGTCATCCAGTCGCCGTCCGCGCTGGACCCGCTCAACAACCGGGCGGCGTCCGAGGCGCGCTGGAACTACGTCATGGACGGGATGCGGGACATGGGGGCGATCGACGCGCAGCAGCGCGCGATGGCGACCTTCCCGCAGGTGGTCGAGGACCCGATGGCGATCGAGCAGAACGTGGGCGACCCGACCAACGGCCCGATCCGCCGCCAGGTCCTGGCCGAGCTCGCCATGTCCGGGATCGACGAGCAGATGCTCAACACCCGGGGCCTGAGGATCACCACCACCATCGACCCCAAGACCCAGGCGGCGGTCGTCGGCGCGGCCCGGTCCAACATGCAGGGGGAGAATCCGGAGAACCGCACCGCGGTGGTGTCGATCAACCCGCGGACCGGCGGCGTGATCGGGTACTACGGCGGCGAGGAGGCCGAGGGCTGGGACTACGCCAACGCCCCGCTGCAGACCGGCTCCACGTTCAAGATCTTCGGCGTCGCGGCCGCGCTGGACCAGGGGATCGGCCTGGGGACCCAGATCTCCTCGGCGCCGGTCACCACCGGCGACGTCACCGTCACCAACGTCGGCGGCCAGTCCTGCGGCACCTGTTCGATCGCGCAGGCGCTCAAGCTCTCCCTCAACACCTCCTTCATCCGCCTGCAGCGGATGCTGGACAACGGCGCGAACGACGTGCGCGACATGGCCCACCGGGTGGGGATCCCCAAGGAGATCCCGGGCCTGCCGTGGGAGACCCTCAGCGAGCAGGGCGGGGACCCGTACGACGGCCTGATCCTGGGGCAGTACCCCATCCGCGTCCGCGACATGGCCACCGCCCTGGCGACGTTCGCCGCCGAGGGCGTCCACCACCCCACGCACTTCATCCAGAAGGTCGAGACCGCGGACGGCGAGGTGCTCCTGGACAACTCGACCCCCGAGGGCGACCAGGTGGTGGACCGGGACGTGGCCACCAACCTCACCTCGGCGATGGAGCCGATCGCCGCCTACTCCAACGGCCACTCGCTGTCCGGGGGGCGCCCGTCGGCCGCCAAGTCCGGCACCACCCAGCTCGGCGACACCGGCTACAACAAGGACGCGTGGTTCGTCGGCTACACGCCGTCCATCGCGACCGCGGTGTGGGTCGGCACGGATGACAACCAGCCGCTGTTCAACTCCTACGGCGGCATCATGTACGGCGCCACGGTGCCCGCCGACATCTGGAAGTCGGCCATGGACGGGGCCCTCACGGGCACGGACTGGGAGGACTTCCCCCAACCCGGGTACATCGGCGGGCAGGCGGGGGCGTCGCAGTGGGAGTCCTCGGGTGGTGGCTCGGGGTACACGGGCGGGACCTCCGCCAACCAGAATGTCGAGCCCGCGCCCACCTTCGCCCCCGCCCCCGTGGAACCGCCGCCCGCGCCGCAGGCCCCGGGTCCGCTGACGCTCAACGTCCCGGGCCTGCCGGAGATCGTGATCCCGGGCGCCGGGGCCCCGGTTCCCGCCCCGGTTCCCGCCCCCGCCCCCGCTCCCGCCCCGGCGCCGGTCCCGGACGGAGCCGGCGGGCCGGGCGAGGGCGGCGCCTGACCGAAATCCGGTGGACTAGGGTGTGACCGTGCAGAGTAACGGCCACCTCTCCCCCCTGCCGCTCGACGACGACCTCCGGTCCCTCGAGCCCCGGGACCGGGTCCGGCCCGGCGACGGGTCGGGGGCACAGGTCCTCGGCGCGTGGGGTGGGCCGGTCGGGCGGCACGCGGCGGTCGGCCGCCAGCGGTTCTGGACGCCGCTGCGCGTGATCATGGTGTTCACGGTCCTGTTCCTGGCGCTCGGGTTCCTCAGCAAGGCGTCGTGCCTCGAGACCACCTCCCCGACCGACGGGTCCGAGCCGGGCCTGAACTGGACCGGGCAGCAGTACTTCAAGGCCTGCTACGCGGATCCCCTCCCGCTGTACTCGGCTGAGGGCCTGGCGTCGGGCGCGCTCCCCTACAAGTACAGGTGGGTCACCGACGACGGAGTGGTCCGGTACATGGAGTACCCGGTGGTGTCAGGGATGTTCCAGTACGTCACCGCCCAGTCCGCGCAGGCCTGGCACGCCGTGGCCCCCGGCGGCCCGATCGAGGTGGTCAAGTACTTCCTCCTGGGCGCCGTGCTCCTCGCGATGGCGTGGATGGTCGCGGTCTGGGCCACCTACAAGTCGGCGGGGCGCAGGCCGTGGGACACCCTCCTCATGGCGGCCAGCCCGCTCGTCGTCTTCCAGGCCTTCACCAACTACGACCTGCTCGCCGTGGCGCTGGCGTCCGTGGCGCTGCTGCTGTGGGCGCGCAGGATGCCGGTCTGGGCGGGCGTGGCGCTGGGCGTCGGGGTGGCGGCCAAGCTCTATCCGCTGTTCCTCTTCGGGGCACTGCTGGTGGTGGCGATCCGCCGGCGGCGGTTCGCCGACCTGGCCAGGGCGGCCGCGGCCGCGGCGGCGGCCTGGCTGGTGGTCAATCTGCCGATCATGCTCCCGTTCCCCGAGGGGTGGAAGGAGTTCTTCCGGCTCAACTCGGACCGGCCCGCGAACCCGGAGAGCATCTACGCCGTCGTCCAGACCCTCACCGGCTGGGGCGGCTTCGACGTGGGCCGGGCGGCGGGGGAGGCCCCGTCGACCCTCAACGCGGTGTCCCTGGTGCTGTTCGCGCTCGGCTGCGCCGCGGTGCTCGCCATAGGGCTCACCGCGCCCCGGACGCCCCGGCTCGCCCAGCTGGCGTTCCTCGTCGTGGCGGTCTTCCTGCTCACCAACAAGGTGTGGAGCCCGCAGTACTCCCTGTGGCTGGTCCCGCTCGCGGTGCTGGCCGTCCCGCGCGCGCGGCTGCTGGTGCCGTGGATGGCCTTCGACGCCCTCCTGTGGGTCGCCCACATGCTGTACTTCCACGGCGTGGCCAACAAGGGCATCGGCCCCGAGGTCTTCCACCCGCTGGTCCTGGTCCGGGACCTGATGGTGCTGGCGATCTGCGTGGTGGTGATCGTCGAGATCTACCGCCCGCACCTGGACCGGGTCCGGATGACCCACCAGGGCGGCCCCGAGGGGCCGGACCCGTTGGCCGGGGTGCTCGCCGACCCCGACGAGCCGATGGTGGAACCCCCCGTCGGGGCGGGAGGGGACCACGACGACGAGGTGCGTCGGACCCCGACGGCCGTGGGCGCCACCGCATGAGCACCATCGGGATGATCGGGATGTTCCTGTGCATCCTCGTCGGCTTCATCTGCATGGTCACCGCCGCCGGGGGCTTCCGGGCCGGCTGGCGTCAACCCGTCTGGATCTCCTGGACCGTCGCGGCCTTCCTCTTCCTCACCGTGGTGCCCGTCGTCCTGGCGCTGACGATCGGCCTCCGGCACGGGTGACCCGGACCGAGGTCAGGTTGCTCGTGCGGGCGGTCGAGAAAGGCCACATCCGCCGGGACGACCCGGGGGATTTCGTCCACCGAGCTCAGACGGGGTAGCCTTACCGGGTTGCTGACGCAACGACCCTCCTGCCACGGAGATACCGTGGCCGAATCTGTGAGTCCACAGGAGGTGATGAGGTCCCGTGCGTCAATACGAAGTTATGGTCATCCTCGATCCGAGTCTCGACGAGCGCACCGTGGCGCCGTCGCTGGACACGTTTCTCAACGTGATCCGGCAAGAGGGCGGTTCGGTCGACAAGGTCGATGTCTGGGGCAAGCGACGCTTCGCCTACGAGATCAACAAGCAGACCGAGGGCATCTACGCCGTCGTCCAGATCAAGTCCGACCCGGACGCCGTCAAGGAGCTGGATCGTCAGCTCGGGCTGAACGAGAGCGTGCTCCGCACGAAGGTGCTCCGCGCCGACAAGTGACCCGGACTGTCAGACGGTCCCGGTAACCTGGGCGCAGTCGGTCGATCCGAATCACATCCACCTCAGCTCTCACACGGAGGACAAGCGCATGGCACAGGGCGACACCCCTATCACCGTGGTCGGAAACATCGTCGCGGACCCCGAGCTACGGTTCACGCCGTCGGGTGCCGCGGTGGCGAACTTCCGGATCGCCTCGACGCCACGCCGCTTCAACTCGCAGACCAACCAGTGGGAGGACGGCGAAGGCCTGTTCCTCACCTGCAACGTCTGGCGGCAGGCTGCCGAGAACGTGGCGGAGTCCCTCCAGAAGGGCATGCGCGTCATCGTGAACGGACGCCTGCGCCAGCGCTCGTATGAGACCCGTGAGGGCGAGAAGCGCACGGTGTACGAGGTGGAGGTCGAGGAGGTCGGCCCGTCCCTCAAGTACGCCACCGCCAAGGTGACCCGCACCAACCGCGAAGGCGGCGGGGGCGGGTTCCAGGGCGGCGGTCAGCAGGGTGGAGCCCCGCAGGGCGGCGGATTCCAGTCCGGCGGCCAGGCGCAGGGCGGTTTCGGTGGCGGCCAGGGCCGCGGTCAGCAGAACGACGACCCGTGGGGGAGCGCCCCGCAGGCCGGCGGCTCCGGTGGCTTCGGCGGCATGGACGACGAGCCCCCGTTCTGATCCCTGGGTCGATTCCCACGGGGCGCCCGGTGCGCCCCACCCCATAAGCATGAGACATGACCTCGCGAGAGTCCGGCCACGGTCGGCTCGTCGGAGGAAAGAAAGGTAGACGGATCATGAAGCTGATCCTCACCGCCGACGTCGACAAGCTCGGAGCTCCGGGCGACATCGTCGAGGTCAAGGGCGGATACGGTCGTAACTTCCTGCTCCCGCGCGGGCTGGCCATCGTGGCCACCCCGGGCGCCGAGCGCCAGATCGATTCCATCAAGCGGGCGCGCGACGCCCGTGAGGTGCGCGACTCGGACCACGCCAACGAGCTCAAGCAGAAGCTCGAGTCGCTGGCCGATGTCAAGGTCGCCGTGAAGACCTCCGACACCGGCAAGCTGTTCGGCTCGGTCACCGCGGGCGACGTCGCCGCCGCCGTCAAGACCGCCGGCGGTCCGGCGCTCGACAAGCGCTCAGTGCACATGCCCAAGGAGCACATCAAGTCCACCGGCGCCCACAGCGTCGTGGTGGACCTGGGTCACGACACCACCGCGCGGGTCGCGGTCGAGGTCGTCCCCGCCTGATCCGGCATGTAGGGCCCCGGTCGTCGCTCCCGACGGCCGGGGCCCTTGTCATGGCGGTCGGCGGGGCGGCGTGTGGACGACCTGTGGATAACGCGGGTGCCGTCCACCGTGCGTGACGGGTTCGTGATCATCACCGTTCATCTTTCGTTATCTCTTGCGTCGCCGATCCGGCCGTGGTAATCACCGTTCTCCACGGACCGGGTGGTCCGCTAAGGCGACGGTGACCAGCGGTTTTGACGGACCCGGGCTGGGCATTCCACGGGTTGTCCACAGTGATACACGCGTTGTCCCTGCGTAACGGTGGAGTTTCCACAGTTGTCCACAGGAGCCCACCAGCGATTGTGGAGAACCCTGTGGATAACCTCCAGGGCTGGCACCGGGCGTGTCGCCGCGGTGCCCTACAGTGAAGGGGTCGCGCGGACCGGCGGGGCGGCCCGGTAGGGCGGGAACGCGTGAAGTGCGGAAGCGAGAGGGGTAGTCATGGCGCAGGGGGGATACAACGGTCCCGGAGAGATGCCGCCTCCGCCCGACGAGGGCGGCAGCGCCGAGTTCGGGCGCACCCCACCGCAGGATCTCACCGCGGAGCAGTCGGTGCTCGGCGGCATGCTCCTGAGCAAGGACGCCATCGCGGACGTGGTGGAGGAGATCCAGCCCGGCGACTTCTACAAGCCCGCGCACCAGGCCATCTACGACGTCGTCCTGGACCTTTACGCCCGTGGCGAACCCGCGGACGCGGTGACCGTCGCCGCCGAGCTGGAGCGCCGGGGTGATCTGCGCAGGGCCGGCGGCGCGACGTATCTCCACACCCTCATCTCCACCGTGCCGACCGCGGCCAACGCCGGGTACTACGCGGCGATCGTCTCCGAGAAGGCGATCCTGCGCCGCCTGGTGGACGCCGGGACGCGGATCGTGCAGTACGGCTACTCGGGATCCGAGGGGGCCGACGTCACGGAGGTCGTGGACCGGGCCCAGGCGGAGATCTTCGAGGTCACCGAGCGGCGGACCACCGAGGACTACGTGATCATCGAGGAGCTCCTGCAGCCCACGATGGACGAGATCGACGCGATTCACACCGCGGGCGGTCTCAGCCACGGCGTGCCCACCGGTTTCGCCGACCTCGACGCCGTCACCAACGGTCTGCACGGCGGTCAGATGATTATCATCGCCGCCCGCCCCGGCGTGGGTAAGGCGCTCGCGCTGGACACCATGCTTCCCACCCCGGGGGGCGTGACCACGATGGGCGAGGTCGCGGTGGGCGAGAGCGTCCTGGGCTCCGACGGGCAGCCGACCCAGGTCGTGGCCGTGACCGAGGTCTGGCGGGACCGGCCCTGCTACACCCTGCGGTTCAACGACGGCGCGGAGCTCGTCGCGGACGCCGAACACGAGTGGCGGATCGAGATGGGCGGCACCCACCAGGTCGTCACCACCAAGTCGCTCGAGACGCTGATGCTGGTGAGCGACTCCGGGATCCTGATTCCCGAGGACCCGGCCTCCGGGCGCGCCGATCGGGTGATCATCGACGTGAGGGTCGCGGCGAGCGTGCCGGTGAGGTGCATCGAGGTGGCCGCCGCCGACCACCTGTACCTGGCCGGCCCCACCGCCATACCCACCCACAACTCCACCATCGGCCTGGACATCATGCGGTCGTGTTCCATCAAGAACGGGCTCACCTCCGTGGTGTTCTCCCTGGAGATGAGCAAGACCGAGATCGTCATGCGTCTGATGAGCGCCGAGGCGCGCGTCAAGCTGTCGGACATGAAGTCGGGCAAGATGAGCGACGAGGACTGGACGCGGATGGCCCGGCGGATGGGCGAGATCTCCGAGGCGCCGCTGTTCATCGACGACTCGCCCAACCTCACCATGATGGAGATCCGCGCCAAGGCCAGGCGGCTCAAGCAGAAGCACGACCTCCGGCTGATCGTGGTGGACTACCTGCAGCTGATGTCGAGCGGCAAGAAGGTCGAGTCGCGCCAGCAGGAGGTCTCCGAGTTCTCCCGTCAGCTCAAGCTGCTGGCCAAGGAGCTCGACGTGCCGCTGATCGCCATCTCGCAGCTGAACCGTGGCCCCGAGCAGCGCACCGACAAGCGGCCGCAGGTCTCCGACCTCCGCGAGTCCGGCTCGCTGGAGCAGGACGCCGACATCGTCATGCTGCTCCACCGGCCCGACGCCACCGAGCGCGACGATCCCCGCGCCGGCGAGGCGGACCTGATCCTGGGCAAGCACCGCGGCGGCCCCACCTCCACGATCACCGTGGCGCACCAGCTCCACTACTCGCGGTTCGTCGACATGGCGCGGGGTCTGTAGGT
>NZ_CALMYY010000097.1 GCF_937873725.1 uncultured Dietzia sp.
GGTGTCCACGTCCCCGGCGGTGAACAGCTCCGCCAGGTACTCCATCGGGATGCGCATGGTGTCGATGGCGCCAAACAGGGTGTCCGAGTCCTCGCCGTCGCCACCGGCGGCCGCGACCTTGTCGACGATGGGGCTCAGCGGCGGGATGTACCAGACCATGGGCATGGGGCGGTACGCCGGGTGCGGCGGCAGCGCCACCTCGAACCGGGAGATCAGCTGCCAGATTGGCGACCGCTGGGCGGCCTCGATCCAGTCGGAGGGGATCCCGGCCGCATGGGCGGCCGCGATGACCTCCGGGTCGTTCGGGTCGAGGAAGCATTCGCGCTGGGCTGCCAGCAGGTCGTGCTCGTCCGGCACGGACGCGGCCTCGAGGACCTTGTCCGCGTCGTACAGGACCAGGCCGATGTAGCGCAGCCGGCCCACACAGGTCTCCGAGCACACGGTGGGGATGCCCACCTCGATGCGTGGGAAGCAGAACGTACATTTCTCGGCCTTGCCCGTGCGGTGGTTGAAGTACACCTTCTTGTACGGGCAGCCGGTCACACACTGGCGCCAGCCGCGGCACTTGTCCTGGTCGACCAGCACAATGCCGTCCTCGACGCGCTTGTACATCGCGCCGGAGGGGCACGAGGACACACATGACGGGTTGAGGCAGTGTTCGCAGATGCGCGGCAGGTAGAACATGAAGGTCTCCTCGAACTCCGCCTTGATCTCCTGGGAAACCTTGGCGAGGATCGGGTCGTCCTTCATGTGGGTGGGCGAGCCGCCCAGGTCGTCGTCCCAGTTGGCGGACCACGTGATCTTCATGGGCTCGCCGCTGATCAGTGAGTACGGCCGGGCAACCGGCGTGTGCTCCTGCAGCGGGGAGGAGATGAGCATGTCGTAGTCGTAGGTCCACGGCTCGTAATAGTCGTCCAGCGACGGCATGGTGGGGCTCGAGAAGATCTGCATCAGCTTCTTCACGCGGCCGCCGGCCTTGAGCCGCAGCCGGCCGTTCTTGCCGAGCTCCCAGCCACCCTTCCACCGCTCCTGGTCCTCGTAGGTGCGCGGGTAGCCGAGGCCGGGGCGTGTCTCGACGTTGTTCCACCACACGTACTCGGTGCCGGACCGGTTGGTCCAGGCCTGCTTACAGGTCACCGAACATGTGTGACATCCGATGCACTTGTCCAGGTTCATCACCATGGACATCTGGGCCATGACTCGCATCAGTACTGCACCTCCTGCGAGCGACGACGGATGACCGTCACCTCGTCGCGTTGGTTTCCGGTTGGGCCGATGTAGTTGAACGCGTAGTTGAAGTGGGCGTATCCGCCGATCAGGTGGCTGGGTTTGATGAGGATCCGCGTGGCGGAGTTGTGGATGCCGCCGCGTTTGCCTGACGCCTCGGCGATGGGGACGTCGATGGTGCGGTCCTGGGCGTGGTGCATGTAGACCGTGCCGGAGGGCATCCGGTGGGAGACCACGGCGCGGGCGACGACGACGCCGTTGCGATTCACCGCCTCCACCCAGTCGTTGTCGGTCACTCCGATGAGCTCCGCGTCCTCCTTGCTCATCCAGATGGTCGGCCCGCCGCGGGACAGGCTGAGCATGAGGAGGTTGTCCTGGTACTCGGAGTGGATGGACCACTTGTTGTGCGGGGTGAGATAGCGGACCGTCAGCTCGGCGCCGCCTCCCGAGCCGAGAACCGGCTCGCCGTACAACTCGTGCATGTTCAGCGGTGGTCGGTAGACGGGCAGCTGCTCGCCCACCTCGGCCATCCAGTCGTGGTCCATGAAGAACTGCATGCGCCCGGTGAGTGTGTGCCAGGGCTTGAGCCGCTCGACGTTGATGACGAACGCGCTGTAGCGACGGCCGCCGTGCTCCGAGCCGGACCACTCGGGGGAGGTGATGACCGGCTGCGGGCGCGACTGCGTGTCGGCAAAGGTGATGCGCTTGCCGGCCTCACCGCGGGACAGGTCGGCCAGTTCTCGGCCGGTACGTTCCTCGAGTTGCTCGAAGCCCTGGGTGGCGAGCCGGCCGTTGGTGGTCCCGGACAGAGCGAGAATGGCCTCGCACATGCGGATGTCGGTGTCCAGGCGCGGCCGGCCCTTGCCGACGCCCTTGCGGGTCTCGCCGTTTGCCTTGAGCAGGACGCCGATCTCCTCGTCAGGGTGGAGCATGAGGCCCTTGACCGGCATGCCCACCTTCTCGGCGAGTGGGCCGAGGGCGCCGAACTTCTCGCCCAGGAGCCGGTAGTCGCGCTCGACCGCCACGATCTTGGGGAAGTTCTGCCCCGGCACCGGCTCGCACGAGCCGTCCTTCCAGTCCGACACCGTGCCGCCCGGGTTGGCCAGGGCGTCCGGGGTGTCGTGCGTCAACGGAACCGCAACCACGTCGGTACGGGTGTCGAGGTGGCCGTGGCTGAGTTCGGAGACCTTGTCGGCCAGCAGGCGGAACGTCTCGAAGTCGGTCTTGGTCTCCCACGGCGGCGAAATGGCGGCGTTGAACGAGTGGACGAACGGGTGCATGTCTGTCGACGACAGGTCGTGCTTCTCGTACCAGGTGGCCGCGGGGAACACGAGGTCGGAGAACAGGGTCGTGGAGGTCATGCGGAAGTCGAGGGTGGTGAGCAGGTCGAGCTTGCCGTCCTGGGCATCCTCCCGCCACACCATGTCGCGGCCGCGATGACCTTCCGGGGCCTGGTCCGCACGCAGCGACGAGTCGGTGCCCAGCAGGTGCTGGAGGAAGTACTCGTCGCCCTTGGCCGAGGAACCCAGCAGGTTGGAACGCCACACCGTGAGGACCTTGGGCGCGTTGCCGGGACCGTCCGGGTCCTCGGCGGCGAACCGCATGGACCCGTCCTTGATCCGGCTGATCACGTGGTCCGCTGCGGAGACCCCGGCCGCTGCGGCCTCGTCGCCAAGATCGAGCGGATTCTCGGAGAACGTCGGGAACGACGGCATCCAGCCCAGCCGCGCCGACATGGCCACCAGGTCCGGTGTGCTCATTCCCGCGAAGCGTTTCTCTCCGGTCGGGGCTGCCAGAACGTCCGCGCCGTACGCGTCGTACTTCCACTGCCCTGTGTGCAGGTAGAAGAAGGCCGTGGAGATCATCTGCCGCGGGGGTCGTGACCAGTCCAGACCCATCGCGACCTGCTGGAAGCCGGTCAGCGGGCGGACCTTCTCCTGGCCGACGTAGTGTGCCCAGCCGCCGCCGTTGACGCCCTGCGTGCCGGTGAGGATCGTCAGCGCGAGGAAGGCGCGGTAGATCAGATCCGAGTGGAACCAGTGGTTGGTGCCGGCACCCATGAGGATCATCGAGCGACCGCCCGACTCGAGCGCATTGCGGGCGAACTCCCGCCCGATCCGCTCGGCCTGCACCGCCGGAACTCCGGTGTGCTCCTCCTGCCACGCCGGGGTGTAGGGATGCAGGTCGTCGTAGCCGGTCGGCCACTCGCCAGGCAGCCCCTCCCGGGACACACCGAACTGAGCCATCATCAGATCGAGGACGGTTGTTACGCGGATGTCGACGGTGGTGTCGTCGTCGTCGTTGACGTTGGCGGCGCCCCGGACCTTGAGGGTCCGGTAGGGCACCCCGCGCACGATGGTGTCGGCGTCACCCCGCGTGGTGTCGAAGCGCGGCAACGTCACCTCGACGGTGCCCTCGCGCGTCTCCAACACCGACAGTGCCGGGTCGACCTCGCCCAGATCCAGGTTCCAGTCGCCCTTGCCCTGCTCGCCGTAGCGGTGACCCAGGGTGCCGCCCGGCACCACCGGCCGGCCCGTCACCGCGTCGAGCAGGACCGTCTTGTTGGCCGCGTTCTCGCCGGGATCCTCCGCCAGCACGCCGTCGGCGACCATGTTCGCGGTGACGAACTTGTGCGGCAGAACCGTGCCGTCCTCGCGCGTGCGCAGCGTGACCAGGAACGGCAGGTCGGTGAACTTCTTGGCATACGCCTCGAACTCGGGCGTGGACCGCCTGGCGTAGAACTCGGTGAGCACCACGTGGACCATCGACATGGCCAGCGCGCCGTCCGTGCCCGGGTGCGGATGCAGCCACTCGTCGGCGAACTTGGTGTTGTCCGCGTAGTCCGGCGAGACCACCACGACCTTCTGGCCCTTGTAGCGGGCCTCGGTCATGAAGTGGGCGTCCGGCGTGCGGGTGACGGGGACGTTGGAACCCCACATGATCAGGTACGACGAGTTGAACCAGTCCGCGGATTCGGGCACGTCGGTCTGGTCGCCGAACACCTGCGGAGAGGCCACCGGGAGGTCGGCGTACCAGTCGTAGAACGAGAGCATGGAGCCGCCGAACAGCTCCACGAACCGAGAGCCGGCGCCGAACGACGCCATGGACATCGCCGGGATCGGGGAGAAGCCCGCCACCCGGTCCGGGCCCACCGTCTTGGCCGTGTAGACGTGCGCGGCCGCCGCGATCTCGAGGGCGTCCTCCCAGCGGGCGCGGACCAGGCCACCCTTGCCACGGGCGCGCTTGTACCAAGCGGTCTTCTGACTGTCCTCGACGATCGAACCCCAGGCGTCCACCGGGTCGGCGTGCTCGGCGCGGGCCGCGCGCCACAACTCGAGCAGGCGGCCGCGGATGTACGGGTAGCGCACCCGCGTGGGCGAGTAGGTGTACCAGGAGAAGGCCGCGCCTCGGGGACAGCCGCGGGGCTCGTAACCCGGCATGTCGTCGCCGATGTCCGGGTAGTCGGTCTGCTGCGCCTCCCAGGTGATGATCCCCTCCTTGACGTATACCTTCCAGGAGCAGGAGCCCGTGCAGTTGACGCCGTGGGTGGAGCGGACCACCTTGTCGTGGCTCCAACGGTCGCGGTAGAAGATGTCCGACTGGCGGCCGCCCTCCAGCGGGTAGTCGCGATTGTCGTCGGAGGCCTCGCCGCGGCGGAAGAAGCGACCGGCCTTGAGGAGGGCGTCGGACGCGGGGCCGTCCAGCTTGCCCGAGCCCCGGGTCGGGGCGGAACCCCGGTGGCCCTCCGGTGAGGGCGAGGCGGAGCGAGGGGAGTCGATGCTGGTCATGCCGGTGTCCTTTCCGTGGCGGTGGACGCGCTGCGACTGGTGCGGAGGAACCACAGCCAGGTGAGTGCTGCGGTGACGATGGAGAGGGCGAACAGGAGGAGCAGACCGGTGCGGTAATTGCTGTCGGCGGTCCAGAAGTAGCCGAGCAGCAGTGGCGGGGCGAACCCGCCCAGCCCGCCCCCCGCCCCCACGACGCCCGGCACGGGGCCGACCGCCGCCGGGGCGGCCCACCCCGCGGCCAGGGCGGACGCCGCCCCGGAGGCGACGCCCAGCGAGGCCGCCATGAGGAGAAACACCCCGGTGCCGACCGGGTAGAAGCTGCCGTCCAGACCCACGAGCGGCATCTTCTCGGAGGCGGCCGCGGCCATGAGCCCGGTGACGGTGTAGCTGGCCACCAGTACCCAGCCGCCGTCGAACTTGTCCGCGAGCGCGCCACCGAGGGGGCGGCACGCAACCGCGACCACCACGAAGATCGCGGTGCGCAGCGCGGCGTCCTCGATGTCCAACTCGTAGAAGTTGTGCAGATAGGTGGGCAGGTAGACGGAGAACGCCACAAACCCGCCGAATCCCATCGCGTACAGCCAGGCCAGTTTGAGGGTCACGGGCTTGGCGAGCGTGGACGCGGCCTTGACCACCCAGTTGCCCTGAGCGGGTACCCAGTTGGGGGAGTTCTGAAACAACATCCGCGCCACGACCGCGTAGATCGCGAGCAGGACCGCCACGAGGATGAACGGCGCCTGGTCGCCAAAGGCGTCACGGATGCGCAGCGTGGTGAACGCCGCGACCGCGGTGCCGCCCATGCCGGCGCCGAAGATACCGATCGCCGTGCCGCGGCGGTGGGGAGGGAACCACGAGTTGACGGTGGGGACGCCTACCGCGAAGGAGGTGCCGCCGATACCGAGGAAGAATCCGCCGATGAGCAGGACGGTCAGACTGTTGTCGACAAAGCCGACGAACAGCGTGGGAATGATCGTCAACGCCGCGATCAGCGGGAACATCGTGCGGCCGCCGAGACGGTCGGTGAGCGCGCCCACCGGGATTCGGCCGAGTGAGCCGACCACCACGGGCAGGGCCACCACCAGGGACTGCTGGAAGGACGACAGTCCCAACTCTTCCTTGTAGGTGGCGCCCAGCGGGCCCATGAGTGCCCACGCCCAGAAGGTCAGCAGGAATCCGGTGAAGGACAGAGCCAGAACCAGGTTCGCTTTCTTCGGATC
Source organism: uncultured Dietzia sp. (assembly GCF_937873725.1). Taxonomy (GTDB): domain Bacteria; phylum Actinomycetota; class Actinomycetes; order Mycobacteriales; family Mycobacteriaceae; genus Dietzia. Next base: position 6,233 of record NZ_CALMYY010000097.1, read on the forward strand.
GAGGGCAGGTGGGGTCGAGGGGTCGGCGTTCACGGAGTCGAGGTTGGAGGACACGATCAGCCCTTTCACGTCAGAGTCTCGCGGTCGCGGGCAGCGGGGAGGCGAACTCGGCCCGTATTTGGAGTGTGCGTCAGACCATGGTGGTGCCGTGGCGAGTTCGGCGAATGGCCGAGAGTTCGTTACCCGGCAAATACACTGGGGGAGGGAGATGTACTCATTGATGACGCGAGCGGGGCCGGTCGGCGAACCGGCCCCGCCCGCCACATCATCGGCTCAGACGAGCCAATCGTTGGGCGCAAAGAGTTCGGCGTGGAGCCGCTCTTCCGGGACGCCGGCTGAGAGGAGGGCCGGGCGGACCGCCTGCAGGAATCCGCTGGAGCCGCAGAGGAACACGTGCGCGCCGGCCGGCAGCGCAACCTTCGACAAGTCCATGTAGCCGTGGTGGACCGTGCCCGGACCGGTGACTGTCTCAGCCCCGTCCTCGTACCAGGTGTGGACCTCCGCGTCGGCGAGCAGCGAGGCCTCGCCGGAGACTTCAGTGGCCAGCACGTGCTGGTCGGGGGAGCGGTCGGCGTGCAGGACGAGTACGCGGCGCGAGGACTCGTCCGCGGCGAGCTGGGCGAGCATTCCGAGCATCGGCGTGATCCCGATTCCGGCAGAGCACAGCACCACCGGTGCGGTATCGGACAGGGTGGCAGCCTGGTCCAGCACGAGATCGCCGAACGGGAGCGTGACCTGCAGGGTCGTGCCGACCTTCGCCGTGGCGTGCAGCCAGCCGGAGACCTCGCCGGCGGGGCAGCCGCCCGTGGCGGGGTCCACGCGGCGGACGGCGATCCGCCACGTGCCGTCGCCGGAAGCCGTGGACAGCGAGTACTGGCGCAGCTGGCGGGCGCCGTCGGGCAGGACCACGCCGACGGAGGTGTACTGGCCAGCGCGGAAGTCGGGCAGGTCCTCGCCGTCGGGCCCGCCGAGGGTGAAGACGGCGACCGAGTCCGTGACGTCCTCGCGGGCAATGATCGTGGCGGTGCGGAACACGTCGCCCGGCTCGACGCGCGCCTCGGCGTAGAGCTCCTTCTCGAAGCCGATAAGGACGCCGGCCATGATCCAGTAGACCTCGTCCCAGGCCTCGGCGACCGCCGGGGTGACGGCCTCTCTGAGTACGTCGACGATCGCGGCGAACAGGTTGTCGTGGACGATCTGGTACTGGTCCTCGGTGATGCCGAGGCTCGCGTGCTTATGCCCGATGCGCGAGAGCAGGTCGACGGGGCTCTTGCCGTCGACGAGCATCGTGGCGAAGGTGGCGATTGAGGCAGCCAGGGCGCGCTGCTGGGCGCCCAGCTTCTGGTTGCCACGGTTGAAGGTGTCACGGATCAGCTCGGGGTGCGCGCCGAACATCTTCTCGTAGAACAGCGGCGTGATCTTGTCGATGTTCGCGCCGATGACCGGCAGCGTCTCGCGGATGATCTGGGCGTTGTTCGGGGAGAGCTCCCGGGGGTGGGCGAGGATCGACTCGAGGGAGATCAGTGACGTGGTCATGGCAGCCTTTCCGGACCTGCTCCCTACGGGTGTAGGGGGCGCGATTCCGAGCCTGCCAGACAGTCATCCAGCGATACACATTCAGAGCGAGTGAGTTCGAATACCTACTTGGACTGGGTATTTACTCTATACAGATGTAGATCGTCAGAAGCGCACGTCAAGGTCGGTCACCAGTGCGCGCTTGGGGCATTGCTGGATCGCGGCGATCGCTCGGGCGGCCAGTTCCTCCTCCGCCTCCTCGTCGATCGTCGGCCGCAGAACCGTGGTCTGGTAGTCCGGTTCCTCGGGCACGCTGAAGACCTCGGGGGCGAGATCTGCGCAGCGGCCGTAGCCGTCACAGTCGTCAGTGACGCGAATTTCCATCGTTGTCTCCGCTCGGGGTGAAACGTGGCTCCAGGGTGAGGAGCACCTGCCGGGTGGGGGAGTGGACGATGTCGTCCACGGTAAGTGGGTCGAGGGTGGCGAAGAACGCCTCGCGCGCGTCGGCGAAGCCGCGCCGGAGCCTGCAGTTCGCGGACAGCGGGCAGGGCTGTTCGCCTTCGCACTCGACCGACTCGCCGGGGCCCTCGAGGGTGCGCAGTAGGGTCCCCACGGAGTGGTGCCGACCGGATTCGGTGATCTGCAGGCCGCCCCCGCGGCCGCGGCGCGAGGCGATCACCTCGAGGGAGACGAGTCGCGAGACGATCTTGGCGATGTGGCTGGGTGAGGCGTTCACCGAACTAGCGATCGCCCCCGCGGTCATTCGGTCGCCGTCCCGGTCGCCCACGGCGAGGAGCATCAGGGTGCGTAACGCCAGGTCGGAGTGTCGGGAGATATTCACCGGTCCATGATCGCATAAATGCGAGTTTTAGACTCGCATTAAAGTGGTCCGGGTGAGGACCGTCTCGGTGAAGGCCGGATTTCCCAGCGCTTGTAGGTAGGTGGGCGAGGTGTCAGCCTCGTCGGTGCGCAACAGCATCGTGCCCACGACGACGGCCTGTTGATATCGCCCTGTCCCGGCGCCCCTTGCCGGAGAGCAGACTGTCCTGTGGGATCAGGAACATCGCCCGGAAGAGGCCATCGAGTGCGACAACTACGACGAGTGGATAACGCTCGCCGCTGCGGACAGGGGAGTCGGGGTCACCGGGCGCGGTGTCAGATCCAGTCGACCAGCTCGACCGGCGCATCGCCACCGTAGGCCTCCGGGAGCAGTGCCAGCGATGGCGATCCGGCGAGATCGGCCAGGTGGGCGGTACGAATCTGTCCGGCGATAGACCAACCGCCGGCGCCGTCGGGGCGGGCGGGGAGGATCCGCGCCCGGCCCGCGGCGGGCAGGCCCGCGAGGCCCGGCCCGGTCACGAGCATAGGGTTCCGCTGCCGGCCTGTGAGGGCGTCGACCAGGGCCCGACCGGTCGTCGCGGCGGCGCACACCGCCGCCAGCGGATTGCCCGGCAGCCCCAGCAGGATGCCGCCGCCGGGCAGCATCGCGACGATCTGCGACCCGCCTGGCCGCACCCGGACCCCGTCGATCAAGATCCGCGCCCCGGCCCGCTCGAGCGCCGGCCGCAGATGGTCGGCCACGCCGCGCCCGGTGGCTCCGACCAGTACCAGGACGTCCCCGGCCGCGCGCGGTCGGTGGAGGAGTGATTCGAAATCCGCCTCGGTGTCGGGGCAGTGCTCCACATCCGTGGGGCGGGCGGGGTAGTGCCCGATGGTCGCAGTGTGGGCGGCAGGGTGCGAACCGGCCGCGAAGCCCGCGCGCGCGAGCACCGCGCCGAGCAGCGGGCCCACCGTGTCGCGGATCCGGCCGTCCGGCAGCGGAGATGGTGTGGAGGCGGGCATGACCTCGTCGCCGGTGGTCACGACCGTCGCCCGCACCGGGCCGCGAACGGAGCCCTTCGTCAGCCCCGCCGACAGCGCCGCCGAGGCCAGTGCCGCGTCGAGCACCGTGCCAGGCGGGGCGAGATCGTGCCCGGTCAGCCAGTCCTCGCCGACGGGCCGCAGGTCGTTCACGCCTTCGGCCGCGGGCAGGGCCGTGACCAGTGCGGGAGCGGCGCCGGAAGCAGCACCGGGAGCGGCACCGGGGGAGGGGGAGGTGTCAGCAGCGGGGCTGGCGGAGCCTAAGACCTTGACCAGTTCGTGCCGCAGAACGCGGTCGGTGCCAGTTGGTGCCAGTGCGCCGGTCGCGATCGGTGCGGCGCAGCCGGGCTCCAGGCTCGCCGCGGATTCGTCCCCCGCGCGCCGTGCCGCCCCGGTCAGCCGCCATGGTCCGGATCCGGCGAGCGCGTAGCCGTCCATCGCCGATACCCGTCCGCGCGGCATCGCCTCCGCTGCGACGAGCGGTGCCGCGAGTACCGAACCCACCGCGTCGAAGGGTGCGTGCTCCGTCGCCGGTACGGTCTCCAGTCCTGCGGCCAGAACCGGGCCGACGTGCGCGAGCGCCACCGGACCGCGTGCGGCGAGGTCGGACCAGGTGTCCACGTCGAGGGCGTGATCGCCCACATACACGCGGAGAAAGGCGCCGGCGATGTCGTCGTAGTCGGCGGTGTCGTTGTTGTCGTCGTCGTACAGCGCTCTGACAGGTCGCCCGCCCACGCCGCCGGACCGCTCCAGGGCGTCCAGTCGCGCGGCGAGGGCGCGGCGGTCCCACGCGGCCAGGAGGTACTGGTCGTGGCCGGTTGCGTCGACGCCCAGCGCGGCCGAGAACGTGCTGGGTGCGGATTCGGCGCGCGCGGTGCGCACGGAATCTACGAGCGCGGCCAGGGTTTCGGCGTCGAGTCCGGGCAGGTCACAGGCCACGACGACGACGACGTCGACCTCACCCGGCAGCAACGGCAACCCCGCCGCGATCCCCGCCACGGGCCCGGAATGCGGTGGCTCCTCGCGGGTGTCGCCGCCCGGACCAACCGTGACGACCGGGCCCGCGACCGCCCGCGCGGCGCGCAGGACTGTCTCGACCATCGGCTGTCCGGCCACAGGGAGCCGGGCTTTGTCCACGCCGCCCAGCCGGCTCGCGCGGCCGCCGGTGAGCACAATCGCGCCGACCTCGACAGATGTAGCGTTCCCGTTCATGGTTGGCTCTTCGGCTGACGGCCGCGCAGGAAGTCGTCGACGAGGCGTTCGACATCCTCGGGCGTGTACGGGCGCAGGCCGATGATGCGGGCCAGCACCACCGGGCCGGCGAGCTGACCCACCGCCAGGTCGCGGTCGCCGGGGGCCAGCGACCCGTCCGCCTCCGCGGCGGAGAGGACCTCGTGCAGGGGCGCGGCGTACGTGTCCACGACTCCGCGGCGGAGCTCGCCCACCTCGTCGTCGTCGGACGCTCCGCGGCCCATGGCCAGCCAGCCGAGCATCGACTGCTGCATCGGCACGGTCTGGACGAGGCGGGTCAGATCGGTGCACAGGTGGATCAGCTGGTCCCGCACCGGCAGGTCCGCGGGCGGCGGCTCCGGGGTCGGCAGCAGGCGTCGGAAGGCCGCGGCGATGAGCGAGTCCGTCGAGGGGAAGTTGCGGTACAGCGTGGTCCGCGCGACGCCCGACAGACGCGTCACCGCCTCCACCGTCACGGCGGCGGCGCCACCGGAGACCAGGAGGTCCGCGGCGGCGTCGAGCAGCTTGCCGCGCGAGCGTGCTCGTCGCGGGTCGGTTGTCGAGGACATGGACCCCATTGTGGACCGCCCCGTCATTTGGTCGTGCGTTACGGTGGTTGTCGCGAAGCGATACCGACGGTAGCGTTTCTTGTTGCGTCAGTCCGTGGCGCCACACCACCCGACCCAGGGAGACGCCGTGCTGGAACTGACCGCAGGACAGCGGCGATGGCTGTTGTTCGTCAACATGGTCGCGGTGTCGCTGGTCGTTGCCACGATGTCCGCGCTCTACACCTCGCTGCCCGACATCGCCGTGGCCGTTGGGGCCACCCAGGCCGAACTGACCTGGATCGTCGATTCCTACACCCTCGCCCTGGCCGGACTCGTCCTCACCGCCGGCGCGCTCGGCGACAGGTTCGGCCGCCGCGCCACCCTCATCGTGGGGCTGGCTGTGTTCACCGTCTCCTCGGTACTGCCACTGTGGCTCGACACGCCGCTGTGGCTCATCATCCTGCGCGCCATCGCCGGCGTGGGCGCGGCCTTCGTCATGCCCTCCACGCTCTCGCTGCTCACGGCCAGTTTCCCGCCGGAGAAGCGCGGTTCCGCGGTGGGCGTGTGGGCCGGATTTGCCGGCATCGGCGGGATCGTGGGCCTTGTGGGATCCGGGCTCATGCTCCAGGTGTGGTCCTGGAAGTCGATCTTCGTCGTGAACTCCGCGATCGGTCTACTGGTGTTGACCGCCGCCTTCACGATCGGCGAATCCGTCGCCTCCCGTCAGGGGCGGCTGGACTTTCCGGGCGCGCTCTTCTCCGCACTGGCCGTCGGAGGGGTGGTCTTCGGGCTCATCGAGGGGGCGCACACCTCGTTCAGTGAACCCCTCGTCGTCGTCGCCCTCGTCGTCTCGGCGGTGAGCGTCGTGTCCTTCGTCCTGGTCGAGCTACGCGCCTCCGACCCGCTGCTCGACGTGCGCTACTTCAAGCGCCGCGGGTTCGCCACCGGGTCCATCTCCGTCACGCTGCAGTTCCTCGTGATC
>NZ_CALMYY010000098.1 GCF_937873725.1 uncultured Dietzia sp.
TAGCGCGTCTCGTTCGCATCGAGAAGGTCAGGGGTTCGATTCCCCTTAGCTCCACCGAGAGAAACCCCCGGTGACCAGCAAGAACAGGTCGCCGGGGGTTTCGTTGTTCAGACCACGGGATCTTCCGTGGACACACTTTGGACACAGCCCGCGGACGTGGCCCCCAGGTCGGCCGCGCGCCGGGCGTCCAGCGCGGCCGCGACTGCCTCGAGGTCATCCGGAAACAAATCTGCGTAGGTGTCCAGCGTCATCGCGGCTGAGCTGTGGCCGAGCGCGGTCTGTACCGACTTGACGTTCGCCCCCGCCTGGATCGACAGGGACGCGCACGTATGGCGCAAGTCGTGAGGGGTCACCCTCGGGAACGTGACCGAGGCGGCGACACACTCCGCGACGGCCGGCTCGAACACCCGACGCCGCCAGTTGTTGAGCCTGATCGTCGAGCCACCCTCACCGTGGAACACGAGATCGTCGAGTCCCTTGCCCTTGAGGAGGGGGCCGAGCTCGTCGGCGAGGAACGCCGGATAGGGCACGCTGCGGCGCTGGTGGGTCTTGGGCGCGCCGAACACCATTCCGCCGCCCGTCTCCACCACGGCCCGCTCGACGCGGACACGCCGCCGCGTGGTGTCCACGTCCCGCACCCGGAGCGCGGCGGCCTCCCCGAACCTCAGCCCCGAGTATCCGAGGAACTGCACCAGCGGCCGGGAGGACCCGGCGGCGGTGGCGAGGGTGTCGAGCTGACGGTGGGTGAGGTAGCCGCGTGCCTTGTGCGTCCGCCGTGGGGGCTTGATCGACAGGGCAGGGTTCGCGGCGAGGTTCCCCGACTCGACCGCGACGGTGAGGATCTGCCGGAGCACCCCGAGGGCCCGCTCGATGGACGCCGCCCCGAGCCCACCCGCTGCGAGCTCGGCGACCCACGTCCGCACGGTGGGTGCCTTGACGGCGGACACGGCCACACCACCCCACCGCGGCGCGACGTGGACGCGGTAGGACGACCGCGCAGACTCTTGGGTCTTGGGCGACCCCGAGAGACCGGCGTCCCACACCTTGCCGACCTCGGCGACGGTGATCCGCCCGGCGGCGGGAGGGACGTAGGACCCCACCGACTTGCTGTGCTCGACGGAGACGAGGAACGCCTCGGCGTCCCTCTTGGTGCGGAACCCGCGCCTGCGTGTCGTGCCCCGCTCGGGGGGCCGGTAACGGACCTCCCACCGCATCCCCGAGCCGGTCTCGTAGCGGGTCACCGATGCCATGACGGACCCCCTCGCTTCGTCATGACGAAGCCCGCTTCGTCAGACGGTTCGTCACACGGTTCGTCACCGAGACCCCTTCTAAACGTGCAGGTCGTGGACGGTTCGTCACGAAACCCACGGTTCGTCACCGCATATGGGCGAGAGCGCATCGTCACGCCTCGTCCGCGGGGTACACGTCGCCTTGTGCGACGGCGATCTTCTCCTCGAACTCACCTATCGGCCCGGCGGCGGCGAGGATCTCCCCGAGGTGGTCGTCGCACACCGCCGAGCGGGCGCGGAACCGTGTGACCTCTGCGATGGACGGGAAGGCCGGATCGAGGGGCGTGTCGGCGGTGAGCCACCGACACACCCGCCGCGGCGAGACAGGATCGGGATGCCCGGTGATCTCCCGGTCCACCACGGACCAGCCGCCGCCCGGCTGCGGGACGAGGAGGGAAGTGGGGGACACCCGGAGCGCGAGGGCGAGGGCGATGAGGTCGTCGACGCTGACCCCCCGGCCGAGGTTCTCAATCCTGCGGACACCGATCGTCGGGATGGTGTGGCCCAGCTCGGCGAGCCTGTCCGAGAGCTGCGCCTGGGAGTAGCCCCTGGCCTCTCGAACGCGGCGCACGTTCGCCGCGACGGTCTCGGTTGTAGGCCCGTGTGGGTTCGTCTTTGGTGGCATACCCCGATACTGTCCGATCGCTACTGATCGCGCAAGCGTCATCTATTGACAGCTGGGGTCATAGTCAATAAAGTGGGGTCAACGCGATCGCTACTGATCGCCCGACCGGGAGGCGACCCGAATGAACGACCTACTGACCGAACCGCAGGCAGCTGAGTATCTCGGCGGCATCCCACCCCGGACCCTGCGCCAGTGGCGCTACGTCGGCAAAGGTCCGGTCTTCACCAAGATCGGCCGCGCCGTGCGCGACCGCCGCGACGACCTCGACGCCTGGATCGAGGGCAACCGCCACACGCGGACGGACCAGCCGATCCGATCCGCATAGCAGGACGCCCCTCAGCTCAGACGAACGGAGTCCTCCCCATGGCGGATGACCTACAGACCTCTCCCCTTCTCAGCAAGGCCAGGCGCGGCAAGCACGTGGTCCACCTCGTGCCCGGCGGCCGCGACGTGGTCGACGCGCTCACCCGCGAGGGCATCCTCGCCGTGTCCGGCGACGACCTCGAACCCCTCGCACGGCATCGGGTGCGGGTCATCGACCACTTCGTCAACGCGGCACGCGCCCGCGAACTGGTCGAGACCCTCGAGCAGACCCACAAGGCGACCGCCGAGTACGTGCTCGCGCCCGACGGGCTCGACCTTGTCGCTGCGGTGGCCGACGGCGGCGAGCCAATGAACAACGCCGACAACGAGGACCTGTTCGAGCGCGAGTTCCAGCCCACCCGGCCCACCCGGAAGTTCGTCCGCGCGAGCGACCTGGGGGAGCCGACGCCTACCCGGTGGCTCGCCCGTCGGTGGATCCCGTGGAACGCGATCTCACTACTGGTGGGGGCCGAGGGGATCGGCAAGTCGCTGTTCTGGGTCTGGGTGGTCGCCGCGGTCACCAACGGCCGGGCCCTGCCTGAGATCGGGCTCCCCGCACGTGACCCCCTCGACGTTCTCATCGTGGCGAATGAGGACGACGCCTCGGAGGTGCTGGCCCGTCTCGTCGTCGCCGGCGCGGATCTGAGCCGAGTGGTGGTCATCGGCGAGCCCGACGACTTGCACCCGCGTTCGGTTGAGGACGACATCGAGGCGTACGCACGGACCCACGACGGCAGAATCGGTTTGGTCGTGGTCGATATGTGGCTCTCGACCGTCGATCCTCGCCTCGATGTGCAGAAGCCCCAGGCGGCGAGGACGGCGCTCAAGCCGTGGCACGACCTCGCCGTCAGCTTAGAGACCGCGGTCATGCTTCTCGCTCACACGAACCGTTCGACCTCTAAGAACGCCCGCGACCGCTACGGCGTGACCTCGGAGCTGCGCAAGATCGCCCGCATGACGATCTACTCCCAGGAGGACGACGACCAAGACGCGCCCCTCATCATCGGTCCCGAGAAGGCGAACGGCACGGCTCTGGCACCCGCCGCGCGGTTCGCACGCGAGGTCGTCCAGCACTGGGAGCCGTCGGACGACGGAGACGGCACGGTCGCCCGGCTCAAGTTCGTCGAGACGACGGGGATGACCTCTCGGCAGCACGTCGAGGTTGACGCGGCCGACGACGACGCTGCGGCGGCACTGTCCGACGCCGAGGAGGCGATCCTTAAGCACCTCTCCGCGGCCGGCGGCAAGGCTGAGCCCAAGGTCATCACCAAACGGGCCCGTGAAGATGCCGGTGCATCCGACTCCACCATCGACCGGGCGGCGCGCGCCCTCGAGAAGAAGAAGCTGCTCGGCCGTCACTGGGAGAACGAACACCTCGCCGGGGGCAAGACGACGCCGGTCAGGATCTGGTTTCTGCCCGACATCTTCGAGCTCGATGAGGTCACGAACACCGTCCGCTCCCTCGGCGATAACCCCTTCCGGCCGCGACCCGTCGAGGTCGCATCGTGACCCCGCCCGACCCCACCGAAACGGAGACCGCCATGCACCGCCCCGACCGCACCCACCCCGAGGACCCGGACACCCGCGCTATCGCGGACCGTGCCCGCCTGAGCTACGCCGAGGCCAGCGAGATGCTGGCCGGGTTCCGGGCCGCGCTGCGGCAGGCCGACGCCGAGACCACAGGCGACGGCGGTGACGACCGGTGACCCCGGCCCGCGACCACCGCGCACCGGCCGAGAACTGGCCGCCGGCCGCGCGCGTCCCCAGGGTCCCCTGGCCGCGCATCCGAGAGGCACTCGACGCCCCGCCGCGGTGGACCGCCGAGGCCGCGTGCGCCGGGCTGGCACCGCTGCATGACTGCCAGTTCAGCGACGAGCCCGCCGCCGCGTGGCGGGCCCGCTACCGCGAGGCGCGGGCGGTGTGCCGCGGGTGCCCGGTGCGGCGGGAGTGTGCCGGGTTCGCCGAGGAGAACAGGCTTCACGGCGTCTGGGGCGGCCGGGTCCGCGGTGTCGGCCGCGGTGCCGTCGAGGTCGAATACCCCGACGCCCATGTCACCGACCATCCATTTCTGACCGACCATCCTGAGAGTGAGATCCCCGCATGACCACCACCCCAGACCCTCGACTACCTCACCCGTGTGCACGCATGTTTGTGAGACAGGTGCTCGCCCGCTATCCGCTCGGGATGAGCTCGAGCGAGGCCCGCCGCCGGTGCTCCCGCGGCGGGACCGTCTACACCGTCGACTCGACCGGCCGGAACATCACCGAGCCCTACGACGAGGTCATCGAGCACCTGCTCGCCGCCGGGATCATCGAGCAGCGCCTCGTCGGCCGGTCCGTGAGGTTCGTCGACGCCAAGTACCCCACCCACCGCACCGCCACCGATTCGGAGGAATCATGACCGACCATTCCGCACCCGCACCCCGTACCTACGCCGAGGCCCGGACCAACGCCGACGCCGTCGAGGTCGTCAACGCCCTCCGCGCCGGGGTCCCGTCCCACGAGATCGCCGGGATGATCCGGCAGGCTGAGAGCCCCCACCAGGCGATCACGCTGCGGCTGGCCGCGATGGTCGCCGCGCTCGGGACCGCGCTGGCCCAGGCCCACAACGCCGACCCGGCCGAGGCGTTCGCCACGTGGGCGGCCGAGGCGTACGACGTCGTCGCTCAGTTCGCCGCCGCCCGGGACGCCGAGGGAGGGGACGGCGCATGATCGACCCCACCAGCCTCCCTCCCCGCCACGGCCCCGACGACCCCCGCGGCGTGCTGTGCTTCCGTGAGCCCCTGCCCGGGGCGCTCCAGGACCTTGAGGACAGCACCCAATCCGCTGACTTCGACCGGGCGTGGACCCTCGGCCGGCGGTTCCAGCGCCCGAGCACGTCGACCGAGCGGGACCTTCTCGCGGCCCTCGGATGGACCGACGCCCAGGGCAACCCGCCCGGGCCGTCGACCATGACCCACGTCTACGTGACCGGCGGGATACGCACCCCCACCCGGCCGGGCCCCCGTCCCCCCCCCCAATCCCCGGCGGGGGCGGGGGGGGGAGGGCAGT
>NZ_CALMYY010000099.1 GCF_937873725.1 uncultured Dietzia sp.
CCATGAAGTGCTGCGCATGCATGGCGCAGCGGGCGCTCGCTCGGTCGTCGGCGGTCTGAATCCGGAAGTTCCCCAACAGGTGCTGGCTCGCGTCAAGACCTGTCAACGCGGTGCGACAGGTGGTCACGATCTCCTCGATGCCCTCGTTGCGACCTCCGCCTCCACTGAGCGCGCCGTAATCTGCGACCGCATCAGCCATGAAGCACGTCCTCAAGCCCTCCCAGTCGCGTGCGTCAAGGCTCTCCGCGTAGCGGATGAGGACGTCCTCGATCTCTTGTCGGTCTGACATCTTGCGGACGGCGCTCTCGACATCTGTAGTGTTCACTACCGAGCCTCTCGCTAGTGCGTTGAAGGGGGCTTGAATTGAACCCACTTCGGTTCACGATAGTGACTCCGGACACATTGTCAAGGGTTGTGGCTCGGTGCCAGGTCGCGGCCCGAGGTGCGGAGACCCCTGATGGGGTCACGGTGGCGGGGGACAGGCGGTTGGACGGGATCGGCGAACGGAAAGGGCGGTGCCCTGCGGTCGTCAGATCTTGCGCAGGCGGAGCCGCTGGATGGAGTGGTCGGAGTTCTTACGCAGCACCAGCGTCGCGCGCGGCCGGGTGGGCAGGATGTTCTCCACCAGGTTGGGTCGGTTGATCGAACTCCAGATCTCGCGCGCCGCCAACCTGGCCGCCTGATCGGACAGGTCGGCGTAGTGCGCGAAGTGAGAGTTCGGATTGGAGAACGACGTGTTCCGCAGCTCGAGGAACCGCTCGACGTACCACTTCTCGATGTCCTCGATCCGCGCGTCCACGTAGAGCGAGAAGTCGAACAGGTCCGACACCATCAGGCGCGGCCCGGTCTGCAGGACGTTGAGGCCCTCGACGATGAGGATGTCGGGCCGGGTGACCTCGATGAACTCGTCGGGGACGATGTCGTACTTGGTGTGCGAGTACACCGGCGCGTGGACGACCGGGGCGCCGGACTTGACCTCGGTGACGAACCGCAGCAGCGCCCGCCGGTCGTAGGACTCGGGGTAGCCCTTGCGGTGCATGATCTGGCGCCGCTGAAGCTCCCGGTTGGGGTAGAGGAAGCCGTCGGTGGTGAGCAGATCCACGCGGGGATGCGAGTCCCACCTGGTCAGCAGCGCGCGCAGCACGCGGGCGGAGGTGGACTTGCCCACCGCGACCGACCCGGCCACGCCGATGACGAACGGCATGGGGGCGTCCACCTTCTCGCCCAGGAAGATGTTGGTGGACTGGAACAGCCGCTGCCGGGCCGTGACCTGCAGGTGGATGAGCCGGCTGAGGGGCAGGTAGATCTCCGCGATCTCGTCGAGGTCCAGGTGCTCGCCGAGGCCTCTCAGCCCCTCGAGGTCCTGCTCGGTGAGCACCATGGGCATGGCGCGCCGCAGCCGCCGCCAACTCCGGCGGTCGAACTCCACGTACGGCGTGTAGTCGCCGGCATGTCTGCTCACGGTTGCTGATTGTGTCAGGTGACGACGGGGGAGGGGTGTCCAGGTGGCTACCACTAGACTGTCGGAGACGAGTGAACGCCCACGCGCGAGGAGCTACAGCGATGACCGACCCGAACACCGACGTGTTCTCCGCCTCCCTGGCAGAGCTGGATCCCGAGGTGGCCGAGGCGATGGCCGGTGAGTTGGCGCGTCAGCGCGACACGCTGGAGATGATCGCCTCCGAGAACTTCGTGCCGCGCTCGGTGCTGCAGGCCCAGGGCTCCGTCCTGACCAACAAGTACGCGGAGGGCTACCCGGGCCGCCGGTACTACGGCGGGTGCGAGCACGTGGACGTGGTGGAGAACCTCGCGCGGGAGCGCGCCAAGGAGGTGTTCGGCGCCAAGTACGCCAACGTCCAGCCCCACGCTGGCGCCCAGGCCAACGCCGCGGTGCTCATGGCGCTGGCGGATCCGGGCTCCAAGATCATGGGACTGTCCCTGGCCCACGGCGGTCACCTGACGCACGGCATGGCGCTCAACTTCTCGGGCAAGCTCTACGAGGTCGCCGCCTACGAGGTCGACCCGGAGACCATGCAGGTCAACATGGAGACCGTCCGCGAGATGGCGCTGGCGGAGAAGCCGGACGTGATCATCGCCGGGTGGTCGGCGTACCCGCGCACGCTGGACTTCGCGGCGTTCCGGTCGATCGCCGACGAGGTGGGGGCCAGGCTCTGGGTGGACATGGCGCACTTCGCCGGCCTGGTGGCCGCGGGCCTGCACCCGAGCCCGGTGCCGCACGCCGACGTGGTCTCCACCACGGTCCACAAGACCCTGGGCGGGCCGCGCTCGGGCATGATCCTCACGAACGACCTCGAGCTGTTCAAGAAGCTCAACTCCGCCGTGTTCCCCGGCCAGCAGGGTGGGCCGCTCATGCACGCGATCGCCGCCAAGGCCACCGCCATGAAGATCGCCGGCACCGAGCAGTTCCGCGAGCGTCAGCAGCGCACCATCGAGGGCGCCAAGATCCTCGCCGAGCGGCTCACCGCCCAGGACTGCCGGGACGCCGGGGTCTCCGTGCTCACCGGCGGGACCGACGTGCACCTGGTGCTGGTCGACCTGCGCGCGTCCGAGCTCGACGGCCAGCAGGCCGAGGACCTGCTCCACGAGGTGGGCATCACGGTCAACCGCAACGCGGTGCCGTTCGACCCGCGGCCGCCGATGGTCACCTCGGGCCTGCGGATCGGCACCCCGGCCCTGGCCACCCGCGGCTTCGGTGCGGAGGAGTTCCGCGAGGTCGCGGACATCATCGGCACCGCGCTGGCCGCGGGCGGCGACGCCGACGTGGCCGCCCTGCGCGAGCGCGTGTCGGCGCTGGCCGCGGCCATGCCCCTGTACGAGGGCCTCGAGGAGTGGCGCATCCTCGGCTGAGCGAGCGTTCCCGGCACCACCGAGACGACCCCCCCGCGGCGCGCGCCGCGGGGGGGTCGTCCCGGTGGTGGATCAGTCGGTGAACCGGATCCTCGGCGTGCGGCAGATGAGCAGCCGCCGGACCAGGTCGTCCCCCGCGAGCTGCGCGCTCGCGTTGAAGCTGGCCTCGAACTCGCCGTCGCGGCGGGTCTCGCCCAGGCACAGCTCGGTGTCCCCGATGCGGGCACCGCTGAGGATGTGATGCGTGAGGACGCTCTTCTCGCGCTGCTCGAGGTAGACCTCGAGCCCGGCGCGGTCCCCGTGGAACTCGGCGGCGGTCTCGCCGCGTGAGAACTGGATGGAGAGCTGGAAGTCCTCCGTGATGTGGTCCAGGACGCGGTCGGGGTCGTCCGAGTCCATGATCTCGAACCAGGCGTGCAGCAGCGGGGTGTCGGTGGACATGCGGGGTGCTCCGTCTCAGTCGAGGGTGGGGGAGGCCAGGCCGAGTTCCGGATCGAACGCGACCTGGTAGCCGGCGATGAGCCCGTCGCGGTCGATCCGGGCGGAGGCGAGGAAGTGCCCGGTGATCTTGACCCCGTCCTCCACCACGGCGCCGTAGACGAACTCGAGCTCGCCCGTGCGGGTGGCGTGCGTGGGGACGTGGCGGCGGTCGACCGGTCCCCGGCCCTCCAGGTAGCGGCGGACGCCCTCGCGGTCGGTGCCGCGGACGGCGGAGCCAGGCAGCAGGATCGCGAAGGAGACGTCCGGGGCCAGGAGTGCGAGCCCGGAGTCGAGGTCGCCGGAGTCGACCCGGGCGTAGTACGAGACGAGGGCGGAGTCGGCGAGGGCGGAATCGTGCGGTGTCATGAATCGAACTTAGTTCAAAATGGCGTGGTACTTCAAGACCTTGCGTGATCAGCCTCACTGTGTTGTGATTGATCGAATTGAACTCAACTCAGGTTCAGTGTGGAGGAGAGGACGCCGCATGACCCAGCAGCCACGGACGGCACGACCCGAGGCCGACCCGTCCATCATCCTGCCCACCCCCGAACGCGAGGAACTGCGCGCGGTGGTCGCCCAGTTCGTGGCCCGGCACGGTCATCACGAGGCGATCCGCGAGTCGGTCGCGACCGAGCTCGGGTATTCGGACGCGAGGTGGCGCACGCTCAACGAGGAGCTGCAGGTCGCGGCGCTCGCCGTTCCCGAGGAGCTCGGTGGACACGGCTTCGGCTTCGCCGACCTGGGCGTGGTGCTCGAGGAGACCGGTGCGGCGCTGCTGCCCGAGCCGGTCCTCGCCAGCGCCGTGGTGGGCTGCCAGGCGCTGGTCCTGGCCGACGACGCCGACGCCGTGGCGGACCTCCTCGCCGGGGTCATGGACGGCACCCGGACGGTCGGGGTGGCGCTCGAGGGCGAGGTCACCCTGGTCGCGGGCGGCAGCGGACCCGTCGTGGACGGGATCGTCGAGGGCGTCCTCTGGGGTCGGTCGGTCGATCACCTCGTCGTGGTCGCGGACGCCGGCGGCGAGCGGGTGCTCGTCGTCGTGGACCTGGACAGGGCGTCCCGGTCACCGCGGGAGGTCGTCGACCTCACCCGGCGTCGCGCGGACCTCCGGCTCCAGGCGGCGCCCGCGCAGGTCGTCGTGGGGGGCGAGCGGTTCGCCGACGTGCTGGGCCGGCTGCAGTTGATCACGCGCGCGGCCCTCGCGGCCGAACACGCGGGGATCGCCGGGAGGCTTCTGGACGACACCGTCGCCTACGTCAACCAGCGCCACCAGTTCGGCCGCTCCATCGGCTCCTTCCAGGCGATCAAGCACCGCCTCGCGGACATGCTGGTCGACCGTGAGCGGGCCCGCTCCGCGGCGATGTACGCCCTCGCCGTCCTCGACGAGGACCGCGCCACCGACGTCGAGCTCGCGGTGGCGGTCGCATCGTCGGTCTGCTCGGACGCGGTGACCCGCAGCGCGTACGAGGCCATCCAGCTGCACGGCGGCATCGGCTTCACCTGGGAACACTCCGCCCACTTCTATCTGCGCCGCGCCCTCGGGGACGAGGGGGCGTTCGGCGGCGCGCGCCTGGCCCGGCGGGCCATCGCGGACCTCGTCGGGGTCTAGGGGTGACCAGCTCCGATCGCTCGGCCGTCACGGCGCCGGACCACCTCAGCGCGCACGACCTGATCACCACCACCCGGGCGGTGCGGCGGCGGCTCGATCTCGAGCGCGAGGTGGACCCCCGGCTGCTGGAGGAGTGCGTCGCCGACGCGCTCCAGGCGCCGCAGGGCTCCAACCTCATGCGCACCGAGTTCGTGATCGTGCGGGACCCGGGCCGCATCGAACGCCTCGGTCGGATCTACCGCGAGGAGTTCGACGGCTTCTACCGGGCCAGTGAGACCGGGCTGTACAACCGGGTCGACGAGGACCCCCGCCATGCGCGGCAGAGCAGGAGGACCCGGGACTCGGCCGAACACCTCGCCGTCGTCATGTCCCGGGTGCCGGTGATCGTCATCCCGTGCCTCACCCCCCGGCTGGCCGAGGGTGACGTCCTGACCGCCAAGCACCGCCTGGCGACCGTGTACCCGACGGTGTGGAACTTCATGCTCGCCGCGCGGTTGCGGGGCCTGGGCACATGTTGGACCGGGATGACCCTCGGCCGGGAGGACGAGGTCGCCGAGATCGTCGGAATCGATCCCGCCCTGGTGGAACAGGTCTGCATGATCCCGGTCGCCCATTACACGGGCACCTCCTTCCGTCCCGCGTGGCGGCCGCCGGCCGAGGAGTTCATCCACTGGGACAGCTGGTGAGGGCGGGCGCGGACCGGCCGCGGCCGCCCTCGCTCCGGGGCGAGCGGGCGTTCCGGGCGCTGCTGGGGGTCCAGCTCGCCAACGCGGTGGCCGTGTGGATCCACGTCGTCTCCGTCCAGTGGGTGCTCACCGAACGCGGCGAGTCGGCGTCCGTGATCTCGCTCGCCCCCGCCGCCATGGCGGTGCCGTTCCTCGTGCTCTCGCTCCCGGTCGGGGTGGTCGCGGGCTACGCCTCCCGCAAAAAGATGATGGCGCTGGCCACCACCACGTCCGGCCTGGCCGCACTGGCCGCGACCGTCCTGACGGTGACGGGGGCCGACGACGCGCTCCCGATGATCCTGTCCGTCGTGCTGGTCGGCACCGCCCTCGTGGTGGTGGGGGTCTCCTGGCAGTCGCTCCTGCCCGAGACGGTGGACCGCCGGGCGATCCCCACCGCCGCCCTCGTCGACGGCGCGGTGTTCAATCTCGCGCGGTCGCTCGGCCCGCTCCTGGCGGGCTTCGGCCTGGGATTCGCCGGCGCGGAGTGGGCGTTCGGGGCGGTCGCCGTCCTGTCCGTCGGCTGCGCGCTCACCCTCTGGTGGATGGAGCGGCGATCTCCGGACCGGACGGCCCCGAGGCGGGCGATCATGCCCGAGATCTCCGGGGCGGTGAGGTTCGTGGCCAACTCCCCGTGGACCACGCGTCTGCTGTTCCAGCTCTTCCTCTTCGGCATCCCGTCCAGCGCGCTCTGGGCGCTCATCTCCCTGGCGGTGCACGACCGGCTGGGGATGGGCGCGGACGGGTTCGGGGCCCTCATGGCGCTGATCGGCGCCGGTGCGGTCGTGGCGGTGGTGGGGTTCGGCGGGATTCGCCGACGCCTTAGGGTGACCGTGTTCGCGGCGTGTGGCGCGTTCGTCTACGCCGCGGCCCTGGCGGTCCTGGCGCTCTCGACCTCGGCGGCCGTGGTCGCGGTCGCCATGCTCCTGGCCGGCGCGGCGTGGGTGAGCGTGCAGAGCACCTGGATGTCGATGGGGCACCAGTTCTTCCCCGACTGGGTCCGGCCGCGACTCATCGCGTTCATCCTCCTGATGTTCCAGGGGACCCAGGCGGTCGGCTCGCTCCTGTGGGGGGTCGTGTCCGACTTCGCGGGTCTCCAGGCCGCGCTGCTGGTGGCCGCTGGGTTGATGCTGCTCAGCTGCGCGTCACTGCTGTTCGTCGGCCTCGGGGCCGAATCGGGGATCGAGCCCGTCCTGGTCTCCGGTCCAGGCGGGCCGGTGAGCGGGTCGGGGCCGGACGCCGTGGCGGAGGTGGCCGGTGACGTGGGGACCGGCCCCGTGCTCATCCGGTATGAGTACCGCGTGCCGGAGGGCCGGCGGCAGGAGTTCAGGACGGCGATCCGCCGCCTGCGCAGTTCCCGCCTCCGGCTCGGTGGCCGCGACTGGCGGCTGGAGAACCCCGCGGGGGAACCCGACCTGTTCATCGAGACCTACCGGGTGGACAGCGTCGAGGAGTTCGGCGAACAGGAACGGGACAGGCTCACCGTCCCGGAGACCCTGCTGCGTCGACGGGTGGCGTCCCTGGCCGGCTCCGTCACGGGTCCGAGGGTGGCCGCCGACGGCGCGGAGGTCTCGCGCCGGGCGCGGCGCAGGATCCCGAAAAATAGGTGAACTGACTTCAAGTAGGGTGTAAGGTGGGGTGCGTCACAGCAGCCGAACCCTCAGGAGCCCCAGTGGAGAACGACCTCGATCTTCTGGTCATCGGAGCCGGCATGGCCGGGCTGACCGCCGCCGCCCGCGCCGCCGATCGCGGGGCCCGCGTGGCCGTCGTGGAGAAGGACACCGAGATCGGCGGGTCCGCGCGGTTCGCGGGGTACGCCTGGACCGCACCCACCCGGCAGATCATGGCGGAGATCAACCCCCACGGGGAGGAGTCCCTGCGCAACGCCGTGGTGGACGACTTCGCCGCCGGCCTGGACTGGATCCGGGGTCGCGGAGTGGAGTGCGCCGACGGCGTCCCGGTCCTGCGGTACGGCATCGGACACGCCTTCGACACCAACCAGTACCTCGACGCCTGCGCGCGCGAGATCAAGGCGGCCGGCAACACCGTCCACACCGGGGCGCACGTGCAGGGGCTTCTCACCGAGGACGGCGCCGTGATCGGTGCCACCGTCCGCTTCCCCGACGGCGGGACCCGCAACGTGCGGGCGCGCACCGTCCTGCTGGCCACCGGCGGATTCCAGGCCAACGCGGAGCTGGTCGAGAGGCACCTGCACCCCCTCGCCTCGGGTTTCCCGCTCCGGTCCAACCCGAACAGCGACGGTGGCGGACTGGCGCTGGCGGAGTCGGTCGACGCCGCGATCGGCTTCCCCGACGCGGGCTTCTACGGTCACCTCATCCCGGCGGGGATCCCGTTCCGCGACTCGGCGGACTTCGTCGGGATCTCCCTCTACTACTCCGAGCACGCGCTGCTGTTCAACCTCCACGGCGAGCGCTTCGTCGACGAGACCCAGGGCGACCACCTCACCGCGATGGCGCTCATGGAGCAGCCCGAGGCCCGCGGGCTGCTGGTGGCGGACGAGCGGGTGTACCGCGACTGGATCTGCGGCTCCTACGTCGAGGGTGCGGTCGCGATCGACAAGTACACCGAGGCGTCCAGGCGCGGCGGCCGGTGCGGACTCGCCGAGACGCTCGAGGAGTTCGAGTACCTCCCCGAGGAGTGGGGCTACGACGGCGCCGCGATCGCCGAGGGGATCCGCCAGGTCAACGCGGCGGGTCAGAAGGTCGTCCCGCCGCGGGAGTACGATTTCACCCCGCTCGATCGCGGGCCGTACTACATCATCGAGACCTCCCCGGCCGTGACGTTCCCGCTGGTGGGGATCCGGATCTCGGCCGACACGTCCGTCCTGCGCGCCGACGGCACGGCGATCCCCGGCCTGCTCGCCGCGGGCTCGGACACCGGCGGGGTCTACCGCCGGGCCTACGCCGGCGGACTGGCCCCGGCGCTGGTGTTCGGCCTGCGGGCAGGCGACGCCGCCTCCGGCGGCTGAGCCCGCCCCGTCGTCCCCGACCCCGCCGACCACACGAAGAGGCCCCCGTGACCACCGAGTTCCCCCACGCGTTCTCCCCCTTCTCGCTCGGCCCGCTCACCCTGCGGAACCGTCTGGTCGCTCTCCCGGCGGGGACGAGCATGGCGACGGACGGCGTCCCGACGCACGGCGACCAGGAGCACTTCGAGCGGCTCGCCGCCGGCGGGGTGGGGCTCATCGTGGGCGGGGCGACCGTCGTCCACCCCTCGACCACGCTCCGGTCCCGCAAGCTCGTCGAGGCGTACATCGACGAGGTGGTCCCCGCGCTGACCGAGAAGGCGGCGGCGGTCCACCGGCACGGCGCCAAGATCATCGGTCAGCTGTGCCACCTGGGTAGGGAGTTCATCGGCGGCGAATCCGACTCCCCGCCCACCGCGCCCTCCCCACTCAAGACCGCGCGCGACGCCTACCCGCCGCACGAGTTGTCGGTCGAGGAGATCGCCGACATCGTCGAGGGCTGGCGGGTGTCCGCGGCCAACCTCGCCCGGGCGGGGTACGACGGCGCCGAGATCCACGCCGCGCACGGCTACCTGCCGGCCCAGTTCATGTCGGAGCTGACCAACCTGCGGACCGACGCCTACGGCGGACCCTTCGCCGCCCGCATGCGTTTCCTCGACGAGGTGGTGGCGGCCATGCGGGAGGCGATGCCCGAGGGCATGGTCCTGGGCGTGCGGCTCAGCGGCGAGGAGGAGATCCCCGGCGGGATGGGGATCGAGGACTGCGTCCGGATCGCGCGTCACCTGGCCGCCTCCGGCGCGATCGACTACTTCAGCATCACCCACGGCACCCGCGGCAAGTACGTCAAGGACGCCACGCACCCGGACGCGGTCGCGGTCGACTCGGCCGCCCGGGTCCGCGCCGAGACCGGCCTCCCGGTGCTCGTGGGGCAGCGCATCCGCGACGCCGCCACCGCCGACCACATCGTCAAGAGCGGCAAGGCCGATCTGGTGGGCATGGCCCGGGCCCTGCTGGCCGACCCGGAGCTGCCGAACAAATCGGCCGAGGGGCGGCTGGGCGAGGTCCGCGGCTGCCTGGGGATCAACCAGGACTGCCGCGCCTTCGATCCGCACCTGCACTGCGCGGTCAACGCCGAGATCGGCCGCGGCCGGCTCCCGGGCGTCGGGGTCCGCGCGGACACGATCAAGGACGTCTACGTGATCGGCGGCGGGCCCGCCGGGCTGGAGGCCGCGCGCGTCGCCGCCGGCCGGGGTCACCGGGTGACCGTGTTCGAGGCCGCGGCCGAGCTGGGCGGTGCGGTCCGCGTGGCCGCGCGGTCCCCCCACCGGGCCACGATCATCGACGTCGTCGACTACCTCTCCGGGGAGATGCGTCGCCTCGGGGTGGACGTCAACCTGGGAGCGGAGATCGGGCGGGACGATCTGGCCGAGCTCGTCGACGCGGCCGACCACGTCGTCGTCGCCACCGGCTCCCGCCCCGACCCGGTGCGGGGGAGCGGGCGCGGACCCGCCGTCGTCACCGTCGACGACGTCCTCACCGGGCGCGTCCCCGACGCGCCGGGGCGCGCCGTGGTCTACGACGAGAGCGACGGCTTCTGGCCCGCCTCCGGCGCCGCGGGGGCGCTGGGGGCGCGCGGGTGGGACCCCAGGGGGGTGCCCCCCCTCCCCGCCCTGGCCTCGGGGCTCCCCGCCGAGAGCGTGGGGCCGCTGCTCGGCCGGTTGGGCTCCGCGGGCGCGCGGTTCCACGTGGCCACGGGGCTGGCGTTGCCCCTGTCCGACGACGACGAGGTGGGCGGCCTCCAGCCCGTGTTCGGCGGCGAGGCGACCGCCCTGGACGCGGACCTCGTGGTGTGGCACCGGCCCCGCGCGGCGGTCGACGGGTTGGCCAGGGCGCTCGGGCGCCGCGACGACGTCAGCGTGATCGGGGACTGCCTGGCCCCGCGCCGGATCAGCCACGCGATCGCCGAGGGCTACCGGGTCGGTGCGGAGATCTGACCGCGGCGCGGTCGGCGAGACGAGACGAGGATGACCATGATCAAAGGCTCTACGCCCGCAGAGATGCAGGCATGGCAGTGGACGGGGACGGGACGCCCGCTGACCCTGGCGACCGTCCCGGTGCCGGCCCCCGGCCCGGGGGAGGTGCTCCTGAGGGTCCGCGCGGCCGGGATGTGCCACTCGGACGTCGGGGAGCTCGACGAGCCCTCGTGGGCGGAGAACATCCACCGGTGCCCCATCACGCTGGGGCACGAGATCGCCGGCGAGGTCGTCTCGCTCGGCACCGGGGTCACCGGGGTGTCGGTGGGAGACCGCTGCGGCGTGCACCCGCTCGGGGTGACGGTGCCCGGGTACGGCCGCGACGGGGGCTACGCCGCGTTCCACGTGGCGCCGGCCGCCGACCTGGTCCCGCTGCCCGACGGGCTGTCCTACGAGCTGGGGGCGCTGGGGACCGATGCGGGGATGACCTCGCACCACGGTGTCGCCGTGGTGGCGGGGGTCGGGGCCGGCGACCGGGTGGGGATCATCGGCCTCGGTGGGCTGGGCCAGATCGGCGCGAGGATCGCGGTGCTCCTGGGCGCCGAGGTGCACGCGGCCGATCCCAGCCCCGACGCGCGCCGGCTGGGCGAGGGGCTCGGCGTCACGAGGGTGGTCGCCGACGCCGCGGAACTGGCCGGCGCGGACCTGGACTCCGTGATCGACTTCGCCGGATTCGCCGCCACCGCGCAGGCGGCCGTCCGCGCGATCCGGGTGGGCGGGACCGTGGTGATGATCGGGATGGGGGCCCACACCACGGAGCTCGTCACCGCGGACGTCATCCACGCCAAGGCGATCATCCGGGGCTCCTCCGGGGGCACCAAGGCCGACATCGAGGCCGTCTACCGCTACCTGGACGCCGGGCGGATCGTCCCGGTCGTCGAACACCTGACCTTCGACCGGGTGGCCGAGGGCATCGACAGGCTCCGCGAGGGTCGGGTCACCGGCCGCCTCGTGGTGACCATGTGATCCCCGGTCCCGGCACCGTCAGCGCACCACCGAGTCAACCGACCAGAAGAGGACAGACATCATGACCACCGCACACACGAGCAGGTTCGAGGGAAAGGTCGCCGTGGTGACCGGGGCGGCCTCGGGCATCGGCGCCGCCGTCGCGAGGCAGCTGGCGGCGGAGGGGGCCCGGCGGGTCCACGTGGTGGACCTCGCGGCGGGGGCGGCGGGGGCGGTCGCCGCGGAGGTCGGGGGGACCGCGCACGGCGTCGACGTGGCCGACCCCGACGCGGTCCGTGCGCTGTTCGAGGCGATCGTGGGCGCGGACGGGCGGGTCGACGTGGTGGTCCACGCGGCCGGGATCGACGACCCCGTGGCCAAGGGGCACATCTACGAGGCCGCCGAGAAGGGGGAGCCGGTCGACGTGCTGTCCCGGCTCGAGGACTCCGCGTGGCGGCGGATTCACGCCGTCAACCTCGACGGCACCTTCCACATCCTCCGCGAGGCCGTCCGCGCCATGCGGGGCGGCGGCGGGGGAGCGATCGTCACGGTCGGCTCCTCCGCCGCGTTCGACACCCTCGTCGGCTACCCGCACTACGCCTCCTCCAAGGCGGCGGTCCACGCCCTGAGCCAGTCCGTCGCCAAGGAGGTCATCCACTTCGGCATCCGGGTGAACACCGTGGCCCCGGGCCCGGTGGACACCGCCATGGCCGCCCGCACACCGGAGTCGGTCCGCAGGCGCATGAACGAGGGCAGCGCGTTCGGCTACGCCACGGCGGAACAGCTCTCGGAGAGCATCTGCTACCTCGCCTCGGACCAGGCGTCCAACGTCGTGGGCGCGGTGCTGCTGAGCAACGGGGGCCGTTTCACCGTCTGATCTCCCGCGCGGCCGCCGTTCCCTGGACAAAGTGTGACTGGTCTCATACGATGAACTGAATTGAGTTCAAATCGGTGGACTCGATCTGCTCGAAAGGGAACATCCATGAGGTTCACCAGGATCGCCTCCGCGACCGCGGGGCTCGTCACCGCCGCGCTCGTGCTGTCGGCATGCAGTACGGGCGGGGGCTCGGAGTCCGAGCTCGCCGGGTCGTGGGACGAGATCGTCGCCGCGGCCAACGAGGAGGGCAGCGTGACGATCTACTCCAACCACGCCCCCGCCAACCTCGAGGCGCTCAAGGTCGCGTTCGAGCAGGAGTACCCGGGGATCGATCTGACGTACGTCCGCGGCACGGACACGGATCTCCTGCCCAAGGTCGAGGTGGAGAACCAGACCGGGAACGGGGTGGCCGACGTCCACATGACGACGGACGCCGGGTGGATCAGCCGCAGCCTCGACTCGGGCCAGTACTCGGTCGAGGTCGTGGCGCCCGGTCTCGAGAATCCCGACTACCGGGCCGAGGACGGCGTGCTCGAGGACACCTTCTTCGTCTCCAGCGCGACCTCGATCGGGCTCGCGTGGAACACGACGAACGTGCCGGAGGGTCTGGAGTCCCCCGAGGACCTGTTGGACCCGCGCTTCGACGGCAAGGTCGGCGTCGTGAGCCCGGCCGGGTTCCCCGCGGTGGTCCACATCTACCGCCGCATGGACATCGACTACGGCACGGACTTCGTCCAGCGCCTGTCGGAGGGCGGACCCCGGATCTACTCCAGCGGGCCGGGGGTCACCCAGGCGCTCGCGTCGGGCGAGGTCTGGGCCGCCCCGGGTGCGTCCATGGACGTCCTGGTCGAGCGGGACAAGGGCGCGCCGGTCGACTTCGCGCTCCCGGAGAACCCGATCGGCATCCCGTTCTACTCTCACGTCCTGTCGGCGGCGCCCAGCCCCAACGCGGCGCAGGTCCTGGCGGACTTCATGATCTCCGCCAAGGGGCAGGCGGCCCTGTCGAAGAACTACATCGCCGTTCTGCCGGGCATTCCGGGAACCGGCGTCGAGGGGTCCGACGTGGTGGCCCAGGACATCGAACTGGCGGACCCGGACACCCTGGAGCCCGACGCCGTGCAGGCGTACGTGGCCGAGTGGGAGGGCCGGTTCATCGGCTGAGGTGGGGCAGGGGCACCCGAAAGTGGGTCTCCCATGTTCACGCCCGTGAGGTATTGCGTGCGGGTGACCCACGTCATATAGTTTACCTGAAGTAAGTTCAGTTCGGCCCCGGAGAGGGGCCACCTAGAAGGGGAACAGATGAAGTTTTCCAAGCTCAAGACCGCGGTCGCGGGTGCGGCGGCCATGGCGCTCGTCCTGACCGGCTGCGGGTCCGACGGAGGCTCGGGTTCCGAGCTCGCAGGCTCGTGGGACGAGATCGTCACCGCCGCCCAAGAGGAGGGGAACGTGACGATCTACTCGACGCATTCCCCCGACAACCTCGAGAAGCTCAAGAAGGCGTTCGAGGCGGAATACCCGGGAATCACCCTCACCTACGTCCGCGGCACCGACGCGGACATCCTGCCGAAGATCGAGGTGGAGAACTCCACCGGATCCGGTGTCGCGGACGTCCACATGACGACCGACGCCGGGTGGATCGCCCGCAGCGCCGAGACGGGATACTCCGCGGAGGTCGTCGCGCCCTCGCTGGACAACCCCGAGTACAACGCCGCCGAGAGCGTCCTCGACGACAAGTTCTTCCTCACCAGCGCCACGGTCTTCGGTCTCGGGTGGAACACCGCGAACGTGCCGGACGGGCTGAAGACGCCGGACGACGTGCTCGATCCGCGGCTCAAGGGCAAGGTCGGCATCCAGAACCCCAACGGGATCCCGACCTACGTCGACATGTACCGCAAGATCGACGTGGACTACGGGGCCGGCTTCCTGGCCCGCCTGGCGGAGATGGAGCCGCGCATCTACCCGAGCGCCGTCGCGATCACCCAGGCCCTCGCGTCCGGAGAGGTGTGGGCGGCCCCGATGGCGGCGAGCAACATTCTCACCGAGCGCGCCAAGGGCGCGCCGGTCGACTTCGCGCTCCCCGAGAAGCCGTGGGGCGTGCCGTGGTACTCGCACGTGCTGGCCTCGGCCCCGAACCCGAACGCCGCGCAGTTGCTGGCGGACTTCCTCATCACCCCGAAGGGGCAGGCGGCCATCTCGGCCGACTACCTCTCGGTGCTGCCCGGAGTCCCGGGGACCGGCGTCCCGGGATCCACGGTGACGGCCCAGGACGTCGAGCTGGGAGACCCCGACACGCTCGATCCCGAGTCGGTCGAGAAGTTCCAGGTCGACTGGGAGCAGAAGTTCCTGCGGTGACCCATCGCCGGCCCGTGGCGCAGCCCCGCTGCGCCACGGGCCGGTCGCCCGCTGCCGACATCCCCCCGGCGCATGACTAGAGACAGAGGCCAGACCGACATGACAAGTCCAGGTTCACGAACGATGTGGCGACACCGCCTGATGTATCTGCCGCTCGTTCTGGTACTCGGGTACCTGGTCGTGTGGCCGCTGTACAAACTCCAGTCACTCGCGTTTGCCAACGGTGCGCGCGGCTACCGGTCGCAGTACGGCCGGGCCGACATCATCGACACCCTCCAGACCACGGCGGCGCTCGCGTTCTTCTCCCTCGTGATCGCGATGGTGTGCGGCACGGTTCTCGCCTTTGCGACAACCCGGCTGCCGCGCCGCATGGGGTTCCTCAGGCTGGTCCCGATCCTGCCGATCGTCATCCCCTCCGTCGCCAACGTCGTGGGGTTCGCGTTCCTGCTCTCCCCGGGACCCGGCTACGTCAACATCCTGCTGCGGATGCTGCCCTGGTGGACCGACCTGCAGTCCGGCCCGATCAACGTGTACAGCCCCACCTGGATCATCATCATCACCGGCTTCAGCCTGACGTCGTTCGTGTATCTCTTCGTCAGCGCCGGGATGCAGAACATCAGCGGCGAGCACCTCGAGGCCGCGCAGATCAGCGGGTCCACCACCGTCGGGACGTTCTTCAAGATCGTCCTTCCCCTCCTGCGCCCGTCGCTCATCTACGGCGCCGGCGTGGCGCTCCTGCTCGGGTTGGGTCAGTTCACCGCGCCCCTGCTGCTCGGTCAGAACGAGGGTGTGAAGGTCCTGGCCACGGAGATGTACCTGCGGGCCTCCGAGTCGCCCATCAACTTCGCCGCCGCCGCTGCGGCCGGATCTCCCCTGGTCGTGGTGGGCATCCTCGTCGTCCTGGGTCAGAAGGCGCTGCTGGGCAACCAATCGCGGTTCGTCACGCACGGTGGCAAGTCGTTCTCCCCGGTCGGCGGGTCCTCGCACTGGGCCACGGTGATCGTGGGGCTCTACGGGCTGGTCGCCCTGATCCTTCCGCTGGCCGGCGTGATCATCGTGTCGCTCACCCCCTACTGGTCCGGGGACCTGTCGTGGGACCTGTTCACCCTGAGCAACTACCAGGCGCTCTTCACCACCCCGGGGATCGTCGACTCGGTGGTCACGAGTGTCACCACCTCGATCATCGCGGTCCTGATCTGTGTGCCGATCGGCTTCGGCGTGGCCAACCTCATGGTCCGCAGGCAGGACCTGCGGATCCTCCGCACGGTCGCGGACATCATCACTGCCCTGCCGATGGGCATCCCCGCCGTGATCTTCGGCGTCGGGTTCCTGCTCACCTACACCGCGCCGCCGCTGATCCTCTACGGCACCAAGGCCGTGATCGTGCTCGTCTACGTGGTCCTGATGATCCCGTTCGCCACCCGGATGCAGCTGACCGCACTGATCTCGATGGGGGACAAGTACGAAGAGGCGTCGGCGGTCTCCGGGGCCGGGCCGCTGGCCACCATGGCCAGGATCACCCTTCCGATGCTCCGTCCGACGATCCTCAGTTCGATCGCCCTGATGTTCATCCTCCTGACCCACGAGTTCGCGGCCTCGCTCATGGTCCGCTCGGCGACCACCCAGGTGATGGGCACGCTGCTCTACGACCACTGGAGCAACGGCTCCTACACGCTGGTCGCCGCCATGGCGATCCTCATGTCGGCGGTCACGGGTGCCGGCGTGGCGGTCGCGATGTTGGTGGGCGGCCGCAACGTCCTGGAGAAGCTGTGACGCCGTACCGCGGGTGTACGCCCGCCCTGTTCCGAGTTGTCCCGGCCGAGCGTTCGCGCCGGCACGAATGTGAGGAAGTCTGATGACCGCCAGAATCGAGATCTCCGGTCTCACCAAGCAGTACGGAACCAACGTCGTCGTGGACGAGCTGGATCTGGAGATCGAGGCAGGGGAGTTCCTCGTCCTCCTCGGCCCGAGTGGGTGCGGGAAGACCACGACCCTGCGCTGTCTCGCCGGCCTGGAGACGCCGGAGAAGGGGTCGATCACCTTCGACGGCGAGCCCATGTTCGACGCGTCCGGTCGGGTCAACGTGCCGCCCAACAAGCGGAGCATCGGGATGGTGTTCCAGTCGTACGCGCTGTGGCCCAACATGACGGTCCGCAAGAACATCGCCTACCCGCTCAAGGCCCGCAAGATGAAGGACGCCCTCAGCGGCGGGCGCGTGGAGCAGGCGGCCGACATGGTCGACTGCGGGCACCTGCTGGACCGCTACCCCTCGCAGCTCAGCGGCGGCCAGCAGCAGCGGATCGCGGTCGCGCGGGGGATGGCGGCCCGTCCGGATCTGGTGCTGTTCGACGAGCCGCTGAGCAACCTCGACGCGCTGCTCCGCGACCAGGTGCGGACCGAGATCCACCGACTCCACACCGAACTCGGGTTCGGCGCGGTCTTCGTCACCCACGACCACTCCGAGGCGTTCGCGCTCGGCGACCGGCTGGCGATCATGAAGCACGGGAAGATCGAACAGCTGGCCACCCCGCAGGACGTGTTCGACAACCCGGCGAGCGAGTACGTGGCCGACTTCATCGGGATGTCCAACAGGCTCGAGCTCCACCGCACCGGTCTCGAATGGACCACCGCGGCGGGGACCGAACTGCCGTTGCGATGCGACATGGGGGATCTGCCCGCCGTGTCGGCGAGGCTGTGGCCCGACGACATCACCCTCCACCGGGCGGACGAGGACGTCTCGTCCAGGGAGGTCGTGCTGGACGCCACGCTGCTGTCGGCGGAGTTCGGCGGGCGCTACTACGACGTCCAGGTGGGGGCCGGCCCCGAGCAGTACCGGTTGCGGGCCTCGTCCGCGGTCCACGGCGACTGGCTCCGGCGCGCGCAGCCGGGGGAGCCCGTCGTGATCAGCTTCCGATCCGAGAGCCTCAAGGTGTACCCCCTGGAGCAGGCCGCCTCGCTGGTCTGACCGCGCCGAACCGGCGCGGATCCGCAAGAACCGAACAAAGTTCAACTCAAGGGTTGACGAGACCGTCACGACACTGTAGACATGAACTGAATCCAGTTCAGGAAACCACGGAAGGAACGATCATGGTGCAGACCGATCACGTGCTGTTGGAGAAGGATGGCGACGTCGCCCGCGTGTGGCTCAACCGCCCGCACGTCAAGAACGCCGTCACGGTGGAGCTGCTCCACCGCCTGGACGAGATCATCAAGGAGGTCGACGCCGATCCCGACCTCAAGGTGCTCGTGCTCCGCGGTGTGGAGAACCAGTTCTGCTCGGGCTTCGACCTCAACGAGCTGCTGGGCGACTTCGTCGGTACCACCAACGCCATGGACGTCGGCGTCCTCTCGGCGCAGGTGTGCGACCGCCTCTACTCGATGAACACCCCGTCCGTGGCCGTCCTCGAGGGCTACGTCACCGCCGGTGGCTTCGAGCTCATGATCTCGTGCGACTTCGCGATCGCCGCGGATGACGCCAAGATCGGCGACTTCCACATCCGTCGCGCCCTGTTCGGCGGCGCCGGCCCGATCTACCGCCTCCCGCGGATGATCGGCCTGCGCAAGACCAAGGAGCTCATGCTCACGGGCAAGCTGCTCTCGGGCAAGGAGGCCAAGGACTTCGACCTCATCAACGACTCGGCCCCGGCCGACAAGCTCGACGAGTGCGTCGAGGACTTCATCGGGCAGCTCACGGACAAGAGCCCGTTCATGATGAAGCTCACCAAGATGGCCGTGAACCAGGGCCTCGACGCCGACATCAAGTCGCTCATGATCATGGAGCACTTCGCCGTGGGCAACTCGCTGCAGTCGGCCGACGGCAAGGAGGGCGTCCAGGCGTTCCTCGAGAAGCGCGAGCCCAAGTGGGTCGGCCGCTGATCTGACGGTCTGATCACGGAGCGGGAAACGTCTACGGAACCAGGAGTGCACACGATGACCGAGAACCAGAACCTCTCACCGCGGCTGCGGGGGAGTCGGTGCCTGCACTGCGAGACCGTGGCGTTTCCCGCCTCCGTGAGCTGTCAGCGCTGCGGTGGGTCCGAGACCACCGAGATCGACCTGTCCACCACCGGCACGGTGTGGACCGCGACCATCCAGCGGTTCCCGCCCAAGTCGCCGCCGTACGTGCCGCCCGCCGGGGGCTTCCGCCCCTACGCCGTCGGCTACGTCGCCCTCCCCGAGGGCGTCAAGGTCGAGGCCCTGCTGGACGGCACCTCGCCGATCGAGCTGATCGGCCGTGAGGTGGTCCTGGTCGAGTCCGATCCGGTGCCGAGCTTCGCGCTCGCCACCACCACCACGAACGAGGAGGAGGTCTGATGTCGGACGTGCACATCGTCGGCGCCGGGCTGTCGAAGTTCGGCCGCCAGGACGGGGTCACCGGTCGCCAGATGGCCGTCACCGCCATCCGGACCGCGCTCGCCGACGCCGGCCTGCAGTGGTCCGACGTCCAGGTCGCCTTCGGCGGCAGCGACAGTTCGGGGCTGGCGGACACCCTGGTCGCGGACCTGGGCCTGACCGGCATCCCCTTCACCAACGTCAAGAACGGCTGCGCGACCGGCGGCAGCGCCCTCGTCTCGGCGATCAACGCCATCCGCTCCGGTGCGGCCGAGGTGGCCCTGGCCGTCGGGTTCGACAAGCACCCCCGCGGCGCGTTCGACCCCAAGCCCGGGGACTGGGGCCTCACCGAGGGCTACGGCACCCACGGGCTCATGGTCACCACGCAGTTCTTCGCCATGAAGATCACCCGCTACATGGCCCTCCACGGCATCTCGGAGACCACGCTGGCCCGGGTCGCGGAGAAGGCCTACCGCAACGGCGGGCTCAACCCGAACGCCTGGCGGCGCGATCCCAAGACCCTCGCGGAGATCGCGGGATCCCCGATGGTCAACGACCCGCTCACCCAGTTCATGTTCTGCAACCCGGGGGAGGGCGGGGCGGCGATCCTGCTCGCCTCCGAGTCGGTCGCGGCCCGGATGGGCGGCCGCGCGGTCTCCGTCCGCGCGGTCTCCACCGGCACCCGGCCCTTCGGCAGCTTCGAGGTCTTCGCCCCGTCCGTCCAGGGCCAGGGCGAGCCCAGCAGCGTGAGCACCGAGGTGGCGCGCCGCGCGTTCGAGACCGCGGGCGTGTCCCCGGCCGACATCGACGTGGCCCAGCTCCAGGACACCGAGTCCGGCGCGGAGATCATGCACCTGGCCGAGTGCGGGTTCTGCGAGGACGGGGAGCAGGAGGGGATGCTCGAACGCGGCGAGACCGAGATCGGCGGACGCCTCCCGGTCAACACCGACGGCGGCTGCCTGGCGAACGGCGAACCGATCGGCGCCTCGGGCCTGCGGCAGATCCACGAGATCGTCACGCAGCTGCGCGGGGAGGCCGGCGCCCGCCAGGTCCCCGGCGACCCGCGGCTCGGATTCACCCACGTGTACGGCGCGCCCGGGATCAGCGCCTGCACGGTCCTGGAAGGAGGTCGGCGATGACCGGCTCGACCACGGAGCAGACCGACGGACTCCGGAGCTTCCTCGATGCGGCCCGGACGTGGCTCGGGACGGTGGCGAGCCCCCGTCAGGCCCGGCCCTGGGGTGAGGGTTCGGACGCCGTCGTGGTGTTCGAGAACTGGACCGCCGAGCAGGAACGCGAGGAGACCGACCGCAGGCGCTCCTACGAGCAGGCCAAGTTCGACGCCGGGTTCGGCGCCCTGACCTGGGGGTCCGAGTACGGCGGCCGGGACCTGCCGATCTCCTACGACCTCGCCTTCCGGCGTCTGGAGGCGGACTACGACCTCCCGCAGCGCACCGAGATGTTCCCGGTGACCCAGCAGCTCATCGCCCCGACGATCGCGCAGTGGGGCACCCCGGAGCAGCGCGCGGAGTACGTCAGCGCGATGCTGCGGACCGACTTGATCGCCTGCCAGCTGTTCTCCGAGACCGAGGCGGGTTCCGACCTGGCCGCCGTCCGCACGCGGGCGGTGCAGAAGGACGGTCGATGGGTGCTGAACGGCTCCAAGGTGTGGACCTCCGGCGCCCGGGTGTCCGACTACGGCGTCGCCGTGTGCCGCACCGATCCGGACGTGCCCAAACACCAGGGCCTCACCGTCTTCATCGTCCCCATGGACGCCCCGGGCGCGACCGTCCGCCCCATCCGCCAGATGACCGGTGGGACCTCGTTCAACGAGGTCCTGATCGACAACGTCGAGCTGGACGACTCCTTCCGGCTGGGCCCGGTCGGGCAGGGGTGGAAGGTCGCCCTCACCGTCCTGGCCGCCGAACGCCTGGACTCCGGGAACCTGGGACTGGACAACGCCGACCAGGCGGTCGAGCTGGCCCGCAACGCCGGACGCGAGCTCGACGCGCTGGAACGGGACGCGGTCGCCGACCTCGTCACGCGCAGCTTCGTCCAGCGGCTCGTGGGCATGCGGGTGGCCGCCGCGGTCGGCGCCGGGCGCGAACCCGGCCCCGAGGCCTCGGTGGGCAAGCTGCTCGCCACCGACACCATGGCCCGCACCTCCGAGACGGTCCGGCTCCTGCTCGGGCCCGACCTGACCCTCCGCGGCGACGAGTGGGGGACCTGGGCGTGGACCGAACACGTCCTCGGCGCCCCCGGCTACCGCATCGCGGGCGGCACCGACGAGATCCAGCACAACATCCTCGCCGAGCGCGTGCTCGGTCTTCCCCGGGAGCCACGACCATGACGACCAGCGAGACGACCGACACCACGACGAGCCATGAGGCGCAGCTGCGCGACCGGGTGATCACCGGCCTCGAGGCGCAGGGGGTGGAGGGGCCGTTCGGTCCGCTCGACCCCATGCTGGGCGGCCACTCCGGCCTCACCTACCGCATCGCGGGCGGGGCCGAGGAGTTCGTCATCAAGTCCGTGCCGCCGGGCCAGAAGTCCGTCGGGCGGCACGACATGCTCAGGCAGGCCAGGATCATGTCCGCGCTCGCCGACACCGCCGTCCCCGTCCCCGGCATCCGGGCCACCGACGAGCAGTCCCCGGCGTGGTTCGCGATGGACCTGGTGCGCGGGGAGTCCCTCGAGCCGGTCCTGGACGACCCGGCCGTCGACCCGCCACTGGCCGCCGCGCGAATGCGGCGGGCCGCGGAGATCCTCCCCGCGCTCCACGCCGTGCCGTTGGAGACCCTGCCCGTCGACGGCGAGGTGCTCTCCCCGGGGGACGAGCTCGCGCGCTGGGTCCGCACGATGGGCGCGGTCCCGCCCGAGCTCGTCCCCGACGCGGACCGGCTCGAGGGCCTGCTCACCGCCGCGATCCCCGACGCCGTCGCGCCGGTCCTGGTGCACGGCGACTACCGGCTGGGCAACATCCTCAGCGAGGGAACCGAGCCGGCCGCCCTGATCGACTGGGAGATCTGGAGCCCGGGAGACCCGCGCGTCGAGCTCGGGTGGTTCCTCGTGTTTGCCGACGGCTCGAACTTCCCCGGCGTGGGCCGCGAGGTCCCCGGTCTGCCTGCGGCGGAGGAGCTCATCGACATCTACAGCGCCGCGGCGGGCCCGCTCACCGACTTCACCTGGTTCGACGCCCTGGGCAGGTTCAAGATGGCGGCCATCATGGGGCACAACCTGCGGCGCCACCGCGAGGGACGACACCACGACCCGGCGCAGGAGCTCCTGCCCGACACCATCCGCCAGCTCATCGTCACCGGCCTCGACCGGCTGGCCTGACGCGACACCCGAGAAACGAGAGAACCATGGATTTCGCGTATTCCCCGCGGACGGCGGAGCTCGCCGAGAAGCTTCACGTGTTCATGGACGAACACGTCTACCCGGCCGAGGACGTCTACAACGCCCAGATCGCCGCGAACGAGAACCCGCACGAGCAGCCCCAGGTCATGCGCGACCTGCAGGCCACCGCCCGCGACCAGGGACTGTGGAACCTCTTCATGGCCCACGACAACCTGGGCGCCGGCCTGACCAACCTCGAGTACGCGCCGCTGGCGGAGATCGTCGGTCGCTCGCTCATCGGCAACGAGGCGATCAACTGCTCGGCCCCCGACACCGGCAACATGGAGATCCTCGCCCTCTACGGCACCCCCGAGCAGAAGGAGCAGTGGCTGCGGCCGCTGCTGGACTGCGAGATCCGGTCGGCGTTCGCCATGACCGAGCCCGAGGTGGCGAGTTCGGACGCCACGAACGTGTGCACGAGCGTCATCCGTGACGGCGACGAGTACGTGATCAACGGTCGCAAGTGGTACGCCTCGGGCGTGCTCGACCCGGACTGCAAGCTCATGATCGTGATGGGCAAGTCCGACCCCGACGCGTCGACCTACCGCCAGCAGTCGATGATCCTCGTCCCGACCGACGCCGAGGGTGTCACGGTGGTCCGCGACCTGCCGACGTTCGGCTACCACGACCGGCTGGGCCACGGCGAGGTGCTCTTCGAGGACGTCCGGGTCCCGGCGTCCAACATGCTCGGCGTGGAGGGCGGCGGATTCGAGATCGCCCAGGGCCGCCTCGGGCCCGGCCGCATGCACTACGCCATGCGCGCGATCGGCATCGCCGAGCGGGCGCTGCAGATGATGTGCCAGCGAGCCACCGACCGCGTCGCGTTCGGCGAGCCGCTCGCCAAGCGCGGCGTGGTCCGGGAGTGGATCGCCCGCAGCCGCGTGGAGATCGATCAGATCCGGCTCATCACGTTCAAGGCCGCCTGGCTCATGGACACCCAGGGCAACGCCGCCGCCCGCATGGAGGTCGCCGCGATCAAGGTCGCCGCGATGGAG
Source organism: uncultured Dietzia sp. (assembly GCF_937873725.1). Classification (GTDB taxonomy): domain Bacteria; phylum Actinomycetota; class Actinomycetes; order Mycobacteriales; family Mycobacteriaceae; genus Dietzia. The sequence goes on from NZ_CALMYY010000099.1 coordinate 23,599, forward strand.
ACCGCCCACCGGGTGGTCGACCGCGCCGTGCAGACCTACGGTGCGGCCGGGGTCAGCGACGACACCGTCCTGGGCCGGTTCTACGCCCTGACCCGCGCCCTGCAGATCGCGGACGGACCCACCGAGGTCCACCTGCGCACCATGGCCCGACTGGAACTGAAGAAGTACACCCCCTCGACGGAGGCCGCGCGATGAGCACCCCCACCCGACTTCTCGACGGCAAGGTCGCGCTGGTCACCGGCGCCACCCGCGGCCTGGGCAAGGCCATGGCGCTGGCGCTGTCCGAGGCCGGCGCCACGGTGATCGTCTCCAGCCGCAAGGCCGATCAGTGCGAGGCCGTCGCGGCGGAGATCACGGCCGCCACGGGCACCGCGGCGTACCCGCTCGCCCTCCACGTGGGGGACTGGGACGCCATCGAACCCGCCGTGGACAAGATCGTCGCCGACCACGGATCGATCGACATCGTGGTGAACAACGCCGGGATCGCACCGCTGGCGCCGTCGGCGTTGGAGGTCTCCGAGGCGCTGTTCTCCAAGACCATCGACGTCAACCTCAAGGGGCCCTTCCGCCTCATGGCGGTCGCCGGAGATCGCATGGTCTCCGCCGGCGGCGGCTCGATCATCAACATCTCCAGCATCGGCGCCGAGCGCCCGAGCCCGCCCGAGGCGACCTACGCCGCCTCCAAGAACGGGCTCAACGCGCTCACCCGGGCCTTTGCCCAGGAGTACGCGCCCACGGTGCGGGTCAACTGCGTCATGCCGGGGGCGTTCGCCTCCGACATGGCGGCGGACTGGGACTCGGAGTTCCTGGGCCTGGTCGTGAACCGCCTCCCGGCGGGGCGCCTGGGTGATCCCCGGGAGATCGCGGGCATGGTCGTGCACCTGGCCTCCGACCAGGCCGGCTACACGACCGGCGCGATCATCCCGGTCGACGGCGGACGCACGGCGGTGTACTGATGCCCACCCCAGCGGAGCTCTTCGATCTCACCGGCAAGGTCGCCGTGGTCACCGGCGCCTCCTCCGGGCTGGGTGACGGGTTCGCCCGCACCCTGGCGGCGGCCGGGGCGACGGTCGTGGCGGCGGCGCGGCGCGCGGACCGCCTCGAGACGCTCGCGGCGGACCTGCCGGGGCTGGTCCCGGTGGAGTGCGACATCACCGTCCCCGGGGATCGGGAGCGGCTGATCTCGACCGCGACGCAGATCACGGGCGGGATCGACATCCTGGTCAACAACGCCGGCCGTCCGGGTCCGCCGGACGCGCTGTCCGAGAGCGCGGAGGAGTTCGACGACATCCTGCGCGTCAACCTGACCTCGGGCTTCCATCTCTCGGTGGCCGCGGTCAAGGCCCTCCCGGAGGACCGGGGACTGTCGATCGTCAACATCTCCTCCGTGGTGGGGCTCGTGTCGACCGCGCCGATCGGCGGCGCGGGCTACGCGGCGAGCAAGTCCGCCGTGATCGGGACGACGCGGGAGCTCGCCGGCCAGTGGGGACGCCGCGGCGTGCGGGTCAACGCGGTGGTTCCCGGGTGGTTCGACACCGAGATGACCGACGGGCTGTTCACCAACGACAAATCCGCGGGCTGGGTCCGACGGAACTCGATGCTCGGCCGCGGCGGACGCCCCGGCGAGGTCGACGGGGCCGTGCTGTTCCTCGCGTCGGACGCGTCCAGCTACGTGACCGGACACGTCCTCACCGTGGACGGCGGGTGGACCGCCCGATGAGTGCCGCCGCGCCCGCCGGGGTCACCGGGGAACCGCCCGCGACCATGCGGGCATGGCGCCTCCACGCGTGGGGCAGCGGCCCGACCCTCGACAGGGTGGCCGTTCCCCGTCCGGCGCCCGGCGAGGTCCTGCTCAAGGTGGACGCGGCCGGTCTGTGCCACTCGGACCTCCACATCATGGACGCCGCCGAGGGCGTCCTGCCCTACGAGTTGCCGTTCACCCTCGGACACGAGGTGGTGGGGACGGTCGTCGCGGTGGGGGACCGGTCCGACTCTGAGTGGATCGGCCGCACGTGCGGCGTCCACGGCGTGTGGTCGTGCGGCTCCTGCCGCAAGTGCCGCGGCGGCCGGGACAACTACTGCGTCGACCTGCGGGGGCCGATCGGCGGCGGGACCGGATACGACGGCGGGCTGGCCGAGTACATGCTCGTGCCCGCCACCCGGCACCTCGTCCCCGTGGACCCGGGCGCCGGACCGGCGCTCGCCCCGTTGACCGACGCCGGGCTCACCGCCTACCACGCCGTGGTCTCACAACCGGTCGAGGTGTCCGGGGCGATCGTCGTGGTCATCGGCATCGGCGGACTGGGCCACCTCGCGCTACAGGTGCTGAGGGACCGGTCGCCGGAGGTCGTGGTGGCCGTCGATACCCGGCAGAGCGCCAGGGAGCTCGGCCTCACGCTGGGGGCGGATCACGCGGTCGCCTCGGTCGACGAGGCGCGCGCCCTGGTGGAGCGCCTCTCGGACGGGTCCGGGGCCGATCTCATCCTGGACTTCGTCGGCGCGCAGGCCACGATCGACGCGTGCCCGTCCATGCTCGCGACCGGAGGCGCACTCGCCGTGGTCGGGTCGGCCGGCGGTCGACTCACCGTGGACAAGCAGGGCTCCGTCCCGCGCGGCTGGCGGGGCGCCGCGCCGTTCTGGGGTCCCCGCCATCATCTCGCCGAGGTGTTCGACCTCGCGGCGTCCGGGGGGCTGTCGGCCGTCGTGGAGGTGCGGAGCCTGGACGAGGTCCCCCGCGCCTACGAGGACCTGCGCCACGGCCGGGCGTCCGGCCGCCTCGTCGTCGTCCCCTAGGGCGGACACGGCGTCGTCTCACTCGGCGCCCGGGGACCCACCGGATCACGAAACTACAAGGAGTACGTCAATGAAGCAGCTCGCACAGGACGTCCTCGAGCGCGCGTCCCGCACGCCCGACGCCGTGGCCGTGGTCGACGGCGAGGGCACGCACACCGTCGCGGAGGTGCTGCGGCAGGCCCGGGAACTCGCCGACGTGCTGCAGGCGGCGGCGGACGGGCCGGCCACCGTCCTGGTCCGCGCCGACAACTCGTGGCGGACCGTCTCCGCGGCCGTGGCCGTGGGGCTCACCGGCGGACTTCTCGCGGTGATGAGCGGGCACGCGACGCGGTCGGAGTTCGACATCGCCGCCGAGGACCTGCAGCCCGACGTGGTGGTGGCACCGACCGCCACCGCCGAGGTGTGGGGGCTCTCCGACCACGGATACGTGCCGGCCGGCACCGCGCTTGAGGGCTGGTCGGTCTCAGGGCGTCCCGACGGCGGATCCGCGGGTGTCGAGCGGTGGCGCGGGGGGGTGGTGGCCGCCATGACCTCGGGCTCCACCGGTCGTCCGAAGTGCGTCATCCAGAGCGAGGACTCGCTGCGGTACGCGGGACGGTCGACCATCGACGCGGTGGGCCTCGAGTCCGGGGACGCCGTCGGGGCGCTCGTCCCGCTGTCCTCCGCGGCGGCGATCTGCTTCGGCATGTACCTGCCCACCATGCTCGGCGGCGCGATGGTCGCGCTGGACAAGTGGAACCCCGAGACCGCCGTCGCCCTGCTGCGCGATCAGCGGGTCGTGTGGACGATGCTCGTGCCCACCATGGCGCTGCAGCTCACCCTGGTCGACGGGTCCGAGGGGTCGCTGACCGCGATGCGCGCGATGACCGTCGGTGGTGGTCCGATGAACCAGAAGGCCCTGCACGACGCGGAGGTCAGGCTGGGCACGACGATGCTGAGGGTCTTCGGCATGTCCGAGTGCCTCGGCCACACCACGCCGCTGCCGGGTGACGACGTGGACACCCGGCTCGGCCGGGACGGCCGCCCGTTCCCGGGGACGCAGTCGCGGGTCGTGGACGAGAGCGGCGAGCCGCTCGGCCCGGGTGAGCTCGGCTCCCTGCAGGTCAGGGGCCCGTCGATGTTCGTCGGCTACGCGCGCGACGGGGTGCCGGTCGCGCCCGACGTCACCGAGGACGGGTTCCTCGTCACCGGCGACCGTGCCGTCCTGCACGAGGACGGCAGCGTGAGCATCCGTGGCCGCGAGAAGGACCTCATCATCCGCGGCGGACGCAACATCGACATCAACGAGATGGAGGCGGCGCTGGCCGCGATCCCCGGGATCCACCAGGTGTGCGTGGTGCCGGTGCCCGATCCGGTGCTGGGCGAGCGGGCCGCCGCGCTGGTGGTCTCCCAGGGTGAGGCACTGGGCCTCGACGAGATCCGCGCCCACCTCGAGGCCGCGGACTTCCCCAAGTTCAAGTGGCCGGAGTTCGTCCGGTCCGTCTCCGCCCTGCCGCAGTCGCGCGTCGGCAAACTCGACCGGAAGAGCGCTGCCACGCTGGCCGCGGAGTTGTTCGGTGAGGAATGAGTGCGGAGGGGAGCGGGCGTGCGCCCGCCGCCGGCCTGCGGGTACGGGTGTGAGTTGAACTCACTTGTGTTTAATCTGGACGAATAACCACTAGATCGGGGGACTCCCATGGCAACCATCACCAAGACCGAGGGACCGCGCTCCAAGCGTAAGGACATCCTCGAGGCGGCCGTGGCCAACTTCGGCAGCGTCGGCTACGAGCACACCAAGTGGGCGACCATCGCCGGAGACGTGGGGATCGGTCAGACGGCCCTCTACCACTACTTCGAGTCCAAGGCGCACTGCCTGCTCACCATCATGGGCAACGAGCTCACGCGGTACCACGAGAGGTTCTCGTCCGCCGTCGAGGGCGCCGCGGATTCCGAGAGCGCCCTGCGGGCCGCGATCGCGAGCGCCTACGACATCACCGAGGCGGAGGCGCTCCAGGCGCGCATCCTGCTGCACCACATCGACATGCTCGCCACCCCGCGCTCGTCCGAGCGGGAGGAACAGGAGCGGATCCGCGCCCGCGAGCTGGTGCGCGTCGTGGAGCGGGACTGGAGCGGCCTGCTCGAGCGCGGCATGGCCTCGGGCGACTTCCCGCGGCGCGACGAGGTCGAGCTCGGGCGGTTCGTGCTCGGGCTGATCAACTCCGTGTGGAACTGGTACCGCCCCGGTGGCGGGCGGGAGCTGTCGGAGGTCTCGGAGTCCGTCACGGCGGCGTGCCTGCGGCTGGTGCACTAGCGCTGTTCTTTTTCTGAAATCAACTATGGAGGACCCATGTACAACCTCATCGTGATGGCGTCGAAGCCCAGTGAGTGGACCCACGACCAGTTCATCGAGTGGTGGCGCGGCGAGCACGCCGAGGTGACCTACCCGCTGCCCGGCCTGCGGCGTTGGTCGCACACGGCGGTCAAGGAGACCGGTGGGAACAAGCACTCGCTCGGCTGGGACGGGGTGTCGGTCCTCAGCTTTGATTCCAAGGAGGCATACGACGCGATGCTCGAGAGCCCGGAGTGGGCGAAGGCCGCGGAGCACGTCGGCTCCATGGGGGGTCGCGCCATCATGGTGATGGGCGAAGAACAGGTCATGGTCTCGGACACGTGACGGCGGCGTCGGGCACGGGCGGGTCCGGCTCGGACTGGGCCGACGTCGGGTGCCACAGGGTGGTCGAGGGCGTCCACCGGATCCCGCTCCCCATGCCCGGGGACGGGCTGCGGGCGATCAACGTGTACGTGATCGAGGGGCCGGCCGGCGTCTCGCTCATCGACGCGGGCTGGAACGTTCCGGGCAACCTCGACATCCTCCGCGACGGACTCGCCTCGATCGACGTGGGACTGGAGGAGATCACCGACGTCCACGTCACCCACATCCACCGGGACCACTACACGATGGGGCCGGAGCTGCGGCGCCGGGTCGGGGCACGGGTGCACCTCGGTCGCGCCGAGCGGCCGGGGCTCGTCGCCCTGCGGCGGCTGCGCAGCGGGGTGCCGGTGGACTCCCTGGTTCAGCTCGGGCGGGCGGGGGCCGGCGACATCGCCCAGGCCGCCCGCCTCGACGCGCTGACCGAACCGTGGGAGGAGCCGGACTGGGAGATGCCCGACGAGTGGACCGCCGAGGGTGAGGTCTCCGTGGCCGGCAGGCGCATGGAGGCGCTGCGCACCGCGGGCCACACCAAGGGTCACCTGGTCTTCTCCGACGACCGGCTGGGCGTCACCTTCACGGGGGATCACGTCCTGCCGCGGATCTCGCCGTCCATCGGCTTCGAGCTGGGTGGGTGGGACAACCCGCTCGGGGACTACCTCGCCTCGCTGGAGGCGATGCTGGGGCGCCCCGATTCCGAGATGCTCCCCGCGCACGGCGCGGTCGGGGGCAGCGTGCACGGCCGGACCCGCGAGCTCCTGGCCCACCACGACGAGCGACTGGCGGCCACGCGGGCGCGGGTGGCCGCGCGGCAGGGTGCCACCGGCCTGGAGGTGGCCGAAGGGCTGCCCTGGACCCGGCGAGAGCGGTCGTTCGCCTCCCTCGACGGGTTCAACCGGATGATCGCGACGTGCGAGACCATGGCGCACCTCGACGTCCTGGTGGCGAGGGGTTCCCTCGCCGTGGACGAGGTGTCGCCGGAGGGCGTGGCGAGGTACGTCACCGCCTGACCCCCCGGCGGCGGCTCAGCGGACCGTCCAGCCGCCGTCCGCGTAGACCTCGCTGCCCGTCATGAACCCGGCGTCGTCGCTGGCGAGGAACGCCACGCAGCCGGCGATCTCCGCCGGGGTGCCGAGCCTGCCCATCGGGGTTCCCGCGAGCATGCCGCGGTGTCGCTCGCTGCCCTCGTAGCGCTCGAGCAGCTGGGGCGTCTCGATGAATCCCGGGTGCAGCGAGTTCACGCGGACGCCCCTGGTGGCCCAGTGGATCGCCGCGTTCTTGGTCATGGTCCGCACCGCGCCCTTGGCCGCGTGGTAGGCGAAGCTGTTCCCGAAGCCGCCGACGGTGCCGAGGATCGAGGACACGTTGACGATCGCGCCGCCGCCGGTGCGCTCGATCGCGGCGCCGGCGTGCTTCATGCCCAGCCACACCCCGGTCTGGTCGACGTCGATCACGCGTTGCCAGTGCTCCGGGGTCTCGTCCTCCAGCGACCTGAGGCTGCCGATCCCCGCGTTGTTGATCAGCGCGTCGAGCCGGCCGTGGGCGTCCATGACGCGCTCGACCGCGGCGGCCCACTGGTCCTCCGCGGCCACGTCGAGCTCCACCGTCAGGTGGGGGCGGGGCGGGAGGGAGGAGGCGACCCGGTCCAGGGGGGTGCCGGGCAGGTCGGCGACGACGACGACGGCGCCCTCCGAGGCGAGCCTGCCGCAGATCTCCGTGCCGATTCCGCCCGTGGCGCCGGTGACGAGTACGACCCGGTCCTCAAAACGCTTCATGTGTCCAGCCCTTTCCCGCGGTGACGTGAGGTACTCGCCCACAATAGCTGAACTGAAGTGGATTCAGCAGCGCTCCCTCACGCCTCCGGCGGGAACGCGACCATGAGCGCCTCGACCACGCAGGCGGGCGTGTCTCTGCCCTCCACCTCGATGGAGTAGTGGACGCACCCGAGGACCCCGCCGGCCGAGGCGTCGCGGGTCCACGCGACCCGCCCGCGCGCACGGATCCGGTCGCCCGGGCGCACGAACGAGGGGAATCGCACCTTGTCGAGCCCGTAGTTGATCGCGCGGCCGACGCCCTCGAAGGTGAACAGCGCGGAGCTCAGGCGCGGGACGAGCGACAGGGTGAGGTAGCCGTGGGCCACCGTCGTGCCCATGTCGGACGCGGCCGCCCGCTCCGGATCGACGTGGATCCACTGCCAGTCCTCGGTGACGTCGGCAAAGCCGTCGATGCGGTCCTGGGTGACGGTGAACCACTCGCCCGCCCCGAGGTCGAGGCCGGCGGCCGCGCGGAACTCGTCGACGCCGTGGAACACGTGGGTCATGGGTCCTCCTGTGAACGGTGGGGCCGGTCGTCCCGGCGACTCGCACGGTAGCGGTCCGGGCCGCCGCCCGGCGGCGAATCCCGAATCGGGTTCAGTCGGGTGCGCGCTAGGTTAGTGGGGTGACTGATGAGAGCGGCCCGGGGCCCCGCCGCCTGGCCATCGGCTACGTCCCCGGCGTGCAGCCCGACAAATGGCTCACCCGGTGGCGCGAGCGCCACCCCGACGTGCCGATCGCGGCGCGGCGGATGGGGGACCCCCGGTCGGCGCTGGCCGAGGCTGCCGGCGACGACGGCGTCGACGTGATCTTCCTCCGTGAGCCGGACGATGCCCCGCGCGCGGCCCCGCCCGGGCTGCTCCGGGTGCCGCTGTACACCGAGACGATGGCGGTGCTGGCGGGCAAGGACCACGAGCTGGTCGCGTTCGAGACGCTGGCCGTGGCGGATCTCGCGGGCGAGCGGTGGCTCGACCCGGTGGACGCGATCGCCGCGAGCCCGGACGAGGTGTCGGCCGCGGTGGACCTGGTGGCCGCCGGGGCCGGGCTCCTGGTGCTGCCGCTGCCGTACGCGCGGTCGCTGAGCCGGCGCGACGTGGTCGTCCGAGCGCTCGAGGGCGTGCCGGCCACCCGGATGGGCGTGGCGTGGTCGCCCCGGCGCGAGGGGGACGAGCTGATCGACGAGTTCGTGGGCATCGTCCGCGGGCGCACCGCCGCCACCACGCGCGGCGGGGCGGAGCCTGCGAGGGAGAAGCTCAACGCCAGGCAGAAGACGGCGGCCAAGGCCGCGCGCGCCCGTGAGCGGGGTACGGCGTCGGGGGGCCGGGGCAGCCGACGCCGCTGAGCGGCGGGCGGGCCCGGCCGCGAGGGTCACTCAACCCCGCCCGGCACCCACCATGCCGCGCGCGAAGTCCAGGTGCCGCCGAACGATCTGGTCGGGGGAGAGCGGGCCGTCCGTCCGGTACCAGGACGCGATCGACACGCACAGGGAGGCCACCGCCCGGGCGGCATCCGACGGGTGTGCGCACTCGAACGCCCCCGACTCCACTCCGGCCCGGATGGCGTCCTCGATCATCTTCTGCTGGGCGTCCCGCTGAGCGACGTGCCGCGCGCGGGCCTCGGGTTCCATGCTCCGCATCTCGGTGGAGGCGACAAAGGCGTGGTCCCGCCGGGCCATGTGGAATCGGGACAGGCACTCCACGATGTTGTCGAACCGGGCGGCGGGGTCGTCCCCGGCGTCCTCGGCGGCCGCGGCGGTGAGCTCGAGCATCTCGGTCATCGTGGACTCCGCCACCGCGCGCAGGAGCGCCTGCTTGGACGGGAAGTGGTGGTACAGGCCCGGAACCGAGAGGCCGGCGGCGTCGGCGATCGTCCGGATGGACGCCCCGTGGTACCCGTGACGGGCAAACACCTCGAGGGCCGCCCGCAGCGCCGGAGGCAGCGGGTCCGGCCCGGGGTCCCGCCAGTCCGTCGGCGTCATGCACCTCACCCCTCGGGTAGTGGCGCGTCGTCCGGGGCGCCGGGCTTGACCCCGACTGGTGTCCTGGGCCACACTCCAGGGTACAGACCGAACGATCGCTCGGCTCGGTGAGCCCGCCACGAGGAGAAGCAGATGTCAGCGCAGGACGACAGGCCCGACCTCCCGCTGGACGAGCTGCTCCGCCCCGACGTGGTGGGCCCGAAGATCGCCGAGGCCACGGGGGACGACGCCTGGGCGGATTTCGACGCCGAGCTCATCGCGGGCGGCAAATCCAACCTCACCTTCACCCTCCGCTCGGACGTCGGGGAGCTCATCCTCCGGCGCCCGCCGACCGGAGAGCTGCTGCCCAGCGCGCACGACATGGGCCGCGAGGCGCGGATACAGCTCGGCCTGGCCGGCACCGGCGTCCCGGTCGCGCGGGTGGTGCTCAACGAGACCACCGGCGAGGACCTGGGCGTGCCGTACTACGTGATGGAGAAGGTGGTCGGGCACATCATCCGCGACGAGTTGCCGCCGGGCTTCGCCGAGTCCGACCGCGACAAGGCGGCCATGGCGGACGCCCAGATCGACGCGATGGTCGCACTCCACGCGGTGGATCAGGACGCGGTCGGCCTGGGGGACCTCGGTCGCCCGGAGGGCTACCTCGAGCGTCAGCTGCGCCGGTGGCTGGGACAGTCCGAGAAGGCCTCCGACACCGTCCGCGCGGACCGCCTGCCCGACCTGGCGGCGCGTCTCGGCCGGAGCATGCCCACCTCGCCGTCGTCGCGGATCATCCACGGTGACTACCGCCTGGACAACTACGTCGTGGACCCGGGTGACCCGGGCAGGATCCTCGCGATCCTCGACTGGGAGTTGTCCACCCTCGGCGACCCGGTCGCCGACCTCGCGCAGACTGTCCTGTACTGGGGCGACCCGGACGGCCCGGAGGTTCCGCTCATCCCCAGCATCACCACCGAACCGGGCTGGCCGGGCCCGCAGCGGCTGCTCGACCGCTACTGCGCGGCGACCGGCACCGACCCGTCCCACATGCCGTGGTACCTGGCCTTTGCTGTCTTCAAGTTCGCGGCGATCGCCCAGGGCGTGGCCACCCGCTCGGAGGCCGGCGACATGGCGGGCCAGGACTTCGGCGACATCGGCCCGCAGATCCGCGACCTGGTCGACCACGGCCACGCGATCCTCGATTCCGCGCAGGGGACCCAGCGATGACCGACGCCACCCCGGGCCCGCCGACGCCGGTCGACCCGCGGACCGGGCCGCAGTCCGAGCTCCCCGTGCTGGACCGCTTCCGGATGGACGGCCGCGTCGCGGTGATCACCGGGGCCTCGTCCGGGCTCGGCGCCGGGTTCGCCCGCGCGCTGTCCTCGGCCGGCGCCACCGTCGTCCTGGCCGCGCGCCGCCGCGAGCGGCTCGAGGCGCTGGCCGACGAGCTCTGCGCGGCCGGGGGGCGGGCCTCGACCGTGGCGTGCGACGTCGCCGACCCCGAGGCCTGCGCCGCGATGACCCGCGCGGCGATGGAGGCCCACGGCCGGATCGATGTGCTGGTCAACAACGCCGGCATCGGCACCGCGGTGCCCGCGCTCAAGGAGACCCCCGAGCAGTTCCGCTCGGTCGTGGACGTCAACCTCAACGGCGCCTTCTGGGCGGCCAAGGAGTGCGCGGCCGTCATGGGGCCCGGCTCGAGCATCGTCAACGTCGCCAGCGTCCTGGGCCTGACCGCGGGGTTCGCGCCGCAGGCCGCCTATTCGGCTACCAAGGCCGCGGTCATGGGGCTCACCCGCGACCTGGCCTCGCAGTGGGGCGGACGGCGCGGGATCCGTGTGAACTCGCTTGCGCCCGGCTACTTCGCCTCCGAGATGACCGACGAGATCCCGGAGGCGATGCTCGCGGACATCACCGGCCGCACGATCTTCGGCCGGCTCGGCCTGCAGCCCGAGCTCGACGCCGCCCTGCTGTTCCTCGCCTCCGACGCCTCGTCGTTCATCACGGGCACGACGCTCGTGGTGGACGGCGGGATGACCCTCCACTAGAGATCTCTGACAGGAGACAACACAATGGATTTCGCTCACAGTCAGCGCAGCCTCGAGCTGCAGGAGAACATGTGGGAGTTCATGCGTGAGCACGTCCTCCCCGCCGAGCCGGTGTGGGCGGAGTACCTGCGCGAGCACGGCGACAACGCCTACCCGCCCGTCATGGAGGACCTCAAGGCCGAGGCCCGCCGCCGCGGTCTGTGGAATCTCTTCCTGCCCGAGTGGTCCGGCATCTCCAACCTCGAGTTCGCCGCGGTCTCGGAGATCACCGGGTGGTCGCCCGTCATCGCCCCGGAGGCCATCAACTCGCAGGCCCCCGACACGGGCAACATGGAGACCTTCCACCTGTTCGGCACCGACGAGCAGAAGGCGAAGTACCTCGAGCCGCTCAAGGAGGGCAGGATCCGCTCGGCGTACGCCATGACCGAGCCGGACGTGGCCTCCTCCGACGCCACCAACATCCAGACCGTGATCCGGCGCGAGGGCGACGAGTACGTGATCAACGGCCGCAAGTGGTGGATCACCGGCATCGCCGACACCCGCTGCGAGATCCTCATCGTCATGGGCAAGACCGACGAGTCCGCCGAGACCCACCGGCAGCAGTCCATGGTGCTGGTCCCGCGCGACACCCCGGGCCTGACCATCGAGCGCAACCTCCCGCTGTTCGGCTACCAGGACCAGCACGGGCACTGCGAGATCGTGTTCTCCGACGTTCGCGTGCCGGTGTCGAACCTGCTCGGGGAGGAGGGCGCCGGGTTCGCCATCGCCCAGGCCCGCCTCGGGCCGGGCCGCATCCACCACGCCATGCGCGCCATCGGCATGGCCGAGCGGGCCCTGGCGCTCATGGTGGACCGCGCCAAGTCCCGCCACGCCTTCGGCGGGGCGCCGGCCGCCCCCAGCGGCGTCCCGCACCACATCGCCACCCCCCGGACCCGCGACCGCCCGCGCCCCCCGGCCGCCCCCCCCGGGGGCCGGGCCGCGCCCCCCACGCCCGGGACCCCCCCGGCTGGCCCGAGCGGGCCGTGGCGCTCATGGGGCCCCGGGGAAAGTCCCGCCACGCCTTCGGCGGGTCCCTGGCCAGCCAGGGCGTCGTCCAGGAGCACATCGCCAACTCGCGGATCGAGATCGACCAGGCGCGCCTGCAGGTGCAGCACTGCGCGTGGATGATCGACACCGTCGGCGCCAAGGAGGCCCGCTTCGAGATCTCCGCCATCAAGGTGATCGCCCCGCAGGTCGCCTGCGCCGTGATCGACCGGGCCATCGAGATCTACGGCGGCGCCGGCGTCTCCGGCGACACCCCGCTCGCGTACTTCTACGCCTGGGCGCGGGCCCTGCGGATCGTCGACGGCCCGGACGCCGTGCACCGCCGCACCATCGCGCGCGGCGAGCTCAGGCGGACACCGCCGTTCATCGGCTGATACTAGGATGTCCCACTAAAGTGGCTGGGACGACTGAGACATGACCACCGAGACAAGGGAGAACACCACATGGGTGCAGTAATCGTGGAGGCCGTGCGCAGCGCGGTCGGCAAGCGCAACGGCGGGCTGGCCGGGGTCCATCCGGCCGACTTGTCGGGCAAGGTGCTCAACGCGCTCGTCGAGCGCGCGGGGATCGACCCGGCCGTCGTCGAGGACGTGATCTGGGGCTGCGTCACGCAGGCCGGCGAGCAGACCGGCGACCTCGCCCGGACCGCGGTGCTGTCCGCTGGCTGGCCGGAGACCGTCACCGGCGTGACCATCGACCGGCAGTGCGGATCCTCGCAGCAGGCGTTGAGCTTCGCGGTGGCCGTGGTCGAGGCAGGTCATCATGACGTGGTGATCGCCGGTGGTGTGGAGACCATGAGCCGCAATCCGATGGGTAGCTCGGCTATGGGCAAGAACCCCTACGGCGACGATTTTCTGGGCCGTTACGATGGCATCATGCCCAACCAGGGCATCGGCGCCGAGATGATCGCCGAGCGCTGGGGCCTGACCCGCACCCAGCTCGACGAGTTCGCGGTGGCCTCGCACGAGAAGGCCGCCGCCGCGCAGGACGCCGGCGTCAACGCCGGACACATCGTCCCGATCACCACCCCGGACGGCATGTTCGACGCGGATCAGGGCATCCGTCGCGGCTCGAAGGTCGAGGCGCTCGCGGGCCTCAAGACCCCGTTCAAGGCCGACGGCGTGGTCAGCGCCGGCAACGCCTCCCAGATCTCGGACGGCTCCGCGGCGCTCCTCGTGATGAGCGAGGAGGCGGCCGCCAGGTACGGCTGCACCCCGATCGCCCGCGTGCACACCGCCACGCTCGCCGGCGACGACCCCGTCATCATGCTCACCGCGCCGATCCCGGCCACGGCCAAGGCGCTCGAGAAGTCCGGGCTGACGATCGACGACATCGGCGTGTTCGAGGTCAACGAGGCCTTCGCGTCCGTGCCCATGGCGTGGCTCGCGGAGACCGGCGCCGACCCGGCCAGGCTCAACCCGAACGGCGGCGCGATCGCCCTCGGGCATCCGCTCGGCGGCTCCGGCGCCCGGATCATGACCGACATGATCCATCACATGAAGGCGAACGGAATCAAGTACGGCCTGCAGACGATGTGCGAGGGCGGCGGCCAGGCCAACGCCACCATCATCGAACTGCTCTGATCGGAACTGCTCTGATCGGAACCGGTTTGATAGGAACCGTGTCGATCCCCGCTCCCCGATCCGGGGGCGGGGATCGACGCGTTCCGGCGGACGCTAGCCGCCGGTGAGGACCACCGCCCGGCCGAGGATCTCGCCGCGGTCGAGCGCCTGGTAGGTCTCGGGGGCCTCGTCGAGGCTGACGCGCCGCGAGATCACCTCGCCCAGGTCGAGCCTGCCGGCGGCGAGCAGCCGGATGAGGTCGGGCACGTCGCGCCGGGCGCGCGCCCCGTAGGAGCCCTTGATCTGGATCTTGCGCCGGACGATGCGGGCCAGGTCCACGTCGAGGGTGGTGCCGGCGGGAGGGATCCCGACGACGACGGCGCGGCCGCCCTCCCGGGTGATGTCCACGGCCAGGTTGGTCGTCGCGGCGGACCCGAGGGCCTCGAAGGCGACGTCGACCCCGCGGCCGCCCGTGATCTCCGCGATCGCCTCGGCCGCGTCGACGCGCGAGCTGTTCACCGTGTGCGTGGCACCCATCCGGCGGGCGAGGTCCAACTTGTCGTCGTCGACATCGATCGCGATCACCGGCTCCGCACCACTGACCGCCGCGAGTTGCACGATGTTCTGCCCCACGCCGCCCACGGCCACCACCGCGACGGACTCGCCGGCGCGGACGTCGCCCACGTTGCGCACCGCGCCGTAGGCGGTGAACAGCGAACAGCCGAGGATCGCCGAATCGGTCAGGTCCAGCTGGTCGGGGAGCGGGAACACGGCCGTGGCCGGGGTGACGCTGTACTCGGCCATGCCGCCCATCGAGTACATGGACAGCGTCTCACCGTTGGCGCGGCGCAGGCGGGACTCGCCGTCGTACAGCGTGCCCCGCAGCCGGTTGAACTCGAAGAACGTCGAGCACAGGTCCTCCATGCCGCGGGCGCAGTTTTCGCACGATCCGCACGGCATGATGAACGATCCCACCACCCGGTCGCCGGGCTTGACGTTGGCCACGCCCGCGCCGACCTCGGCGACGATCCCGGAGATCTCGTGCCCCAGGACGCCGGGCAACGGGAAGCCGACCTCGCCCTTGAGCACGTGCAGGTCCGTGTGGCAGACCCCGCACGCGTGGTTGTGCACGAGCACCTCTCCCGCGCGCGGTTCGGGGACGGGGATGTCCTCGATCACCAGCGGGGACCCGACTTCTACGCAGACTGCAGCCTTCATGGACGCGACCCTACTCAGCCGCTGCGGCCCAGGAGGTCGTCCGAGATGATCCGCATCTGGATCTCGCTGGTGCCCTCGAAGATCCGGGTGAGGCGGGCGTCGCGCCAGTGCCGCTCGACCTGGAAGTCGGTGGTGTAGCCGGCGCCGCCGTGGATCTGGATTCCCTGGGAGGTGACGCGCTCGGCCATCTCGGTGGCCACGAGCTTGCACATCGCGGCCTCGGTGGAACACCGGCGGCCCGAGTCGATCGCGGTGGCCACCGAGTACATGAGTTGGCGGGCGGCCTCGATGTCGGCGGCCATCTTGGCGATCTCGAAGCGCAGATACTGGAACTCGCCGATGGGGCGGCCGAACTGTTCGCGCGTGGCGACGTACGCGATCGAGTCCTCGAGCGCGGCGCGCGCGAGGCCGATAGCGCGGGCGGCGGTGTGGGCGCGGCCCACCTCGAGCCCGGAGACCGCCATGTAGAAGCCCTTGCCCTCCTCGCCGAGCAGCGCCGAGGCCGGGATCCGGAAGTCGTCGAAGGACAGCTCCCAGGTCTGCCAGCCGAAGTAGCCGATCTTGCGCACCGGGGTGCCGGTGATCCCGGCGGGGAACGACCCGCGCTCCTTCTCGACGAGGAAGGTGGAGATGCCGCGGTGTGGCTTGGCCGGATCGCGGTTCGGGTCTGTGCGGGCGAACAGCACCAGGTAGTCGGCCTGGTCGGCGTAGGTGCACCACATCTTGGTGCCGTTGACGACCCACTCGTCGCCCTCGCGGACCGCACGGCAGGAGATGTTGGCGACGTCCGAGCCCGCCTCCGCCTCCGACAGCGCGTAGGCGCCCAGCCACTCGCCGCGCGCGACCCTCGGCAGGAGCCGGGACTCCTGCTCGGCGGTGAACCCGCCGCCCATGCCGTTGCCGCGGGCCAGCAGCCCCGAGACGGACAGTTAGCCGCGCGCGAGCTCCTCGGCCACCAGGCAGTACTCGAAGACGCCCAGGCCGAGCCCGCCGTGATCCTCGTCGATCATGATCCCGAAGAAGCCCATCTCCGCCATTTTCCGGCGGAGCTCGTCGGGGATGTCGCCGCGCTCGGGGTCCAGCACGTTGGCGATCGGCAGGACCTCCCTGGCGGTGAACTCGCGGGCCAGGTCGCGGATGGCCAGCCGCTCCTCGGTGAGGTAGACGGGCGTGTCGGGCCGGGCGGTGGGCTCGTGCGTCATGGAAGGTGTCTCTCCCTCAGGTGAGGCGGTCGGTGTCGGCGCCGAGGCGGGGCGCGGGGCCGGCCGAGAGGTGGGTGCCGTCGAAGGTGGCCGGATGGGCGGCCGCGAGATAGGGGCCGATTCCGGGCTGGTCGAGCGTGCCGAACAAGGGATTGGCGTCGAGTTCGCCCTCGGCGACGACCTCGGCGAAGGTCCGGTACCGCTCGTGGAGCACCACGGAATCGGCGAGCGCCAGGGCCGCCTCCTCGGTCGTGTGCGCGGAGAACCAGCGGGCGAACAGGGCGGCCAGGACCTCGCGGTAGGAGTAGCGGTCTGATTCGGCCGTGAAGTCGGCGCCGGTGGCGGCCTCCAGCGCGTCGACGGCCTCGCGGGTGCCGGTGAGGCGGGCCAGGTCCCGGAAGTGCCGGGTGGTCAGGGCGACGATCATGAACCGGCCGCCGTCGGAGGTGGTGAAGTCGGTGCCGAAGGTGCCGTAGACGTGATTGCCCACTGCCGGGCGGGAGGAGCCGTCGAGCTGGGGTTCGGTGAGGTAGCCGAGCGTCCCGGCCGTGGCCAGCGCCACGTCGTCGAGCGGCAAGATGAGGCGTCGGCCCCGGCCCGTCCGCTCGCGCTCGCGCACGGCGGCCACCACGGCCAGCGCCGCGTGGAGCCCGGCCGCGACGTCCCAGGCGGGCAGCGCGTGATTTACCACCTGCCCGCCGCCGGGGCCGGTGATCGCCGGGAAGCCCAGGGCGGCGTTGACCGTGTAGTCGACCCCCGGCCGGCCGTCCCGGCGGCCGAGCAGCTCGAGGGTGATCACGTCGGGGCGGATCGCCGACAGTGTCCCGTGGCTCATCCAGTCGCGGCCGCCGGAGTTGGTGACGAGGATGCCCCCGCCCTCACCGGGTGCGGTGACCAGCTCGCGCAGTGACTGCCGGCCCGACTCCGAGCGCAGGTCGAGCGTGACCGAGGCCTTGCCGCGGTTGAGGCCGGTCCAGTAGATGGACGTGCCGTCGGGGGCGAGCGGCCAGCGGTTCACGTCGGCCGCGCCACCGATCGGGTCGACGCGGATCACCTCGGCGCCCAGTTGCGCGAGCGTGAGCCCGCACAGGGGAGAGGCGACGAAGCTGGAGAGCTCCACCACGCGGATGCCGTCGAGCGGCCTGGTGTCGGGCATCGGAAACCTCCGGCGGTCGCCGCAAACGATGATAATAGTTGCTAGCATACAGGCGAATCGGGGCGCGCCGTCCCGAACAGGGGCACGGTCGGAGGGTGTGCGATGGGGGATCGGGCCACGGCGTCGGAGGTCGAGGCGGCCGACTTCGCGGACATTCTCGCGGCCACCCGCGAGTACATCCGCACGGCCGTGGTGCCGCGCGAACAGGAGATCGCGGACGCCGACGCGGTCCCGGAGGAGATCCGCGCCGGGCTGGCCGGGATGGGGATGTTCGGCTACGCCATCCCGCAGCGCTGGGGCGGGCTCGGGCTCGACCTGCGGCAGGACGTCGAGTTGGCGATGGAGTTCGGCTACACGACGCTGGCCATGCGCTCGCTCTTCGGAACCAACAACGGCATCGCCGGCCAGGTACTCGTGGGCTTCGGCACCGACGAGCAGAGGGAGCGGTGGCTGTCCCGGATCGCCTCCGGTGAGGTGATCGCCTCGTTCGCGCTCACCGAGGACGGCGCCGGCTCCAACCCCGCGGGACTGAAGACCGGTGCGGTCCGCGACGGTGACGACTGGGTGATCGACGGCGTCAAGCGCTTCATCACCAACGCCCCCCTGGCCGGGCTGTTCGTGGTCTTCGCGCGCACGCGCCCCGCCGACGCCGACGGGACCGGGATCGCGGTCTTCCTCGT
Source organism: uncultured Dietzia sp. (assembly GCF_937873725.1). Lineage (GTDB taxonomy): Bacteria > Actinomycetota > Actinomycetes > Mycobacteriales > Mycobacteriaceae > Dietzia. Next base: position 41,762 of record NZ_CALMYY010000099.1, read on the forward strand.
TCCGGCCGACACCCCCGGGGTCACGGTGGGGCCCAAGGATTCGACGATGGGGCAGGAGGGGGCGTGGACCGCCGAGGTGGCCTTCCGGGGTGTCCGGGTGCCGGGGTCGGCGTTGGTCGGCGGGGACGAGGACGCCGGCTACCGGGCCGCCATGACCTCGCTCGCACGCGGCCGCATCCACATCGCCGCGGTGTCGGTGGGGACGGCGCAGCGGGCGCTCGACGAGTCGCTGGCCCACGCCGTGACCACCACGCAGGGCGGTACCCGGATCGGGGACTTCCAGCTGGTCCAGGCCATGCTCGCCGAGATCCAGACCGGCGTGATGGCCGGCCGCGCGTTGGTCCGCGAGGCCGCCGAGGCGTACGTGTCCGGCAGCGACCGGAGGATCGCCCCGTCGGCGGCCAAGCTCTACTGCACCGAGATGGTGGGCAGGGCGGCCGACCTCGCGGTCCAGATCCACGGCGGCACCGGCTACATGCGCGGGGTCCCCGTCGAGCGGATCTACCGCGACGTCCGGCTGCTGCGCCTGTACGAGGGCACGAGCGAGATCCAGAAGCTGATCGTGGGCGGCGGACTCGTCCGCGGCGCGGTCGGCCGGGGCGCGGGATCGCGGTGACAGGGGCTGAGGTGACAGGGCCCGAGTCGCCGGGGCCCGAGGACCAGCTTCCGCTGGCGGGCATCACCGTGGTGGCCGTGGAACAGGCGGTGGCCGCGCCCCTGGCCACCCGCCACCTGGCGGACCTCGGCGCCCGTGTCATCAAGATCGAACGGCCAGGGGAGGGGGACTTCGCCCGCGCCTACGACGACACGGTCCACGGCCAGGGGTCCCACTTTGTGTGGCTCAACCGCGGCAAGGAGTCGATCGAACTCGACCTGGCCTCGGACCGCGGCCGCGGCGCCGCTCTCGCGCTGATCGACCGGGCCGATGTGGTGATCAGCAACCTGGCCCCCGGCGCGATGGACCGGCTCGGGCTGGGGGCGGCGGCACTCCGCGAGCGACGGGACGAGCTCGTCGTCGTCACCATCTCCGGGTACGGCGACGCCGGGCCCTACACCCACCGCAAGGCCTACGACATGCTGGTCCAGGCCGAATCCGGGCTGTGCTCGATCACCGGCACGCCCGAGCAGGCCACCAAGACCGGGGTGCCCGTCTCCGACATCGCCACGGGCATGTACACGCTGTCGGCGGTCCAGGCGGCGCTGCTGCGGCGGGAGCGGACCGGGCGCGGCGCGACGATCGAGGTGTCGATGCTCGAGGCCACCGCCGAATGGATGGGCCACCCCATGTACATCCGGATGTACGCGGGTCGGCAGGTCGGGCGCATGGGGCTCTCGCACGCCTCGATCTGCCCGTACGACGCGTTCCCCACGCGCGACGGGCGGGTGCTGATCGGCGTCCAGAACGATCGTGGATGGGCCGCGCTGGTGCGCGATGTCCTGGGTCGCCCCGACCTGGTCCACGACGAGCGGTACAGCACCAACATCGCGCGCGTGGCGCGGCGGGCGGAGGTGGACTCGCTGATCGGCGCGCTGACCAGGGGGTACGGTTCCGACGAGCTGGCCGGGCGGCTGGAGGAGTTCGGGGTGCCGGCGGCCCGGCTCAACGATGTGGCCGGGTTGATCGAGCATCCGCAGCTGGCCGCCCGCGACCGCTGGCGCGAGGTGGACACCCCCGGCGGGCGGGTACGGGGACTGCTGCCACCCATGACGTTTACAGACGTAGAGCTTGCGATGGGCGCCGTGCCCGCGCTGGGCCAACACACCGAGGCGATCCTGGCCGAGCTCGGCCTCGCCCTGGACGACACACCAGAAGGAGACGGATGATGGGACTGCTCGAGGGGAAGACCGCTGTCGTCACCGGTGGTGCGCGCGGGATCGGCCTGGAGATCGCACGCGCGTTCATCGAAGCCGGTGCGCGCGTGGTGGTGGGGGATGTCGACGACGACGCCGGCGCCGCCGCGATCGTCGAACTGGGCGGCAGCGACAAGGCCCGCTACGCGCACTGCGACGTGCGCGACGCGGCGCAGGTCGAGGCGATGATCGACGTGGCCGAGGAGGCGTTCGGCCCGCTCGGGGTGTTGGTCAACAACGCCGGAGTGACCCGTGACGCCACCATGCGCAAGATGACCGAAGAGCAGTTCGACGACATCATCGCCATCCACCTCAAGGGCACGTGGAACGGCACCCGTGCGGCGGCGAGCCGGATGCGTGACCACGGCGGCGGTGCGATCGTCAACCTCTCGTCGATCTCCGGCAAGGTCGGGCTGGTGGGGCAGACGAACTACTCCGCCGCCAAGGCCGGGATCGTGGGGCTGACCAAGGCGGCGGCCAAGGAGATCGCCTTCGCCGGGGTGCGCGTCAACGCGGTGCAGCCGGGCCTGGTCCGCACGGCCATGACGCTGGCGATGCCCGCGCACGTGTGGGAGGAGAAGCTGGCCGAGATCCCCATGGGGCGCGCCGCCGAGCCGTCCGAGGTGGCGCAGGTCGTGCTGTTCCTGGCCAGCGACATGTCCAGCTACATGACGGGGACGGTCCTCGAGATCACCGGCGGTCGGCACATCTGACGGCGGGTCGGCGACCTCAGCCCCCGAGGTCCCAGCGGATCGGCTGCTCCAGCGCGGTGCGGAAGCGTTTCTCGAGGTAGGTCGTGTGCTCGGTGATGTGCCGGGCCATGAGGGAGGAGGCGGCGTCCGCGTCGGCGTCGGCGATCGCGGTGTAGATCTCCTCGTGGATCGCGCACGTGTGGTCGCGCTGGCGCTTGGGGTATTCGACCCCCATGGTGGCGCCGGCGAGGATGCCGACCATCGCGTCGAAGAGGTAGCCGAACAGCGCGTTGCCGGAGCCCCAGGCGATGAGGGCGTGGAAGTGCTCCGAGCCGGCGGTGAAGGCCGCGGTGTCGCGGCTGTCGGCGCGCAGTGACCCGACGTTGGCGCGCAGTCTCTCCAGCGCCTCCGGGCTCATCCGCTGCGCCGCGAGCCGCGCGAGGGGCGGCTCCATGACCGCGCGCGCCTCCATGATCGTGGAGAACGGCGCGTTCTCGAACTGCAGGAGCAGGCTCAGCGAGGCGGCGAGCGTGCCGGCGTCGGGCTGCTGGACGATCGGGCCGCCGCCGGGACCGGGCTTGAGCGTCAGCGCCCCCTGCAGCTCGAGGTAGCGCAGCGATTCGCGGAGGGTGCCGCGGCCGACGCCGTACTCCTCGAGCATCAGGTGCTCGGGCGGCAGCCGATCGCCCACGGTGTTGCCGCGGCGGGCGATGTCCTCGACGATCTGCTTGGCCACCAGCAGCGCCGTCTTCTGCGGGCGCTTGACGCCACCGGTGCCTCGGGGCGTCCCCGGGACCGCGGTCACGACGGCATCAGGACGGTGTACGCCCAGTCCAGGACGTCGGCGTCCCCGTCCGGGCGGTGGGCCCGCACCACCGAGCGCAGATCCAGGGCGGTACCGCCGCCCGCCAGCGGGGTGGCGGCCCCGACGCTGACGTCGCTCGAGAGCGTGTCGCCCTCGTGGACCGGCCCGGTGTGGTCGCACGACTGCCAGCCGAGGACGGTGAGGATCGACGGGAGCATCCGCGTGGCCTGGGAGAGGGCCAGCCCGATGGTGTGACCGCCGTAGACCAGCCTGCGGCCACCGGCGGCGCGGTGATCGTGGTGCACCGCCGCGAGGTTGAGGGTGAGGCGGGCCAGTTCCGGGGCGCTCGACACCACGTCGGCGCTCGAGCGCAGCACCGTCCCGGCGGCAGGGGCCTCGCCGGTGGTGCCGGGGACGAGGGAGGGGTAGGCGCCGAGGTTCCAGCCGGGCGGCGTGGACCACGGGGCGGGGCTGTGGGTGCCGATGGCGGACAGGTCGTCGGACCCGGCCCGGGGCCCGGCTCCGGCGCTACTGCCCGGTCGACGGGGAAGCATCGCGCAGCGGTGGAAGTCCAGCACCGTGCGCCCGGCCTGGTCCGTGGTGGTCATGCGCAGCGCCGCCAGGCCGGTGGGCGGGCGGCCCACCCTGTCCCGGTTCGGGGCGAGGCCCACGACCTCGGTGCGGGTGGAGAGGGTGTCGCCGATGCGGGGGAAGTGGTGGAAGTGCAGGCCCCGGTAGAAGAGGTTGGCCTTGACGCGTTGCGTGACGACGGTGGACTGGCCGATCGCGACGTCGGTCACCAGTCCGGGGTGCGCGATCGGCCCGCCGGTGACGGACTCCGCCAGCGTGCGGTCGAGCGGCAGTCGCAGCCGGTCGCCCAGGATCGCCTGGTGCGCGGCGGCCAGTCCGTCGGTCAGCGTCAGCGACGGGCTGTGGAAGACCTGTCCCTTCGCGAGGTCGTCGAAGCCGGGTCCGCCGAACTGGATGGGCTCCCGTTCTGATCCGCCCGCATTGGCCATAACCATGCGAATGATTATGTCGTACATTGGGTCGAAGCGGAGAGAAGCCAGACGAGCAGAGCGGGGCGGGCGTGCCGGAGTTGAACGAGGAAGAGGCCTATCTGGTCGCCACCGTCCGGGCGTTCATCGATCGCGAGGTCAAGCCGTCGGTCCTCGAGGTCGAGCACGCCGACGAGTATCCGGGCCGCTGGATCGACCAGATGAAGCAGATCGGGATCTACGGGCTGGCCGTGCCCGAGGAGTACGGCGGGACCCCGGTGTCGATGCCCTGCTACGTGCGCATCACCGAGGAACTGGCCCGCGGCTGGATGACCCTCGCCGGCGCCATGGGCGGCCACACGGTCGTGGCCACGCTGCTGGCGGAGTTCGGTACCGAGGAGCAGAAGCGCGCCTACTTGCCCCGGCTCGCCACCGGCGAGATGCGGGCGACCATGGCGCTGACCGAACCCGGCGGCGGCTCGGACCTGCAGGCCATGACCACGACGGCCGTCCGCGAGGGGGACGAGCTGGTGATCTCCGGCGCCAAGACGTTCATCACCAACGCGCGTCGCGCCGGGCTCATCGCACTGATGTGCAAGACCGATCCCGCGGCCGAGCCGAGGCACTGGGGGATCTCGATCGTCCTGGTCGAGCACGGCCCCGGCCTGACCGTCTCCCGCGACCTGCCCAAGCTCGGCTATAAGGGCGTAGAGACCTGCGAGCTGTCGTTCGACGGGTACCGGACCCCGGCCGCCCGGATCCTCGGCGGGGAGCCGGGGAGGGGCTTCGGGCAGATGATGAAGGGTCTGGAGACCGGCCGGATCCAGGTCGCGAGCCGGGCCCTCGGCGTGGCGGCGGCTGCGCTCGAGGACTCGCTGGCCTACGCGCAGTCCAGGGAGTCGTTCGGCCAGCCCATCTGGAAGCACCAGGCCATCGGCCACCACCTGGCGAACATGGCGACCAAGCTCACCGCCGCCCGCCAGCTCACCCTGTTCGCCGCCGAGAAGTACGACGCCGGTCAGCGCTGCGACATGGAGGCCGGGATGGCCAAGCTGTTCGCCTCCGAGGTGGGGATGGAGATCGCGCTCGACGCGGTCCGCATCCACGGCGGGTACGGCTACTCCACCGAGTTCGACGTGGAACGCTACTTCCGCGACGCCCCGCTGATGATCGTCGGCGAGGGCACCAACGAGATCCAACGCAACGTGATCGCCGCGCAACTCGTGGCACGAGGAGGACTTCAATGACCGTGTTCGAGGGACTCGACCGGGTCGAGGCCGCGGTCGGCACGCACATCGGTTACAGCGACTGGCTGGAGATCACCCAGGATCGGGTCGACGCGTTTGCCGACGCCACCGGCGACCACCAGTGGATCCACGTCGACCCTGCCCGGGCCGCCGAGGGGCCGTACGGCGCCACCATCGCGCACGGCTACCTCACGCTCTCGCTGCTGCCGGCGCTCACCGCGGAGCTGATGGACATCCGCGGCTTCGCGATGATGATCAACTACGGGCTGGAGAAGCTGCGTTTCCCCGCGGCCGTGAAGGTCGGCTCCCGGATCCGGGCCGGGGTCGAGTTCACCTCGCTCGAGCGCAGATCCTCCGGGGTGCAGCTGAACAGCCTCGTGACGGTCGAGATCGAGGGCGGCGACCGGCCTGCGCTCGTGGCCGAGACCGTCCGCCTGATGGTCCCGTGAGCGGGCGGCCGCGGCGAAGGGAGGCCGGGTGACGCCGCCGGCGCAGGGGACCCGGCCCGGCTCCCGGATGGCGGCCGCGCTGACCGACGTCGTGATCTGTGAGCCCGTCCGCACCCCTGTGGGTCGGCGGGGCGGCGCGCTGGCCCCGCTGCAGGCCGCCGACCTGGCCGCCGCCGCGATCCGTGGACTCGTCGAGTGCACCGGGGTGGAGCCGACGCAGATCGACGACGTGATACTGGGCCAGTGCTATCCCAACGGTGAGGCCCCGGCGATCGGCCGGGTGGCCGCGCTCGACGCCGGCCTGGACATCTCCACCCCGGGTGCCCAGCTCGACCGCCGGTGCGGATCCGGGCTGCAGGCCGTGCTCAACGCCGCGATGCAGGTCGCGGTGGGCGTCAGCGAGGTGGTGATCGCCGGCGGTGTCGAGTCCATGTCCGGAAGCGAGATGTACGCCCTCGGCCTGCGCGACGGGGTCCGGGGCGACCGCCTCGAGTTCACCGACCGCATCGCCCGCGGCCGCGTGACCTCCGGGGGGCGCGACTACCCGGTCGAGGGCGGGATGCTCGAGACCGCGGAGAACCTCCGGGCCGAGTACTCGATCTCCCGGGCCGAACAGGACGAGCTGGCGGCGGAGAGTCAACGCCGCGCGATCGCGGCCCAGGACGCAGGAGTGTTCGACGACGAGATCGTGCCCGTGCGGGTCCCGGGGAGAAGGGGCGACGACGACGTCGTCGTCGCCACCGACGAACACCCGCGCCGAGGCGTCACGGCCTCGTCCCTCGCCGCGCTGCGCCCCGTCCGGTCCCGCGTCGACCCCGCGGCGACCGTGACCGCCGGCAACGCCTCCGGCGAGAACGACGGCGCGTCGGTGTGCATCGTCTCCACCCGGGCCCGCGCCGCCGAGCTGGGACTGCGCGCCTACGTCCGCCCGCTCGGCTGGGCGGTGACCGGCGTCCACCCCGCGCGCATGGGCATCGGCCCCGTCTCCGCGACCGACCGCCTGCTCGCCGACCTTGACCTGCGGCTGGCGGACTTCGACCTCATCGAACTCAACGAGGCGTTCGCCGCCCAGGTGCTCGCGTGCCTGCGCGAATGGGAGGCCGGCCACGGGTTCACGCGCGCCGACCGCGAGCGGCTCAACGTCCACGGTTCGGGCATCTCGCTCGGCCACCCCGTGGGCGCCACGGGGGCCCGCATCCTCACCACGATGTCCCGCGAACTCGCGCGGCGCGACGGGCGCTACGCGCTCGAGACGATGTGCCTCGGCGGCGGGCAAGGGCTTGCCGCGGCCTTCGAGAAGCTGTGAGCCGGCAGCCCGCAGAATTCACGTGGACTTAACTACACCGGTGTGATTCGGGCGTAGCGTCGCGGGCAACGGTCGGTGGGGAAGCCGGCCGTCGGGAGGTCTCAGCGGATGATCGTCACACGCGATCTCACAGGGGGCCGGCACCCGGCCCCGTCACCACCCGGTGACCTGAGCCGACCGGTCCACCCCCAGCTCGCCCGCGGGTGCCGCGGGCCAGGAGTCCGCCGTGACCGACACCGTACGCACCTACGTCCTCGACACCTCGGTTCTGCTCTCTGACCCGTGGGCCGTCACCCGCTTCGCCGAGCACCACGTGGTGCTGCCCATCGCGGTGATCGGGGAGCTGGAGGCCAAGCGGCACCATCCCGAGCTCGGCTACTTCGCCCGGGAGTCCCTGCGGCTGCTCGAGGACCTCCGCCTGCGGCACGGTCGGCTCGACGGGGACCTGCCCGTCACCGACCAGGGCGGCACCCTGAGGGTGGAGCTCAACCACACCGATCAGGCGATCCTGCCCTCCGGGTTCCGCAACACCGGCGAGGACTCCCGGATCCTCGCGTGCGCGCTCAACCTCCGCGCGGAGGGCCTCGACACCGTCCTCGTGTCCAAGGACGTGCCGCTCCGGGTCAAGGCCGGTTCGGTGGGCCTGCCCGCGGACGAGTACCACGCCCAGGACGTCGTGCTCACCGGCTACAGCGGGGTCACCGACCTCCCCGCCACGCAGGAGCTGGTGGACACCCTGTTCTCCGACGGCGGGGCCTCGCCGCTCACGGCCCGCGCCGCCGGCCTGGACGAGCAGACCCCGGTGCACTGCGGGGTCCGGGTCCAGACCGCGTCGTCCTCGGCCCTGGCCCGCGTCACCGACGGCGGCGGACTCAGGGTGGTCCGCGGCGACGTCGAGGTGTTCGGGCTTCGGGGCCGCTCCGCCGAGCAGCGGATCGCGATCGACTGCCTGCTCGACGAGTCGATCGGCATCGTCTCGCTCGGCGGGCGGGCCGGCACCGGCAAGTCGGCCCTGGCCCTGTGCGCGGGACTGGAGTCGGTGCTGGAGCGTCGCCGGCACCGCAAGATCGTGGTGTTCCGTCCGCTGTACGCCGTGGGCGGGCAGGAGCTCGGCTACCTGCCGGGCAGCGAGTCGGAGAAGATGTCCCCGTGGGCCCAGGCCGTGTTCGACACCCTCGAGGGACTGGTCAGCGAGAACGTCATCGACGAGGTCATGGACCGGGACATCCTCGAGGTGCTGCCCCTGACCCACATCCGCGGCCGGAGCCTGCACGACTCGTTCGTGATCGTCGACGAGGCCCAGTCGCTCGAGCGCAACGTCCTTCTCACCGTCCTCTCGCGGCTGGGCACCGGGTCCAGGGTGGTGCTCACCCACGACGTGGCCCAGCGCGACAACCTGCGCGTCGGCCGCCACGACGGGATCCAGGCCGTGGTGGAGAAGCTCAAGGGGCATCCGCTGTTCGCGCACGTCACGCTCAACCGCTCGGAGCGCTCGGCGATCGCCGAGCTCGTCACCACGATGCTGGAGGAGTTCCACCCCGACAGCCTCCCCGGCGAGCTGCGCCGGATCCGCGCTGCATGAGGCCTCGCACACGGGAGGAGGCCGGTCGTGGGATGATTCCCAACGGGCGCAGCGCCCAGACCGTCTTCTCACCCCGGAGGTATTCCATGTCCCGTCGCTCCAGCCTGGCTCGTGCACTCCCGCTCGTCGCCGCGGTCGCCCTGACGCTGACCGCGTGCGGTGAACAGACCCCCGGGGGCGTGCAGGAGTCCGGTGGCGAGCAGGCGTCGGCGCAGGCCGAGCAGGCGGACGCGAACAATCCGATCGTCGTGAAGATCGGTGAGGACGAGTTCGCCACCAACATGGCCATCTTCCGCAAGTACGAGGAGGCCAAGGGCGGTCCGCTCGCCCTCCAGGCCCCGGTCGCCCCGGCCGAGGACCTGGACGGCGGGAAGAGGCAGAACTACGCCTCGGGGACCGTCTTCTGGTCGCCGGAGACCGGGGCGCACATCGTCCGCGGCCAGATCCTCACCACCTACTACGACAACGGCGGGCCCGGCGGCACGCTCGGCTGGCCGGTCAGCGACGAGGCGGTCGACGGCGAGGCGGTCTTCACCGATTTCCAGCGCGGTCAGATCCGCCTGGAGAACCAGGCCATCCGGGTGATCGAGCAGGCCGGGTAGGCCGGCACCGCGTCACCGGCGCCTGTCGAGGCCCGTCATCCCCAGGACGTCGAGGCGGCGGTCCAGCTCGTCCCGGCTCAGCGGGTCGGGGACGAACCCCAGGGCGATCACGGCCTCGCGGATCGTGATCCCCTCGGCCAGCGCGTGCTTGGCCACCCGGGCGGCCTCCTCGTAGCCGATCGCCGAGTTGAGCGGCGTGACGATCGACGGGGAGGACTCGGCGAGCCGACGCATCCGATCGGCGTCGGGCTCGATCCCGTCGATGCAGCGTTCGGCGAACAGCGTCATGGACGTGGAGAGGATCCGCACCGACTCCAGGACGTTGCGCGCCATCACGGGGATGGCGGTGTTGAGCTCGAAGGCGCCGGACGCGCCGGCCCAGGCGACCGCGGCGTCGTTGCCCACGACCTGCGCCGCGACCTGCGCGACGGTCTCGCAGAGCACCGGATTGACCTTGCCGGGCATGATCGACGACCCGGGCTGCAGGTCCGGGAGGTGGATCTCGGACAGGCCGGTCATGGGACCCGAGCCCATCCACCGGATGTCGTTGGCGATCTTGGTGAGCGAGACGGCGATCGTCCGCAGCGCCCCGGAGAGCTCCACGAGACCGTCCCGGGCGGACTGCGCCTCGAACGGGTCCACGGCCAGGCTCAACTCGTCGAGCCCGGTGAGCGACCGGAGCTCCTCCACCACCGCGGACCCGAAACCGTCCGGCGCGTTGAGGCCGGTGCCGGCGGCGGTGCCGCCGATCGGGAGTTCGCCCACGCGGGGGAGGGTGGCGCGCACGCGCTCGATCCCGGCCCTGAGCTGGCGGGCGTATCCTCCGAACTCCTGGCCCAGGGTCACGGGGACGGCGTCCATGAGGTGGGTCCGTCCGGATTTGACCACGTCCCGCCAGTCGGCGGCCTTCGACTCGAACGACTCGGCCAGGACGCGCAGGGCGGGCACGAGGTCGGAGACCACGACCTCGGTCGCCGCGACGTGGGTGGCCGTGGGGAAGGTGTCGTTGGAGGACTGCGACATGTTCACGTGGTCGTTCGGGTGGACGGTGACGCCCCCGGCCGCGCACACCGAGGCGATGACCTCGTTGGTGTTCATGTTGGAGCTGGTCCCGGAGCCGGTCTGGAAGACGTCGACGGGGAAGTGCTCGTCGAGGTGGCCCTCGGCGATCCTGCCGGCGGCCGCGACGATCGCGTCGACCCTCTCGGGGTCGAGCAGCCCGAGCCGACCGTTGACCGTGGCGCAGGCGGCCTTGAGGAGGCCGAGTGCGCGGATCTGCGCCCGCTCGAGGCCGCGGCCCGAGACCGGGAAGTTCTCCACGGCGCGCTGTGTCTGCGCCCGCCACAGCGCGTCGGCGGGCACCCGGACCTCGCCCATGGTGTCGTGCTCGATGCGGAATTCACTCTGGTCGGCCATGACGGCCAGAGTAGGCGGGCCCGCCGCGCGCTGCAGGGCGGCGGCGCGGCGGGCCCGGGGGGATCAGCCGTCCTGGGAGCCCTGGCCGTAGTCGACCGCCGAGAACTCGCGGAGCTTCTCCATGCGGTGGCGCGCCTCGACGTGGCGGACGGTGCCGGACTTCGAGCGCATCACGAGCGAGCGCGTGATGGCGCCGTTGGCGCGGTAGCTCACGCCGCGGACCATGTCGCCGTTGGTGATGCCCGTCGCGGCGAAGAAGCAGTTGTCCCCCTTGACCAGGTCGTCCGTGCCGAGGATCGCGTCCACGTCGAGCCCGGCGTCGACGGCCTTCTGGCGCTCCGCCTCGTCCTGCGGCCACAGCTGGCCCTGGATCTCGCCGCCCATGCACTTCATGGCGCAGGCGGTGATGATCCCCTCGGGGGTGCCGCCGACGCCCATGAGCATGTCCACCGAGCTCTCGTCGGACGCCGCGGCGACGCCGCCGGCCACGTCGCCGTCCATGATCAGCCGGACCTTGGCGCCCGCGGCACGGATCTCGGCGATCAGCTCCGCGTGGCGGGGACGGTCGAGCACGCAGACCGTCAGGTCGCCGACGTCCATGTTCTTGGCCTTGGCGACGGACCGGACGTTCCACTCGGTGGACCGGGACAGGTCGATGTGGCCGACCGCCTCGGGCCCGACCGCGATCTTGCGCATGTAGAACACCGCGGACGGGTCGAACATGGATCCGCGCTCGGCCACCGCGATGACGGCGATGGAGTTGGGGCGGCCCTCCGCCATGAGGCGCGTGCCGTCGATCGGGTCCACGGCCACGTCCACGGCCGGCCCGTCGCCGGTCCCGACCTTCTCGCCGTTGTACAGCATGGGCGCCTCGTCCTTCTCGCCCTCGCCGATCACCACGACCCCGTCCATGTCCACGGTGCCGATGAGTTCGCGCATGGCGTCCACGGCGGCACCGTCGCCGCCGTTCTTGTCACCCCGGCCCACCCAGCGTCCGGCGGCGAGGGCGGCGGCCTCGGTCACGCGGACCAGTTCCATGGCGAGGTTTCGGTCGGGGCGCTTGGCGTCTGACATGGGGCGTAGGGCTCCTCGGGTAGCTCCGCGGCGTCGACGTGATCACGCGCGGCACGGTGGGGGATGTAATGGCCCATTGTTCCACCTCGCCGCCCCCGTCGGGGGCCGCGCGCCGGAGTTGCCCCGGGTGGGTGGGATACTCGCAGCCGTGGCCGAGGCGAAACCGAGAATCCTGCAGGGCAACCGCGACATGTTCTGGTCCGTGGTGGTGCTCATGGCGATCATCGGGATCTTCGCGGGCGTGGCCGGCCAATGCACCTTCAGTCCCTCCGGGCCGCAGCAGGGGGCGATCCCGCAGTTCGATGCCGACGCCTCGCTGCGTCAGGACGCGCGCGGTCTGGACTTCCCCATCCGGTCGCCGGAGGTCCCCGAGGGGTGGACCTCCAACTCGGGCCGCGTCGAGGCCTTTGCCGGGACCACGTCGAGCCACGTCGGGTGGGTGACGGGGGAGCGCAGCTTCGTCGAGCTCGTCCAGTCCGACGCCCCGGAGGACGCGTTCCGGTCCCTGAACGGCGGGCCGCGGCCCGGCCGCACCATCATCCCGATCGGCGGTCGGGAGTGGACCGTGCTCACCGGGGACGACGTCCGTCCCGTGTGGGTGCTCGACCTGGACGACGTCCGCGTGGCGGTCACCGGCTCGGCCACCACCTCGGACTTCGAGGCGCTCGCCGCGGCGGTCCAGGTCGCGGAGCCGCTCCCGCGGGGGCGGTGACCCCGGGCCCGGCCCGACGGGGCTCAGTTCCCGCGGTCGGCGCCCTCGTCGTCGTCGCCCAACACCGCGTCGATCCGGTCCCGCGCCCCGTCGAGGTGCTCGGCGCACCGCGCGGCGAGGTCCTCGCCCCGCTCCCACAGGGCGAGGGAGGCGTCCAGGTCCTGGCCGCCGGCCTCGAGGATGCGGACCACCTCGATCAGCTCGTCCCGGGCCTGTTCGTATCCGAGCTCGGAGACGGGGGTCTGCTCGTCTGACATCAGGACTGCTCCTCGGTGGTGGTCGGTGTGGTGGGTGCCGCGGTGGTGCGTCCCGCCGCGGGGGTCGAGCCGAGCACGGCGGCGGACAGCGCCCCGTCGGACACCCGGATGCGCAGCTGGGACCCGGGCGGGGCGTGGGCGATCGAGGAGACCACCCTGCCGTCGTGGTCCCCGGCGACGGACTGGACCACCGCGTACCCGCGCGCGAGGGTCGCGGCCGGACCGAGCGTGGTGAGGCGCGCCGACAGGTGACCCAGCGAGGTGGACTCGGTGTGGACGATCCTGGTGATGTCCCGGCGGGCCGCCCGGAGCGCCTCCGCCACCACCTCCGCGCGCGAGGCGACGATCCCGTGCGGGTCGGCCATGACCGGTCGTGAGCGGAGGGCGGCCAGCTGGTGGCGTTCGCGCTCCAGCCACCCGCGGAGGGCGCGCGCGGTGCGGGCGCGGGCCTCGGCGATCCGGCGACGTTCCTCGGCGACGTCCGGGACCACGCGCTTGGCGGCGTCCGTGGGGGTGGCGGCGCGCAGGTCGGCGACCAGGTCCGAGAGCGGGGAGTCCGGCTCGTGGCCGATCGCGCTCACCACGGGCGTCCGGCAGCGGGAGATCGCCCGGACCAGGGCCTCATCGGAGAAGGGCAGGAGATCCTCGACCGACCCGCCGCCGCGGGCGAGGATGATCACGTCGACCCCGGGATCGGCGTCGAGCTCGGCCAGGGCGTCCAGGATCTGCGGCACCGCCGTCGGTCCCTGGACCGCGGTGTTGCGGATGGCGAAGCGCACGTCGGGCCACCGCCCGCGGGCCACCTCCACCACGTCGCGTTCGGCGGCGCTCGCGCGGCCCGTGACGAGGCCCACGCAGGTGGGCAGGAACGGTAGCGGCCGCTTGAGGCGGGGGTCGAAGATCCCCTCGGCGGCCAGCGCCTGCTTGAGCCTCTCGATCCGGGCCAGTAGCTCGCCCACCCCCACCGGCCGGATCTCCGAGACCTGGAGCGAGAACGACCCTCTGCCCGTGTAGAACCGTGGTGTCCCGCGGACCACCACCCGGCTGCCCTCCGTCACGGGCACGGGGGACTCGGAGATGAGCCTGGGCGGGCAGGTGAGGGTCAGCGAGTTGTCCACCGACGGGTCACGCAGGGTGAGGAACGCCGTCCGCGTGCCCGGCCGGAGGCTGAGCTGGGTGATCTGCCCCTCGACCCAGACGGCCCCCAGGCGGTGGATCCACTGGGCGATCTGGTCGGAGACCACCCGGACCGGCCACGGCTGTTCGGGGCTGGAGGGGGTCCTGGCCGATCCGGTGGTCACGTGGCGCGGGGGGCCACGCGGCCTGACGGGACGTCCGGGTCGTCGGGGTCGTCGTCACCCCCGGTCGGGGAGGCGGTCCCGTACCGGTCGTCCGGGTCCGCCCGGTCCTCGTCGAAGGTCGCCCATTCCGGCTGGTCGGACCTCGAGGGGAAGACCGAGGCGATCACCCTGTCACCCTTGACGGCGAGCGCGGTGAGGGTCTGACCGGCGTGGAGATACGACTGCACCAGTCCGCCGGCCACCCGGACGGGGACGGTCGGCAGCGAGGCGACGGCCTCGACCGTCCGGCCGGGGAGGGCGGCCGCGTGCTCGACCACGGAGGCGGCGAGTCCGATCGAGGCGCGGGTGAGGAGGAAGGGACGGAGCATGGGAACCTCTCTGCCGGGGGCGTCCGGGAGGCGTGATGGTCGAAAGTCACCCTGAACCGTACCCTGGGGTCATGACCGAGCAGACCGACATGATCGCCGAACCGGCCACCAGGCGAGTGCTTCTCGCTGAACCGCGCGGCTACTGCGCCGGCGTCGACCGGGCCGTCGAGACGGTCGAGCAGGCCCTGGCCACGCACGGTGCCCCGCTGTACGTGCGCAAGGAGATCGTCCACAACAAGCACGTGGTGGAGTCCTTCCAGGACCAGGGCGTGATCTTTGTCGACGAGACCGACGAGGTCCCGCGCGGGTCCAACCTCGTGTTCTCCGCGCACGGCGTCTCGCCGGCGGTGCGGGAGAGCGCGCTGAAGCTGGAGCTCACCACGTTCGACGCCACCTGCCCGCTGGTGACCAAGGTGCACACCGAGGTCAAGCGCTTCGCCCGCGAGGGCTACCAGATCCTGCTGGTGGGTCACGAGGGCCACGAGGAGGTCGAGGGGACCGCGGGGGAGGCGCCCGACGTGGTGACCCTGGTCGACGGCCCCGGGTCCGTCGACGCCCTCGAGATCCCGGTGGACACCGAGAAGCTCATCTGGCTCTCGCAGACCACGCTCAGCGTGGACGAGACCATGGAGACGGTGCGCCGCCTCAAGCAGAAGTACCCCACGCTGATCGACCCGCCCTCGGATGACATCTGCTACGCCACCCAGAACCGGCAGACCGCGGTCAAGGCCATGGCGCCGCAGTGCGACCTGGTGATCGTGGTGGGGTCGCAGAACTCGTCGAACTCCGTGCGGCTGGTGGAGGTCGCGCTCCAGGCCGGTGCCCGCGACAGTCACCTGGTGGACTACGCAAAGGAGATCGACACCGCCTGGCTCGAGGGCGTCGGTACGGTGGGGGTGACCTCGGGCGCCTCCGTGCCGGAGATCCTCGTCCGCGGCGTCCTGGACCTCCTGGCCGAGCACGGCTACACGGACGTCTCCACGGTCCGCACGGCGCAGGAGACCATCACCTTCTCCCTGCCCCGCGAGCTGCGCCTGAGCCAGAAGGCCTGATCCGCGCGCAGCGCCCCGGCACCCCGACCTAGCGGCGGGCGTGGGCCGGGGCGCTGCGATGCGGGCGGGCCGCCGCCGCACGGCCCGAGCGGGGCTCAAGGACGTACGCGCGGATGAGGGCGACGGCCACCACCACGAGCGTGGTGACGATCATCAGCGGGAACCGCGTGGCCAGGGGCAGGATCAACGAGACCAGCTGGCTCCGCGAGAACATCTGGGCGGTCAGCCCGGCACCGGCGATCACGGACACCAGCGGGACGATGACGGTCATGACGATGGGCGGCTGGACGCCGGCCACGAACACCGACCGCCGGGCCACGGCCAGGACAGCGACGAGGCATCCGAGGAAGAAGGCGACGGTGAACCCCGCGCCGAGCGCGCCGGTGACCGAATCGATGGCCACCCCGGTCAGCGAGATGGCCACCGCGAGGAGCACCGCGGTCCAGGCGGGGAGCCCGCGAACGGACGCGATGACGGACCTCTCGTCCGCCGGGACCCTTCCACTCCTGCGTGTACTCACAGCGTGAGACTCTAGCCCTCGAGTCGGCGGGCGAGGAATCGACCGAAGCGACGCAGGGGGTTGGTCCCGGCCTCGGCCGGCGAGGGCCGTTCGCCCGTCACGGCCTCCGGATCGATGGGTCCGGGTGCGGGGGTCGGCTCCCCCGGGGACCCGGCAGACCCCGTGGTGGATCCGGTCGAGCGGCCGGCGACCTCGTCGTCGTCCCCTCCTCCGACAAGGACCGCGCCGCCGCCGGGAACGGGTCCCGTTCCCGGATCGACGGTGACGGCGCCGTGGTTCGGTCGCGCCTCCAGCATCCCGGCCATGATCGCGCTGCTGCTCTTGCGCAGAGGAGCGAAGCGCGAACTCGACAACTCGCCCAGGAACGCGGTGAGGCGGCCCTCGTCCGTGGCGGACGCGAGGTCGGAGGCGGTGACGTCGCCGGTCCGCAGGTCGATCTGTTCGCCGAGGTAGCGCAGGATCACCGCGACCACCGCCAGCACCGGTACCGCGAGGAAGGCGCCGATGATGCCGAACAGGGTGCTGCCCGCGGCCACGCCGAGCAGGACGACGACGGGGTGCAGGTTCATCGCCCGGGACTGGAGGATGGGCTGGAGGATGTTGCTCTCCAGCTGTTGTACCGCGACGATCACGACCAGGACGATGAGCGCGGTGGTGAACCCGTTGGCGACGAGCGCGATGAGCACCGCCAGCGCGCCGGCCGTCACCGCACCGACGATGGGGATGAACCCCGCGAGGAACGTGATGACAGCCAGGGCCCACGCCAGCGGCACACCCAGGACCACGAGGGCGATCCCGATGAGCGCGGCGTCGACGAACGAGACGATCGCCTGCGTCCGGATGAACCCGCCGAGGGTGTTCCACGCGCGTGTGGCGACCTCCGTGAGGTGACGGCCGGCGTTGCGGCCGGCGATCCGGCGCACGAACGGGAGGAACCGCGGCCCGTCTTTGATGAAGAAGAACGTGAGGACCAGGACCAGGACCAGCGTGACGACGAGGGATCCCACCGCGGTCACGCCGGTGAACACCCCGTTGGCGATCTGGTCGCCCCGGTCCTGGAGGGTGGAGCTGAGCTGGCCGAGGACCCCGTCGAGCTGTTCGTCCCGGATGTTGAGCGGCGGACCACGCAGCCAGTCCTGCACCTCGCCGATCGCCTCGGAGGTCTGGTCCGCCAGCTGGACGCTCTGCTCGACGATCGACGGGGCGATCAGCGCGATGACCCCCGCGACCACGCCGAGCGTCCCGACGACCGAGATGAGGGCGGCCAGCGACGCGGGGACACCGCGCCGGGTCATCCACCCCGTGGGTGGCCACAGCACCGTGGAGACGATGAGCGCGAGCAGGATCGGCAGGATGCCCACCCACAGGGCCCCGCCGATCCGGGAGAGGAGCCAGCCGGCCACCAGCACGATGGCCAGGCGCAGCGCCCAGTCGGTCACCCACCGCCCGCCGATGCCGATGAGAACGGACCGGTCGACGTGGTCCTCGTCGCCACCGACGGGAGGCAGCGGCTTCGTGTCGTCACTCATGCACCACATGATGTCAGAGCACCCGTGGGGGCGCTTCCTCACGACGGCGCGGGTGGCGGGGCGGGAGTCGCCGGGGTCGGGCCGTAGACTGGTGCCTCGTGAGCCTCACCCTCGGAATCGTCGGACTGCCCAACGTCGGTAAGTCGACCCTGTTCAACGCCCTGACGAACAACGACGTGCTGGCGGCGAACTACCCGTTCGCCACCATCGAGCCCAACATCGGGGTCGTGGACCTGCCCGACCCACGGCTGGCCCGCCTCGCCGAGATCTTCGGCTCCGAGCGGATCCTGCCCGCCGTGGTGTCGTTCGTGGACATCGCCGGGATCGTCAAGGGCGCCAGCACCGGGGAGGGGATGGGCAATAAGTTCCTCGCCAACATCCGCGAGGCCGACGCCATCTGCCAGGTCGTCCGGGTGTTCGACGACCCGGACGTGATCCACGTCGACGGCAGGGTCGACCCGATGGCGGACATTGAGGTGATCGCCACCGAGCTGATCCTGGCGGACCTGGAGACCATCGAGAAGGCGGTCCCGCGCCTGGAGAAGGAGTCCCGCAAGGACAAGTCGTTGGTGGCCCAGCTCGACGAGGTGCGCAAGGCCCAGGCCGTGCTCGAGGACGGGCGGACCCTGTTCGCCGCCCAGGACGAGATCGACCGGGGGCTCCTCCGCGACCTGCATCTCATGACCGCCAAGCCGTTCCTCTACGTGTTCAACGCCGACGAGGCCGTCCTGACCGATGAGGCGCGGCAAGCCGAACTGCGGGCGGCGGTGGCACCCGCCGATGCGGTGTTCCTCGACGCGAAGGTCGAGGCCGAGCTCCTGGAACTGGACGAGGACGATGCCATGGAGTTGCTGGAGTCGATCGGCCAGCACGAGCCGGGCCTGAACTCGCTCGCCCGCGCCGGATTCCACACCCTCGGACTGCAGACGTACCTCACAGCCGGCCCCAAGGAGTCCCGCGCCTGGACCATCCGCAAGGGCGACACCGCCCCCAAGGCCGCCGGCGTGATCCACACCGACTTCGAGAAGGGCTTCATCAAGGCCGAGATCGTGTCCTTCGCCGACCTCGACGCCGCCGGGTCGATGGCCGCCGCCAAGGCCGCCGGCAAGGTGCGCATGGAGGGCAAGGACTACGTGATGGTCGACGGCGACGTGGTGGAGTTCCG
>NZ_CALMYY010000100.1 GCF_937873725.1 uncultured Dietzia sp.
CCGCCGAACCGTCGTCCTCCGCCCCCGCCGAACCGTCGTCCTCCGCCCCCGCCGAGAAGAGGATTTCGCTCGTATCCGCCGAGTAGCCGTGCACGAAATCCTCTTCTCGGCGGGGCGCGGGGCGGGGCGCGGGGCGTGGCGCGGGGCGGGGCGCGGGGCCGTGCGCCGGCAGCCGCTCCCCGTCCCCGGTCATCGCGGGGCCCTCATCGCGGGGCTCTCATCGCGCGGCTCTCATCGCGCGGCCGCCGTCTCCGGCTGGATCACCGGGTGCGAGCCCTCCGGGTCGCCTGCCATCGCGGTGAGGAAATCGGCGGCGTACTGCAACATCTCGTCGTCGCGCGCCTTCTCCCCGCCCGCGCCGGCGCGCGCGCCGGCGGCCTTGGGCAGCGGCAACAGCACGGTCTTCTGGGTGGCCCGGTACTGCGCGGCCGGGTACATGCGCTTGAGGCGGATCTGCTGCGAGTCCAGCAGGTCCAGCGGGCCCACGCGCAGCCGCGAGCCGGCCAGCACGATCTCGCGCACGCGGTACTTCTGCGCCACCAGCCGCAGCCGCGCCACGGACACCACGCGGCGGGCCTCCACGGGCAGGGGCCCGTAGCGGTCGATCAGCTCCTCCACCACCGAGTCGATGTCGCCCGGCACCCGCGCCTGCGAGAGCTTGCGGTAGGCCTCCAGGCGTAGGCGGTCGCCGTCGACGTACTCGACCGGGATGTAGGCGTCGACCGGCAGCTCGATGCGGATCTCGCCCAGCTCCTCCTCCACCTCGACGGTCTTGCCGTCGGCGACCGAGCGGTACGCCTCGACCGCCTCGCCCACCAGACGGATGTAGAGGTCAAAGCCGACGCCCGCGATGTGCCCCGACTGCTCGGCGCCCAGGACGTTGCCCGCGCCGCGCAGCTCGAGGTCCTTCATGGCCACCGCCATGCCGGCGCCCAGGTCGTTGTTCTGCGCGATGGTGGCCAGCCGGTCGTAGGCGGTCTCGGTGAGCGTCTTCTCCGGGTCGTGGAGGAAGTAGGCGTAGCCGCGCTCGCGCGAGCGGCCCACGCGCCCGCGGAGCTGGTGCATCTGC
The DNA here is from genome assembly GCF_937873725.1 of uncultured Dietzia sp. Taxonomy (GTDB): domain Bacteria; phylum Actinomycetota; class Actinomycetes; order Mycobacteriales; family Mycobacteriaceae; genus Dietzia. The sequence goes on from NZ_CALMYY010000100.1 coordinate 1,070, forward strand.
GACAGCCCCAGCTGGTCGGAGCGGTCCACGATGAGCGTGTTGGCGTTGGAGATGTCCAGCCCGGTCTCGACGATGGTCGTGCACACCAGCACGTCGTAGTCGCGGTTCCAGAAGCCGCCCACGGTCTGCTCGAGCTGCTCCTCCCCCATCTGCCCGTGCGCCACCACCACGCGCGCCTCGGGCACCAGGTCGCGGATCCGGGCGGCGGCGGCGTCGATGGTCCGCACCCGGTTGTGGACGTAGAACACCTGTCCCTCGCGCAGCAGCTCGCGCCGGATGGCGGCGGCGACGGTCTTGTCCGAGTGCGCGCCCACGTAGGTGAGCACGGGCAACCGCTCCTCGGGCGGGGTGAGGATCTGGCTCATCTCGCGGATCCCGGCCAGCGACATCTCCAGCGTCCGCGGGATCGGCGTGGCGGACATGGTGAGCACGTCCACGTGGGTGCGCAGGGAGGTGATGTGCTCCTTGTGCTCCACGCCGAAGCGCTGCTCCTCGTCCACGATCACCAGGCCGAGCTTGCGCCACCGCACCCCGGTGGCCAGCAGCCGGTGGGTGCCGATCACCACGTCCACCGTGCCCTCGGCCAGGCCCTTGAGGACCTCCTTGGCCTCGGCGTCCGAGGTGAAGCGGCTGAGCCCCTTGATGGTCACGGGGAACCCGGTCATGCGCTCGGTGAAGGTGGCCAGGTGCTGCTGCGCGAGCAGCGTGGTGGGCACCAGCACCGCGACCTGCTTGCCGTCCTGCACGGCCTTGAACGCCGCGCGCACCGCCACCTCGGTCTTGCCGTAGCCCACGTCGCCCACCACCACGCGGTCCATGGGGGCGGTCTTCTCCATGTCTGCCTTGACCTCCTCGATCGCGGTGAGCTGGTCCACGGTCTCGGTGAACGGGAACGCGTCCTCCATCTCGCGCTGCCAGGGGGTGTCGGGGCCGAAGGCGTGACCGGGCGCGGACTGCCGCTTGGCGTAGAGCTGCACCAGCTCGGTGGCGATCTCGCGGACCGCCTTGCGGGCCTTGCGCTTGGTGTTCTGCCAGTCGGCGCCGCCCATCTTGCTCAGCGTGGGCGCCTCGCCGCCCACGTAGCGGCTGAGCTGGCCCAGCGACTCCATGGGCACGTACAGCCGGTCGCCCGCCCCGCCGCGCTTGCCGGGGGCGTACTCGATCACCACGTATTCGCGCCGGGAGGAGCCGTCGCCGCCGCGGACCTGCCGCTCGACCATCTCCACGAACCGCCCGATGCCGTGCTGGTCGTGGACCACCGGGTCGCCGGCCTTGAGCGCGAGCGGGTCCACCTGGTTGCGGCGCTTGGAGTGCCGCGCCTTGGGGCGTGTGGTGGCGCCGAGTCGGTTGCCGGTGAGGTCGGTCTCGGAGACGACGACGAGGGCGCCGTCCCCCGCCCCGGCGTCCGTGGAGAGCGCGAACCCGCCGTGCAGGACCGCCTCGTACACCGACACCACACCCGGACCGGGTTCCGATCCCGCCCGCGCGGCCGCGGCGGGGACCTCCGCCTCGGACAGGCGTTCCAGCACGCGCGCGACGGTGCCGTGGCCCGGGACCACCACCGCGGCCCGGCCGCCGCCGGCCACCAGCGCGCGCAGCCGGGAGAACATGGCCTCCATCTCCGAGTCCCTGCCGCGCGGGGCGGGCGGGTCGCCGGCGGCCACGGTCACCACCGCGCCGTCCTCGGGGTCGGTGAGGAAGCCGGGGGGGACCAGCTGCCACCACGACCGCCCGGCGTCGGTGGCCTCGGAGCGGACGGCCGAGAACGTGCGGTAGCCGGAGCCGGAGAGGTCCAGCGTCTCGCTGTCCACGGGGGCGTCGCCGCCCATGGTGGCCGCGGTCCACGACGCCTCGAGGAACTCCCGGCCCGCGGTGGCCAGGTCGGCCGCGCGGCGGCGGACCTTGTCCGGGTCCAGCACCACCACGCGGGTGCCGGCGGGCATGAGCATGGGCAGCGTGGCCATCTCCTCCGGCACGAGCACCGAGGTCAGCGCCTCCATGCCGTCCCGGGGGATGCCCTCGGCCAGCGAGTCCAGCAGCTCGGCCAGCGTCGGGTTCCCCCGGTGCGTGGCGGCGAGCTCCCGGGCGCGGGCGCGGACCTCCTCGCCGAGCAGCAGCTCCCGGCACGGGTAGACGACCGTGGACGCCACCTCGCCGTCGGGGAGCGAGCGCTGGTCGGCCACCGCGAACTCGCGGATCTCGGCGATCTGGTCGCCGTCGAACTCGATCCGCAGCGGGTGGTCGGCGGTGGTCGGGAAGACGTCCACGATCCCGCCGCGCGCCGCCACGTCCCCGCGCCGGGACACCATGTCCTCGCGGTTGTAGGCGAACTCGGTGAGGGTCGCCAGGAGCTCGGCCGGGTCCAGAGCGGCGCCCGTGGCCAGCCGCACCGGCTCCCGGCGGGCCGCCCCGGGGGAGATCGGCTGCACCACCGACCGCGCCGCCGCCACGACGATCCTCGGGGCCCGACCCGCCATCACCGAGCTGAGGACCTCCAGCCGGCGACCGATCGTGTCGGCCGCGGGCGACAGACGCTCGTGCGGCAACGTCTCCCAGCTGGGGAACTGCGCCACCTCGTCGTCACACAGCCCGGACAGCTCGTCGGCCAGCTCCTCGCACTCGCGCTCGGTGGCGGTCACCACCAGCAGCGGTGCGCGCTGCGCCAGCGCCGCCACCAGGAACGGCCGCAGCGCCTCGGGCGAGCGGACCACCGCGGCGTCCCGGTCCAGGCCCCCGCGCAGGTCGGCCAGGGCCGGGTTGGCGATCACCGCGCCGGCCAGGCCGGACAGGGCTGCGGTGGTGGGGCTGGCGGCAGGGGTGCTCACGCGTGGGGGTCTCCGGATCGGGAACGGGTGGGGCGGGTCTGGCGGTGCGGGAGTGGCGGCGGCGGCACGTCCGGCCGCCGGCGGTCCCCCAGTCTAGTGGCGCTCCCGCGACGGTAGCCTGTGCGCATGCGCCAGACCACAGACGCCGAGCCCGTCGACCCCGCCCGCGACCCCGCCGTCCCGGTGACGATCGCCCCCGCCGGTCCGGACGAGGTCGAGCGCGGCGGCATCGGCTCGCGCGTGTTCACCGACCGCTGGATGGGCGTCCTGCTGACCCTGGGCTCGGCGGTGGGGCTGCTCGCCTCGTTCCAGCTCAGCCTGGACAAGATCCGCATCCTGGAGAACCCCGAGTACACCCCGGCGTGCAACTTCTCCATCCTCATGAGCTGCAAGAGCGTCATCAGCTCCGAGCAGGGAGTGGCGTTCGGGTTCCCCAACCCGTTCATGGGACTGATCGGATTCGCGATCATCCTGGCGATCGGCGTGGCCGCGGCCTCCGGGGTGCGCTTCCCGCGCTGGTACTGGGTGGGCGCGCTGCTCGGCCTGACGTTCGGTGCCGGGTTCGTCCACTGGCTGGCGTTCCAGTCGATCTTCTCCATCCAGGTGCTGTGCCCGTGGTGCATGGTCGTGTGGGCCGTGACCATCCCCCTGTTCTGGTACACGCTGCTGCACGTGCTGGCCAAACTCACCGGTGCCGGGTGGGTCCGGGCGCTCCAGCGGTGGCATCTCGTGCCGGTTGTGGTGTGGTATCTGTCGGTGGGCGCGGTCATCCTGTGGGCGTTCTGGGACTTCTACTGGGCGGACTTCTTCGGCAACCTCTAGAGCGGGCGACGCCCGACGGCCGGACCGCAGCCGCGTGAGCTGAAAGGGGTCGGATGCGCTTCGTGGGAATCGACGTGGTGATCCCCGCCCACGACGAGCAGGACCTGATCGCCGGGTGCCTGGACTCGCTGGACGTGTGCGCGGAGGCCACGCCCGTGCCGGTGACGGTGACCGTGGTGCTCGACTCCTGCACCGACGCCACCGAGGACGTCGCCCGCGGCCGGGCCCGGATCGTGCGGAGCGACGCGCGCAACGTCGGCGCCGCGCGGGCCCTGGGGTTCGACACCCTCCCCCGGCCCGGCCCCACGCAGTTCGGGCAACGCTGGTACGCCACCACCGACGCCGACTCGCGCGTGCCCCGCACGTGGCTGGTCGACCAGCTGGCCCTGGCGCTCGACGGCGCCGACGTGGTGGCCGGGCTGGTCGAGGTGACCGACTGGTCCGACTGGAACCCGGCCACGCGGACGCGGTACCTCGAGGGCTACCGCTCCGGCGCCGACCACCGCCACATCCACGGCGCCAACATCGGCATCTCCGCCCGCGCCTACCGCGACCTGGGCGGCTTCGAGCCCCTGCCGGTCCACGAGGATGTCCGCCTGGTGCAGCGCGCCGAGCGCGCCGGCCTGGCCGTCGAGTGGTCCACCGCCGCGCCGGTCACCACCTCCGCCCGCCGGCACTCCCGCACCCCGGGCGGATTCTCGGGGCACCTGGCCACCACCGAGTTGGACCACACCTGGAACGGGGTCACCCCATGAACTCATCCGACCGCCCCCGCGGCGCCGCCCTCGCCCGCGAGTGGGTCCGCACCGGCCGCGCCGACCTGCCCCTGCCCGCCCACGGGGACACCCGCGCCCGCTGGACCGAGCTCACCGCGATGTGCGCCCAGGACGTCTCGGCCGGCCGGCTGGTCGAGGCGCACGCCGACGCCGACGCGATCCTCGCCGAGGTGGAGGGGACCCGGGTCGGGCCCGGCGAGTTCTGGGGCGTGTGGGCCGCCGAGCCGCCGATGCCGGTGCTCATCGCGCGGCGGGCCGGGGACGGGTGGGTGCTCGACGGGGTCAAGGCCTGGTGCTCCGGCGCGACCGTGTGCACGCACGCGCTGGTCACGGCGTTGGACGACGACGAGCCGCGCCTGTTCGCCGTGGACCTGCGGCACCCCGGGGTCTCCGCCCGGCCGGACGGCTGGGCGCACCCGGGGATGGCGCAGACCGGCACCACGGCCGTCGAGTTCCGCGACGTCCCGGCGCGCACGGTCGGTGACCGGCGCTCCTACCTGGACCGGCCCGGGTTCTGGCACGGGGGGATCGGGGTGGCGGCGTGCTGGCTGGGGGCCGGGGTGGCCGTGGCCCGGCCGCTCGTGGCCCGCGCGAGCCGCCCCGACGCCGACGAGCACGCGCTGGCCCACCTGGGCGCGGTCGACGCGGCCCTGGGCGGGGCGGTGTGGGCGCTCGACGCGGCCGCCCGCGAGGTCGACGGGGCCGGGGCCGGGGCCGCCTCCCCGGCCGACGCCGACGCCGGGCTCGTCGCCGCCCGCCACCGCGCGGTCCGCGTCCGGGCGATCGTGGAGGCCGCGGTCGACGACACCGTCCGCCGGGTCGGCCGGGCCCTGGGCGCCGGGCCACTCGCGATGGACCCGCGCCACGCGCAGGCCGTGCTCGACGCGAGCGTGTACATCCGGCAGTTCCACGCCGAACGCGACCTGGCCGGCCTCGGCCGCACGGCCCGGACGCACGGGGGCTGGGCCCGTGGTTGATGGGCCCGCCGACGCAGGGTCCTCGGGTGCTGGGCCCTCGACTGCTGGGCCGGTGCGCGATCCCGCCGGCTGGGCCGGGATCGGCCCCGGCGACCGCGGCACCCCCGCCGTCGACTGGGCCCGCTGGCTGGCCGGCCGCGCCCCGGACCCGGCCGTCACCGTGCCCGAGCGGTACCGGCGGCTCGTGGTGGTGGCGCCGCACCCCGACGACGAGATCCTCGGCGTGGGCGTCACCGCCTCCCGGTTCGCGGCCGCGGGCGTCGAGGTCGTCGTCCTCGCCGTCACGGACGGCGACGCCTCCCACCCCGACTCCCCCACGATGAGCCCGCGGCGGCTGGCCGGGCTGCGGGTGGAGGAGAGCCGGCGCGCGTGCGCCCTCCTCGGGCTGCCGGAGCCCGTCCGCCTGGGCCTGCCGGACGGCGGGGTCGGCGGGCGAGCGGGCGAGCTCACCGAGGCCATCGCTCGGGCCGTCGGCGACCCGGGCGTCGAGTCCCTGGTCCTGGCGACCTGGCGCGGGGACGGGCACCCCGACCACGAGGCCTGCGGCCGGGCCGCCGCCGACGCCTGCGCCGCCACCGGGGCCCGGCTGGTCGAGTACCCGGTGTGGACCTGGCACTGGGCCCGCCCCGGCGACCCGCGCGTGCCGTGGGACCGGCGCCGCCGGGTGGTGCTCTCCCGCCCCGAGCTGGCCGCCAAGCGCGCGGCGGTGGCTGAGTTCGTCACCCAGGTCGCGCCGCTGTCCGACCGGCCGGGCGACGAGGCGATCCTGCCCGACTGGATCCTCGACCGGCTGGTGACCCGCGAGGAGACGGTGTTCTGGTGAGCACGCCGGGCCACTACTTCGAGTCCGTGTACGCGGACTCCGCCGACCCGTGGGACTTCGCCGGCTCCTGGTATGAGCTCCGCCGCTACGGCCTGCTGGTGGCGTCGCTGCCCGAGCGGCGATACCGGGTGTGCTTCGAACCCGCCTGTTCGGTGGGCGTGCTCACCGAGTCGCTGGCCGCGCGCTGCGACGAGGTGCACGCCGTGGACGTGGTCGACGCCGCCGCGGAGCGGGCCCGCCGGCGGATCTCGCGCGCCGGCCTGGCGCACGTCTCCGTCCGCACCGCCGACGCCCTGGCCCCGTGGCCCCGCCCCGCCTGCGACCTGCTGGTGCTCTCGGAGTTCCTCTACTACACGGCGGCCGACCGGCTCGACGCGCTGATCGGCGACCTGCTGCGGCTGGTCGAGTCCGGCGGCACGGTGGTGGCGTGCCACTGGCTGGGGCGCTCGGAGGATCACGCGTGCCACGGGGAGGACGTCCACGCGGCGCTGGCCCGCCGCGACGAGCTCCAGCGGCTGGTCCACCACCGCGAGGAGGGCTTCCTCCTGGAGGTGTTCCGCCGCGCCTGACCACGCTCCCGCGCAGGCCTCCGCGCTAGGTCCCCGCGCCCTCCGCCTGTTCCACCAGGTGGACGATCGCCTCCGCGTGGAGCCTGAACAGCTCCGCCACGTCGGCGTCCCCGGTCAGCGAGGCGAGGAAGACGCCGTCGCCCCCCGCCAGGGCGTACGTGGCCAGGAGCCGGGCGTCCGCGCCCGTCAGCCCCGGCCGGACCCGACCCAATTCCTCCGCGATCCGCTCGATCGCCTCGCCCCGCAGCCGCAGGTAGATCTCGCGGGCCACCGGTTCCACGGGCCGCCGCTCCAGCGCCAGCATCAGCCCCAGACGCAGGAAGTCCGGTGACTCGCGGAACGTCCGGGCCACGCCCAGGCAGAAGGCGGTCACCCGCTCCGGGAGCGACTCCCCCTCCCCGCGGGTGACCTGCCCCAGCCACAGCTCGATGCTCTCCTCCACCACGGCGGCCAGGAGCGCGTCCTTGTCGGCGAAGTGCCAGTAGATCGAGCTGGCGGGAAGCCCGCTGGCCTTGCTGATCTGCGCGATCGTGGTTCCCTCGTACCCGCGCTCCCCGGCCACGGCCGCCGCGGCCTCGATGATCCGCCGCCGGGACTCGCGACCCCTCGCGCGGGTCCGCCTGGCGCCGGGGCTCCTCGTGTCCTCTGCCATCGGGTCCTCCCTGTCCTGTGTCGAGCACCTCATTGCGTCCGGACCCCCCGCGACTTACCGTAGTGATCATTACAGTAGCGCACGGCAAAGACGCCGGCGCACGAAAGGTGGACATCATGATCGACTCTCTCACCCGCAACTGGTGGATCCAGCTGATCCGCGGCGCACTGGCGTTCGGCCTGGGCGCCACCGCCCTCCTGGCCCCCAGCACCGGGATGACGCTCGCGACCTTCCTCGTGGCCGCGTTCGCGATCGGGGACGGCGCGATGACCGTCACCACCGGCCTGGCCCTGCCTGACGAGTACCGCGGCCGGAGCGGCCTGCTCGCCGCCGGCGCGGGCTTCATCGTGCTGGGCCTGCTCGTCCTGTTCTGGCCGGGACTCTCCGCGACCGTCCTGACGCTGCTGTTCGCCGCCTGGCTGGTGGCCTCGGGGGCGCTCGTCGCCTACGGCGCCCGGACGCTGCGCCCGGAGATCTCCGACTCGCGGATCATGGGGGCGCTCGGGGCGGTGCTCATCGCGCTCGGGCTCGGGCTCGGGGTGTTCGGACCGTCCGCGATCGGCACGTTCGTGACGTTCGCCGGATGGTTCGGGCTGGCGGTCGGCGCCCTCATGGCCGCCGTCGCATTCCGGCTGCGGTCCGACGCGACGCGACTGTCGGCGACGCCGGTCGCCGCGGCCTGACCAGTACGTCCGGATCCGGGCCCGGGGCGCTAGGGGCGTCCCGGGCCCGGCCGTAGGTCCCGACCGGCGGAGTCACCCTCCGGACGACTGGGAGAGGTGTACTCGTCCAACACGTCCTTCTCGAGGGACGGCAGCGGGTCGAGGTGCGAGAGCCCGTTGAAGCACAGGTTGACGATGTGGGCGGCCACCTCCTCCTTGGGGGGATGACGCACGTCCAGCCACCACTGCGCGGTCCCCGAGACCATGCCGACCAGCGCCTGCGCGTACACGCTGGTGGTGACGGGATCGAACCCGCGGGCCACGAACTCCTCCTCGAGGATGTACGTCACGCTCGCCGTGGCGTCGTTGAGCAGAGTCGAGTAGGACCCCCCGCTGACCGTCGACGACTCCCGCACCAGGATCCGGAACCCGTCCGTCCGCTCCTCCACGTACCGGAGCAGCGCCATGGCGGCCCGCTCGATCCGCCGCCGCGCCCCCTCGCCCTTGAGCGACTCGGTGATCTCCGCGCCCAGGTACGCCAGCTCGCGGTCGCAGACCACCGCGTAGAGGCCCTCCTTGCCGCCGAAGTGCTCGTAGACCACCGGCTTGGAGACGTTCGCGGCGGCCGCGATCTCCTCCACCGTCGCGGCGTCGTAGCCGTATTCGGCAAAGATCCGACGGCCCACCTCGACCAGTTGCTGCCGTCGCTTCACGGCCGACATCCTCGTCCTCGGCGCCGGCATCGACTCGCCCGTCATGGTCCACCCTCCAGTTCCTGATCTGAGGCTAGTCGGTGACAGCGGCCGGACCTGTAACCCGGCGGGCACCGCCGGTGGGCCGACCCGACGTGTGCCAGAATGTGGGCGGCCCGTACCGGGCCGTTCCCCCGTGGTGTAATCGGCAACACTTCTGATTTTGGTTCAGATATTCCAGGTTCGAGTCCTGGCGGGGGAGCGCAGGTCAGAGGGCATTTCCTCAGCCCCTCGTGCCACGCTCGACCGCGCTGCGGACGGTGTAGCGCAGGAAGGCCGGGAACGCGACGGCGGCCACCACCACGCCGATCACCACCAGCACCCCACCACCCGCCGCGGCGACGGCCGTGCCCACCGACGCGGCTGCCACGCCGTGAGCGACGTCTCCGAGGCGCGGGCCGCCGGCCACCACCACGATGAACACGCCCTGGAGGCGGCCGCGCATCTCGTCGGTCGCGGAGTCGAGCAGGATCGCCTGCCGGAAGGCCGCGGAGACCATGTCCACCGCACCGCCGAACGCCAGCGCGAGCAGGGCCAGCCACAGCCACCAGGCCGACCCGTCCGGCGAGGCCGCCCCCACGACCAGCCCGAACGCCACCATCGCCAGTCCCCACAGCGCGACGCACACGAGCACCGCCAGACCCTGACGCCGCACCCGCGGGATCCAGCCGGAGAACACCCCACCCAGCACGGCACCCACGCTCATGGCGGCGAACAGCAGGCCCAGCGCGCTCCCACCGGAGGCCGGGTCACCGAACGACTCGGTGGCGATCTGCGGGAACAGGGCCCGCGGCATGCCGAACACCATGGCGATCACGTCCACCAGGAACGAGGCCAGCAGGATCCGGCGGGTGGCGAGGTAGGCGAACCCGTCGATCACCGACCGCAGGCCCGCGGACCTCCGCTCGCCCGACGTGGGCTGCGGCGGCAGCCGGTACACGGCGTACAGGGTGGCCAGCAGCGCGACGGCCGTCAGCAGGTACAGCGACTGCAACCCCACGACGGGGATGAGGATGCCGGCGGTGACCGGCCCGACGATCGCGCCGAACTGCATGACGGTCATCATCAGTGCGCTCGCCGAGGCCAGCTGGTCCGCGGGGATGAGCCGCGGCGTGATCGCCGAGCGGGTGGGCTGGTTGACGGCGAAGAACGCCTGCTGGACGGACAGCAACACCATGACCACCCACACGTTGCGGTTGCCGGCGGCGGCCTGCGCCCAGAACAGCACGGCGGTTACGATCAGGCCGGTCGTGGTGACCATGAGCAGCCTGCGCCGGTCCAGCGCGTCGGCCAGCGCCCCGCCCCACAGCCCGAACACGATCAGCGGCACCAGCGCGAACACGCCGGTCAGCCCGACGTACGCCGAGCTGCGGGTGATCTCGAACACCTGCTGCGGGACCGCGACGATCGACAGCTGGGCACCGATCACGGTGACGATGTTGGCGATCCACAACCTGCGGAAGTCCGGCTGCGCCAGTGGCCGGGTGTCCGCGAGTTGCCGCCGGAGAAGTGACACGCGGGGCAGGGTACTCGGCGACACGGTTCGCGCTGTCGGGGTCACCCCTTATCCTTCAGTGGCACCCGCCCGAGGAGATCAGATGACCACACCCCCCACCGATCGCGAGCAGACCGCGGTCATCATCCTGGCCGCCGGCTCCGGCACCCGGATGAAGAGCGCGACCCCCAAGATGCTGCACCGCGTGTGCGGGCGGACCATGCTCGGCCACGCCCTGCACGCCGCGGCCGGGATCCGGCCGGATTCGGTCGTGGTGGTGGTGGGCCACCAGCGCGAGCAGGTCTCGGAGGCGGTCGCCGGGCTCGCCGTCGACCTGGGTGTCCCGGTGACCACCGCGGTCCAGGAGCGGCAGAACGGCACCGGGGACGCGGTGGCCGCGGGCATGGCCGCGATCCCCGCCGACTTCTCCGGCACCGTGCTGGTCACCACCTCGGACATCCCGCTCCTCGACGCGGACACCCTGCGCGAGGTGGTCAGCCGCCACGGCATGCGCCCGCGCGCGGCGGTCACCGTCCTCACCTCCACGGCACCCGACCCCACGGGGTACGGCCGGATCGTGAGGAACGACGACGGCGAGGTGCTCAGGATCGTCGAGCACAAGGACGCCTCGGAGGACGAGAGGGCGATCGACGAGGTCAACTCCGGCATCTACGCCTTCGACGCCCGCGTCCTGCGGGACAAGCTGGGCGAGCTGGGCACCGACAACTCACAGGGCGAGCTGTACCTCACCGACGTCATCCAGCTGGCCCGCCGCGCCAACGGGGTCGTCCGGGGGCACCGGATCGAGGACGCCGACCTGGTGGCGGGGGTCAACGACAGGGTGCAGCTGGCGGCCCTGGCCCGCGAGATGAACCGCCGCCTGTGCGAGTCCGCGATGCGCGCGGGCGCCACCATCGTGGACCCGGGCAGCACCTGGGTCGACGTGGACGTGCGGATCGGGCGCGACGTCACGATCCTGCCGGGCACCCACCTGACGGGGGCGACGGTGATCGGCGACGACGCGACCGTCGGCCCGGACTCCACGCTGCAGGACACCACGGTGGGACCGGGAGCGACGGTCGTCCGCACCCACGCGGTGGGCGCCACCATCGGGGCCGGGGCCGAGGTCGGCCCGTTCGCCTACCTTCGCCCCGAGGCGGACCTGGGCGAACGCAGCAAGATCGGCACGTTCGTGGAGATCAAGAAGTCGCGCATCGGGGCCCACACCAAGGTCCCGCACCTGACCTACGTCGGGGACGCGACCATCGGGGAGCACACCAACATCGGGGCCTCGAGCGTGTTCGTCAACTACGACGGCGTGAACAAGAACCGAACGGTGATCGGCAGCCACTGCCGCACGGGATCGGACACCATGTTCATCGCGCCCGTGACCGTCGGTGACGGCGCCTACTCGGGCGCGGGTACCGTGATCAAGGACGACGTCCCGCCCGGCGCCCTCGCGGTGTCCGGCGGACGCCAGAGGAACATCGACGACTGGGTGATCGAGAACCGACCGGATTCCGGTTCGGCCGAGGCCGCCCTACGTAGCCGGAACGACTCCCAGAAGGACGGACTCACACCGTGAGCGACTGGATCGACAACCAGAAGAACCTGATGTTTTTCGCGGGCCGAGCGCACCCGGAGCTCTCCGACCAGGTCGCCGCCGAGCTGGGGATCGAGGTCACCCCGCAGACCGCGCGCGACTTCGCCAACGGCGAGATCTTCGTCCGATTCGAGGAGTCGGTGCGCGGCTGCGACGCGTTTGTCCTGCAGAGCTGCCCCGCCCCGCTGAACAAGTGGATCATGGAGCAGCTCATCATGATCGACGCGCTCAAGCGGGGCTCCGCCAAGCGCATCACCGCGGTCCTGCCGTTCTACCCGTACGCCAGGCAGGACAAGAAGCACCGTGGCCGTGAGCCCATCTCGGCCCGCCTCATCGCGGACCTGCTCAAGGCCGCCGGCGCGGACCGCATCATCACGGTCGACCTCCACACGGACCAGATCCAGGGCTTCTTCGACGGCCCCGTGGACCACATGCACGCCCAGGGTCAGCTGTCGGACTACGTGCGCGAGCACTACGGCACGGACAACATCGTCGTGGTCTCCCCCGACGCCGGCCGCGTCAAGGTGGGCGAGAAGTGGGCCGACGCGCTCGACGGTGCGCCCCTGGCGTTCGTCCACAAGACCCGCGACCCCAACGTGCCCAACCAGGTCAAGTCCAACCGCGTCGTGGGCGACGTCGAGGGTAAGACCTGCGTGCTGATGGACGACATGATCGACACCGGCGGCACCATCGCCGGCGCGGTCAGGGTGCTCAAGGACGCCGGCGCCGGCGACGTGATCATCGCCACCACCCACGGCATCTTCTCCGACCCGGCCGCCGAGCGCCTGGCCAACTGCGGCGCCAAGGAGGTCATCACCACCGACACCCTGCCGATCCCCCCGGAGAAGCGGTTCGACAACCTCACCGTGCTGTCCATCGCGCCGCTGCTGGCCCGGACCATCCACGAGGTCTTCGAGAACGGATCGGTGACCAGCCTGTTCAACGGGTCCGCCTAGCGTGTCCGCGGACCGCGCGGGGCGCGCCACGATCTACCACAACCCCCGCTGCTCCAAGTCCCGGCAGGCGTTGGAACTGCTGCGGGAGCGGGGGGTCGAGCCGACGGTCATCCGGTATCTCGACACCCCGCCGACGATCGACGAGTTGCGCACGCTCATCGCCGATGCCGGGCTGACGGTCCGGCAGGCCGTCCGCGTCAAGGAGGCCGAGTTCACCGAACTCGGCCTGCTCTCCGCCTCCGATGACGAGCTGCTCGCCGCGATGGTCGCCCACCCGCGGCTCATCGAGCGTCCCTTCGTCGTCACCGGCAAGGGGACCCGGCTCGCACGGCCCACCGCGGCGGTCGAGGAGATCCTCTAGCGATTTGTGGCCGCGCCCGACCCGCCGCTAGGCTGGGCCGGTCATCTCGGCGAGGGAGGACCCCTGGTGGGTCACTCCGTTATCGACGCGATCATTGTCGGTGTGGTCCCCCGGTGGGGCCGCCCAGGCGATCGTCTCGGTCGCCGGGGAGGTCGCCTCACCCACCGAGCGCCACGCGCTCCCCACCGACAGAAGGTTCATCATGGCCAGGGAAGTCAACAACCTCAAGACCCAGACCCGCACCGAGTTCGGCAAGGGCCCCCCCCCCCGCGCCCGCCGCGAGGGCCAGGTCCCCGCGGTGCTCTACGGCCACCACACCGAGCCCCGCCACCTGCTCCTCAACGCCCTGGAGTTCGCCGCCGTGCTCCGCGCCCACGGCACCAACTCCCTGCTCACCCTGGACATCGAGGGCGAGGAGCAGCTCGCGCTGCCCAAGCAGATCGACGTGCACCCCCTTACCCGCATCATCGAGCACACCGACCTGCTGGTCGTGCGCAAGGGCGAGAAGGTCGTCGTGGAGATCGCCCTCACCCTGGTCGGCGATTCCGCGCCGGGCACCCTGGTGACCCAGGACGCCAACTCCATCGAGATCGAGGCCGACGCCACCGAGCTCCCCGAGGGCTTCGACGTCTCGGTCGCGGGCGCGGCCGCCGGCCTCCAGATCACCGCCGCCGACATCGAGCTCCCCGCGGGCTGCACCCTGGTCTCCGACCCGGAGATGCTCATCGTCAACATCCTCGAGGCGCCGTCCGAGGCCGACCTCGAGGCCGGCGAGGACGAGGGCGTCGCGGCGTCGATCGAGCAGGCGCAGGCCGCCGACAAGGCCAGCTCCGCGGAGTGATCCTCCCGCCGCGGCTTCCGGCCGCGGCGACCCGGGCCCGGTACGACGATCGCGTCGCACCGGGCCCGCGGTGTGTCAGCCGCGGATGAGGCCCACCGCCAGGACGACCATCATCACCGCGATCCCGCCGTCCAGCACCCGCCACGCGCCGGGCCTGGCGAACAGCCCGCGCAGCGCCTTGCCGCCGAAGCCGATGAGCGAGAACCACACCGTGCCGGCGAGGAACGCCCCCGCCGCGAACACCCAGCGCAGGTCGCCGCCCTGCTGATTGGCGAGCGTGCCGAGGAAGACCACGCTGTCCAGGTAGGCGTGCGGGTTGAGCCAGGTGAACGCCGCGCACGCGGCCACCGCCCCCATCGTCGAGGGGATGCGGGCGTCGCCACCCACCTGCAGGCCGCCGCCCGGGCGGAGCGCGCGGACCGCGGCGTACGCCCCGTAGGTCAGCAGGCAGACCACGCCCAGCCACGTCATGACCGTGATGGCCGCCGGCGCCGTCTCCACAGGCGCCCCCACGCCCGCCACGCCCAGCAGGATCAGCGCGGCCTCGGAGAGGACGCAGAACGCGACTATCGGGGCCATCGCCACGTCGCCGCGGATCGACCGCTGGAGGATGTAGGCGTTCTGCGCGCCGACGGCAACGATGAGACCGAGGCCCATGCCGGCGCCCATGAGGAGGGTGGAGGAAGTGGTCACGGTGTCACGCTAGGCACCCGGAAGGCAGTATCGCCACTACAGTTCATGGATTACCATTAGTTCTACTTATGCTCCCTCTCCACCTGGACCAGCTCCGCACCCTCGCCGCCGTGGTGGACCTCGGTTCCTTCGAGGCCGCCGCCGGGCACCTGCACGTCACCCAGTCCGCGGTGTCCCAGCGGATCCGCGCGCTGGAGGACTCGGCGGGCCGGATCCTCGTCCGCCGCGACCGCCCGGTGACGGCGACCGAGTCCGGGGAGACCGTCCTGCGGACCGCCCGGCAGATGCTCCACCTGGAGGAGTCGCTCTCCCAGGAGTTCCGCGGGGCCCAGACGGCCGCGGAGCCCGTCGTCCTGGCCGTGGCCTGCAACTCCGACTCCCTGGCCACGTGGTTCCTCGACGCCGCGACCGACGTCCGCTCCGCCGGCCGGGTCACCTTCGACATCCGCCGCGAGGACGAGTCGCTGTCCACCGATCTCCTGCGTCGCGGCGAGGTCATGGCGGCGGTGACCAGCCAGGCCAGGCCCGTCCAGGGGTGTCGATCCGTGCCCCTGGGGTCGATGCGGTACCTGGCCTGCGCCAGCCCGGGATTCGTCGCCCGGCACCTGCGGGAGGGCCCCACCGCCGCGCTCGGCCGCGCCCCGATCGTCGACTTCGACCGCAGCGACGGTCACCAGAACCACCACTACCGCCGGGTCGCCCGCCGCGAACCGACCGGCCCCCGCCACTTCGTGCCCAGCTCGCACGACCACGTCCGCGCGATCGCCGCCGGCCTCGGCTGGGGTCTGGTTCCCGAGCAGCTGGCCACGCCGTGGCTGGTCTCCGGCGAGCTCTCCGAGGTCTCCCCCGACCGACCGCTGGACGTCCCGCTGTTCTGGCAGCACTGGAAGCTCCAGTCCCCGGACCTCGACGCCCTCACGGCCGCGGTCCTCGACACCGCGCGGGCGGAGCTGCGGACCTGACGCGACGTGCGATCCACGCGGTCTGGGATCATGGGCGCGTGAGTACTGCTGACGCCCCCGGCCCCGCGCTCGTGGTGGGCCTGGCCAACCCGGGCCCCGACTACGAGGGGACCCGCCACAACATCGGCTGGGACGTCCTGCTCGAGCTCGCCTCCCGCGCCCTGCCCATGCCCGCGAGCTTCTCCACGCACAAGCGGACCAACTGCGAGATCGCCCAGACCCGGCTCGCCGGCCGGCAGGTGATCCTGGCCCGCCCCCGCAGCTACATGAACCTGTCCGGTGGCCCGGTCGCGGCGGTCGCCAAGTACTACTCGGTCCCGCCCACCGAGGTGATCGTCGTGCACGACGAGATCGACATCGACTTCGGCCAGGTCCGCCTCAAGCGCGGCGGCGGCGAGGGCGGGCACAATGGACTCCGCTCGATCACCAGCGCGCTCGGCACCCGCGACTACCTCCGGGTCCGCGCCGGGGTGGGCCGCCCGCCGGGTCGAATGGAGGTGGCGGACTACGTGCTCAAGCGATTCTCCAAGCTCGAGCAGCCCGACGTCCCGTTCCTCGTCCAGGACGCCGCGGACGCCGTGGAGTTGCTGCTCGAGCACGGGCTGGAGACGGCCCAGAACCGGGTCCACTCCGGGTGAGCGCCCGCCGGTTCGAGCGCGAGGCGGTCCTGGGGGCCGGCGCCGACCTCTTCGACCGCGCGAGCCGGGCCCTGATCCACTGGGACATGCACCGGGGGGCCGGCCTCGTCGTCGTCGTCGACGGCCCCGCCACCCCCGGACGGGTCGTCACCCTCCGCCCCCGGTCCGGCCCCGCCGCCTGGCTGCGGATGACCGCGCCGTGCGAGGTCACCGAGGTGATCGACTCCCCCGACACCCGCGGCTTCACCTACCGCACGCTGCCCGGCCACCCCGAGCGCGGGTGGGAATCGTTCCTCGTCGAGCTCGACCGGGCCACCGGCGCGGTCCGGATGCGGATCGAGGGCGAATCCGCGCACGCCACGCCGCTCGCCCGGCTCGGCGCACCGCTCGCGCGGCTCGAGCAGAACCGGCTCACCCGCCGCCACCTGGACGCGCTGCGCGGGCAGGCCTGACGGACCGGGGCATCCGCCGCGTGCGCGAACCGGGGCGGCCGGGTCCGACACCCCCCCGCGCACCGTGTGACCTCGACTTTCGCGTGCCCCCGGCGCCCCGCGCGGCGCACCGCCGGATTGGGTGCTCGACCGTCCGCGCACGTACCCTGGGATGACCGCGGCGAGGCGCCGCCGGAGCTTCGAGGAGGACGCGTGACGGAGACCGCCGAGGACACCGGTACGACCGGGGGGCCCGCTGGTCCCGTCGGGTCCGGGGCCGGCACGGACGTCCGCTCCGAGGTCGCCCGGCGCCGCACCTTCGCCGTGATCGCCCACCCGGACGCCGGCAAGTCCACGCTCACCGAGGCGCTCGCGCTGCACGCCCGCGTGATCACCGAGGCCGGCGCCGTCCACGGCAAGTCGGGCCGCCGCTCCACCGTCTCGGACTGGATGGAGATGGAGAAGGCCCGCGGCATCTCCGTCAGCTCCACCGCGCTGCAGTTCACGTACGCCCCGGAGGGATCGGATCCCGACGACCCCTACGTCATCAACCTCGTCGACACCCCCGGGCACGCCGACTTCTCCGAGGACACCTACCGCGTCCTCACCGCCGTCGACGCCGCGGTCATGCTCATCGACGCCGCCAAGGGCCTCGAGCCGCAGACGCTCAAGCTGTTCCAGGTGTGCAAGCACAACGGGCTGCCCATCATCACGGTGATCAACAAGTGGGACCGGCCCGGCCAGGCACCGCTGGAGCTGTTGGACGAGATCGCCGAGCAGATCGGCCTGGTCCCCACCCCGCTGTACATGCCCGTCGGCATCGCCGGCGACTACCGCGGGCTGCTTCGCCGCGGCCCCGACGGCGCGCCCGAGGAGTACGTCCACTTCACCCGCACCGCCGGCGGCTCGACCATCGCGCCGGAGGAGCACTACGACCCGGCCGCCGCCGCCGAGCGCGAGGGCGACGTGTGGGAGACCGCCGTGGAGGAGTCCGAGCTGCTGTCCGCGATGGGCCAGGACCACGACCAGGAGCTGTACCTGGCCGGCGAGACCAGCCCGGTGATCTTCGCCTCCGCGATGCTCAACTTCGGCGTCCACCAGATCCTCGACGCGCTGGTCGAGCTGGCCCCGCCGCCCCGCGCCTGGCCCACCGTCACGGGCGCCCCGCGCGACACCTCCGACCCGTTCTCCGCGGTGGTGTTCAAGGTGCAGGCCGGCATGGACGCCGCGCACCGCGACCGCCTGGCGTTCATGCGCGTGGTCTCCGGCGAGTTCGAGCGCGGCATGGTGGTCCAGCACGCGCAGACGGGCAAGCCGTTCACCACCAAGTACGCGCTCACCGTGTTCGGCCGCGACCGCACCACCGTCGAGACCGCCTACCCGGGCGACGTGGTGGGCCTGGTCAATGCCACCGCCCTGGCCCCCGGCGACACCCTCTACACCGGTAAGAAGGTGCAGTTCCCGCCGATCCCGCAGTTCGCCCCGGAGCACTTCGCGGTCCTGCGCACCAAATCGCTCGGCACCTACAAGCAGTTCCGCAAGGCGGTGGACCAGCTGGCCGCCGAGGGCGTGGTGCAGATCCTGCGCAACGACGTTCGCGGCGACGCCAACCCCGTCATGGCCGCGGTCGGCCCCATGCAGTTCGAGGTGGTCACGGCCCGCATGAAGACCGAGTTCAACGTCGAGGTGATCGTGGACAACCTCCCGTACACCATCGCCCGGCGCACCGACGCCGATTCGGCGGTCGAGCTCGGCCGCCAGCGCGGGGTGGAGGTTCTCCAGCGCACCGACGGCGAGCTGCTCGCCCTCTTCGGCGACAAATGGCGCCTGCAGTACATCACCAAGGAGATGGAGCACCTCACCATCGAGCCGCTGGTCGCCGACACCAACTAACCCCCCTCCGCCGCCCAGCCCCCGCCGCCCAGCCTCCGCCGCCCAGCCCCCTGCGGCGAGCTCGCGCCGCCTGGTCGCAATCGCTGCGGCCTTGGTCGCAACAGCTTCGCCCGACACGGCGATTCACCGCAGGGACTGCGACCATCCGCGAGGCATGGCGGACGACGCAGCGACAGCCATGGCAGCGGTCTGCGGCGGGGCCCACTCCCCCCTCGCGGCTGGCGCCACGACGCGGCGCGCGGGCAGACTGGTTGTCATGTCCAGTGAATCGACAGTCTCCCTCCGCGTGTTCGTGGAACCCCAGCAGGGCGCGACCTACGCCGACCAGCTCGCCGTGGCCCGCGCGGCCGAGGACCTGGGCTACGAGGCCTTCTTCCGCTCCGACCACTACCTCAAGATGGGCGACGTCAGCGGCCTGCCCGGACCCACCGACGCCTGGCTCACCCTGGCCGGACTGGCCCGCGAGACCTCGCGCATCAGGCTCGGCACGCTGCTCACCTCGGTCACCTTCCGCCACCCCGGACCGCTGGCGATCTCCATGTCCCAGGTCGACCACATGTCCGGCGGCCGCCTGGACATCGGCCTCGGCGCGGGCTGGTACGCCGACGAGCACACCGCCTACGGCATCCCCTTCCCTCCGCTCGGCGAGCGCTTCGACCTCCTCGAGGACACCCTCGGCGCCCTGCGGGAGCTGTGGGACACGCCTGAGGGCGAGACCGTCACCGTCCGCGGCAAGCGCCTGGCGATGGTCGACTCCCCCGGCCTGCCCAAGCCCGTCCAGCGGCCGCGCCCGCCGATGATCATCGGCGGCCACGGCACGCGCCGCACGCCCGACCTGGCCGCGCGCTTCGCCGACGAGTTCAACGTGCCGTTCGCCGACGTGGACACCGTCGCCGCGCAGTACCGCCGCGTCGACGAGGCCTGCGCCACCCACGGCCGCGATCCGCGGGAGATCGTCCGCTCGGCCGCCCTCGTCCTGTGCTGCGGCCGGAACCCAGCGGAGATCGCCCGCCGGGCGGACGCCATCGGCCGCGACGTCGACGAACTCCGGGCCAACGGCGCGGCCGGCACCCCGGCGGAGGTGGCGGACGCGATCGGACGCTACGCCGCCGTCGGCACGCGCCGCGTCTACCTCCAGGTGCTGGACATGTCCGACCTCGACCACCTCGAGCTGGTCGCCTCGGAGGTCGCGCGCCAGCTCTGACGCCGAGGCCGGGCCCGACGGCGCCGAGCTCGAGCGCCAGCTCATGGGCGGAGCCGAGGCGTGGACCGCAAACTGGGAACGCGCCCGGCGAGCGGGGGGCTAACCTCGGAAGATGACCAACGCCATGGACTCCGCCCGACGCCGGACCCGGGCGCTCGGTCTGACGGCCCTCGGGATGGCCGTCGCGGTGCTCGGCGCCTGCGGCACCCCGATCCCCAAGCCGGGCCCCGACGAGAGCCCCTCCGCCTATTCCGGGCTCGAGGTGAAGGAGGACCGGATCGAGTACGCCGTGGGGAAGGTCACCGACATCGTCGAGGAGGAGCTGGACTCGTCCGGCATCCCCGGCGCCGCCGTCGCGGTGGTCCACGGCGGGGAGGTGGTGCTGGCCGAGGGCTTCGGCGTCCGCGACACCCGGACCGGCGCACCCGTGGACGCGCGCACCGTCTTCCCGATGGCGTCCATCTCCAAGTCCGTCAGCGCCACGGTCGTGGCCGCGGAGAGCGCCCGGGGCGAGGTCGACTGGTCCACCCCGGTGCGCGACCACCTCCCGTGGTTCGCGCTCTCCGACCCCCGGGTCTCCCCGATCGTCACGGTGGGCGACCTCTTCGCCCACCGCTCCGGGCTCCCGGAGCACGCGGGCGACGACCTCGAGGACCTCGGCTACGACCGGCCCGCGATCCTGCACGGGCTCCGCCACCTCCCGGTCACCCCGTTCCGGGCCTCCTACGCGTACACCAACTTCGGGCTCACGGCCGGCGCGGAGGCCGTCGCCGTCGCCGCCGGCACGCCCTGGGACGAGCTCGCCCGCGAGCGCGTCTTCGACCCCCTCGACATGCGGGACACCTCGTTCTCCCACGACGAGCTGCTCGCCCGGGACAACCGGGTCGTCGGCCACGTCCGCACCCCGGACACCGCGACCGGGGAATCGGACGAGTCGGGCGAGTCGACGGGCGGCTGGGTCCCGACCGAGCCCGGCCGCGACCCGGACGCCCAGGCCCCCGCGGGCGGACTGAGCTCGTCGGTGACCGACATGGCGAGGTGGATGGAGATGGTGCTCGACGACGGCAAGGCGACCGACGGCTCGCAGGTGGTCCCGACCGGGGCGCTGCGCGAGGCCCTCACCCCGCAGAGCGTCTCCTCGCCGCCGCAGGCCGCGGCGGACCGCCCCGGTTCCTACGGCTACGGGTTCAACGTCGGCACCAGTTCGTCCGGCCGCGTCCAGTGGAGCCACTCGGGCGCGTTCGCCCTGGGTGCGGGCACCGCGATGCTCATGGTGCCCTCGCTCGACCTGGGGATCATCACGCTGACCAACGCCGCGCCGATCGGGGTGGCGGAGACGATCAACTCCCGCTTCGCCGACCTCGCCCAGTACGGGGACCCGACGCTGGACTGGGGCGCGCTCTACGGGAAGGCGTTCGCGGGGTTGCTCGATCCGGTGGGCGATCTGGCCGGCGCGCGACGCCCGACGGACCCGGAGCCGCCGCGGCCCCTCGACCAGCTGGTGGGGTCCTACCGCAACGACTACTTCGGGACGATCGAGGTGCGCCGCGGTGACGCCGGCTCCGGCGACGGGCTCTCGCTCGCCGTCGGCCCCGGCCCCCTGGTCTGGCCGATGGAGCACTGGGACGGCGACACCTTTGCCGTGAGCCCGGAGAGCGAGAACTGGACGCCGGGTTCGCGCGGCAGCGTGACCTTCGACGGCGACGGGGTCACCGTGGCCCTGCTCGACGGCAACGGCCTGGGCACCTTCGCCCGGGTCGACGAACCCGCGGATCCCGGCGCCTGACCCGCTCCCGCTAGGTGCCCGCCGCGACCAGCTTGGCCGCCCGCCGCCTGTCGCTCTTGGAATCCGCGTCGGGAGTGGTGAGGAAGGTCGAGAACCACCGCATCCGCGGGTCCGCGTCCA
The DNA here is from genome assembly GCF_937873725.1 of uncultured Dietzia sp. Classification (GTDB taxonomy): domain Bacteria; phylum Actinomycetota; class Actinomycetes; order Mycobacteriales; family Mycobacteriaceae; genus Dietzia. Next base: position 22,911 of record NZ_CALMYY010000100.1, read on the forward strand.
CGAGGAAGGCCTTGACCGCCAGCGTCAGCGGGACGGCCAGGATCGCGCCCAGCGCGCCGGCCACCGCGGACCAGAACACCAGTGACAGGAACGTAACGGTGGGGGTCAGCCCCACGGCGTCGCCGGTGAACTTGGGCTGGATGAAGCTCTGCATGACCAGGTTGATGGCGCTGTAGATCACCACCACCCAGAGGGCGTCGCCGGGGCCGCCGGTGAGCAGCGCGAAGAGCGCCGGCGGGACGAGGCCCAGCACGAACCCGATGTTGGGGATGTAGTTGGTGACAAAGGCGAGGACGCCCCAGACCAGGGCCAGCGGCACCCCGAGGATCATCAGCGCCCCCACGTCGATGACCGCCACGATGAGGCCGAACACGGTGGAGACGATCCAGTAGGACTTCACCCCGTCGGTGAACGAGCTGAGCGCGTCCGCCAGCCGGGGTCGCTGGCGGGCGATCACGGCTCGTCGGCGGGTGATGCCGGGGGGGTCGAACACGAGGAACGTCAGCGCGATCACGAGCACCGTGAGTTGGCCCCCCGCCGAGGACAGCTGCCCGGCCACGTTCTGCACGGTGCCGATGATCGTGCCGGGAGACACGCCCTGGAGGCTCGAGGACACCTGCTCCTGACTCACGCCGAAGGTGCCCAGGAACTCGATGGTCTGCTCGTAGAGCTGGACGAACTTGTCCTGGTACTGCGGGATCTCCTCGGCGGCGATCCACAGCGCCCACACGAGCATGCCGACCAGCGCCGCCAGGACCAGATAGAGCACCAGCAGGACGATGATCATCCCGCCCCACCTGGGCAGTCCGGCGCGCTCGAGCGACTTCTGGAGGGGCTGGGCGGCAATCACGAGGTTCAGGGCGAGAAAGGCCGGCATGATCATGTTCGCGTGCTGGGAGATCCCCCAGAGCACCACGACCACAGCGGCCAGGGACACCACCGTGACGGCGGCGATCCCCCAGCCCTTGGGCTCCTCGTGCGGAGCGGGGACGTCCACCACGGACTGGTCGGACGCGTCAGTGCGGGCCATCGCCCCTCCTGTTCCGAGCGCCCTCGGAGCAGGGCTGCATCGAGGGTACATCGAACCCCGCCGCCACTTGCCTCACTTTGCACCACGTGCGTCACGCCGGACGCGAGCCCGATTCCGCGGGCGAGGCCCGACATCCTCACCACAGCCCTGTCCAATTAGCCCGGCTTATAACACAGACCCCTCTCAGGCTCAGCTTTTCCGCGACACGTCCCCGACGATTCCCCAGGTCAGAATTGTATTGCTCACCAAACAACAAGCAGCACTAGGCTTCTCGTATCTCTGGTAAGTAACTATTCACCAAAGTCCTTGACGTTAACAACCGTGTGGGAAGACGCTTATTTGGCCTCGGTCGAGGCTGACTACCTCACGCAAGGGCCCATCCCATGACATCCACACCTCTCCGGAGAACGGAACCCGCGCACGCGGGACCGGCGTTGCACCACGAGATACCGTCCGCCCCGGGCTCCGCAGAACACCCGACCGCCGCGAGGCGGGGACTGTTCCATCGCCACGACCACGGTTGGGCCTCCCCCTACAGTCACAACCTGTGGTGGTCGGACGCGATCGTGGTGAGCCTGGCCGTGATCGTCGCCTACTTCCTGAGGTTCGGGATCGAACCCCAGGGGATCGCGATCATGCATCGGAACGTGCCCCTGGTGCTGGTGACGGTCACGCTCGGCGCGATCTGGGTGGGATGCCTTCGTCTGACCAACAGCTACGACCCGCGCGTGTTCGGGGCGGGGACCGACGAGTACAGCCGAGTCGCCAGGGCGTCGTTCTGGCTCTTCGGCGGGCTGGCCATCGTCGAGGTGCTGTTCCGGCCGGAGATCGCGCGAGGATTCGAGGCGATAGCACTTCCGCTCGGGAGCGTCGGCCTGCTGGTGACTCGCTGGTTCTGGCGCCGTCGACTGTCGGCACGTCGCTCGAGGGGCGAGGCGCTGGAGCGACTCCTCATCGTGGGATCGGTCGACTCCTCCTCCGCGCTGGCCGAACGCCTGTCGGCGACGCCTGCATTCGGCTACACGGTGGTCGGCCTGTGCGCGCGCCCGGAACGCGCCCTCGGCCACGCCGAGAGCGACCCGACGAACAAGCTGGGCGTCCCGATCGTCGGAGACTGGGATTCCGTGAGTAATGCCGTGAAGACGTCGGGCGCGACCACCGTGGCGGTCACGGCGGCCAACATGTTGGGTCCCACCATGATGCAGGCACTCTGCTGGGAACTCGACGAGCTGGATGTCCGACTGTTCGTCGCCCCGGGTCTGGTCGACGTCTCCGGCCCACGCGTACTCATGCGGCCGATGGCGGGTCTGCCGCTGCTGCACATCAGCCGGCCGCAGTACAAGAACTCGGTTCGGCTCTGGAAGGCCATCTCGGACCGGCTGGGAGCGGCGGTCCTCCTACTCGCGCTGTCACCGGTCCTGCTGGCGGTCGCCGTCGCCATCAAGCTCGACTCCCGTGGCCCGGTCTTCTATCGCGCCACTCGTATCGGATACCAGAACGAGCCGTTCCGGATGTGGAAGTTCCGGTCGATGGTGGTCGACGCCGACGCTCGACGCGCAGCGCTGGCCGGATCCGACGACGGCAACGGGGTCCTGTTCAAGGTGAGGGACGACCCGCGGGTCACACGCGTCGGGAAGTGGATCCGTCGGTACAGCCTCGACGAATTCCCGCAACTGTTCAACGTCCTGTCGGGGGACATGAGCATCGTCGGCCCGCGTCCCCCACTGACGGAGGAGGTCGAGAAGTACGACGGCCGCGTCTCCCGACGGATGTTGGTCAAGCCGGGGATGACCGGACTGTGGCAGGTGTCGGGGCGATCGGACCTCACGTGGGAGGAGTCCGTGCGCCTGGATCTGTACTACGTGGAGAACTGGTCGCTGATGCAGGATCTGGCGATCCTGTGGCGTACGGCTCGGGCCGTGCTCTCCAGCGACGGAGCCTACTGATGTCCCGCCTGAACCCGGACTACGCGAGAAGAGACGAGATGCCTGCTGAGAGACTGCGGATCGCTGTTGTCGGCGCCGGATACTGGGGGCCGAACCTGGCCCGGAACTTCGCGCAGAGCCCCGACTGGGACCTGGCCGCCGTGTGCGACCTCGACGGAGAGCGCGCGAGAGTCGTGGCCGACCGCGTCGGCGCTGCGTCGACGTCGTCGTTGGACGAGGTGTTGGACGATCCCACGATCCACGCCGTCGCGATCGCGACGCCCGCACGGACACACGCGAAGATCGCCACGGCCGCGCTCGGGAACGGCAAACACGTCGTGGTCGAGAAGCCGCTGGCCGACTCGAGGGGTGCCGGGGTCGAGATGTACGAGGCCGCGGAACGCAACGGTCTCGTGCTCATGGCCGACCACACCTACTGCTACACGCCGGCCGTGTTGAAGATCCGCGACCTCATCGCGTCGGGCGAGACCGGCGAGATCCTCTACATCGACAGCGTCCGGATCAACCTCGGCCTGATCCAGCCGGACGTGGACGTCCTCTGGGATCTCGCCCCGCACGATCTGTCGATCCTCGACTTCATCCTCACCGACGGGCTCGACATGACCGAGGTCTCCGCGGTGGGGTCCGACCCGCTCGACACCGGCAAGGCGTGCGTCGGCTACCTCACCCTGCCACTCGGAAGCGGTGGGATCGCCCACGTCCACGTGAACTGGCTGAGCCCCACCAAGATCCGGCGGATGGTGATCGCCGGCACTCTGCGCACCATCGTCTGGGACGACCTCAACCCCCAGCAGCGCATCAGCGTCTACGACCGGGGCATCGACCTCGAGTCGCAGTCGCGCACGGAGGCGAACGTGACCCCGGCGACCGTCTCGTACCGGCTCGGGGGGATGTGGGCGCCTGCGCTGGCGGAGCAGGAGGCGCTGGCCAACATGGCGACGGAGTTCGCGGCCGCGATCCGGGGCAGTCGCGCGGCGCGCACCAGCGGCGGGTCGGGTCTCCGCGTGCTCTCCGTCCTGGAGGCGGCCGCACAGAGCCTCGCCAAGGGCGGCATGCCGGTCGCCGTCGAGCACGGGGTCCCCAAGGTGGAGGAGATGGTATGACAAGGCTCGAAGGTGCACAGGTCCTGGTGACGGGTGGCGCGGGGACCATCGGTTCCACTCTCGTCGATCAGCTCGTGGCAGCCGGCGTCGCCCGGGTGGATGTCCTGGACAACCTCGTGCGCGGGCGGCGCGCCAACCTCGACGCCGCCCTCGCGAGTGGGCGGGTGAACTTCATCGAGGGCGACATCCGCGACGCAGCCCTGGTCGACGAGGTGACGGCCGGGAAGGACGTCGTCTTCCACCAGGCGGCCATCCGCATCACGCAATGCGCCGAGGAACCGCGCCTGGCCCTGGAAGTCATGGTCGACGGGACCTTCAACGTCGTCGACGCCGCCGCCAGACACGGTGTGGACAAACTCATCGCGGCATCCAGCGCGTCCGTCTACGGGATGGCCGAGGTCTTCCCGACCGACGAGCGCCATCATCACGAGAACAACGACACGCTGTACGGCGCGGCGAAGACCTTCAACGAGGGTCTGCTGAAGAGCTTCCGCGCGATGAGTGGGCTCGACTACGTGGCGCTGCGCTACTTCAACGTCTACGGGCCCCGCATGGACGTGCACGGCGTCTACACGGAGGTGCTCGTGCGATGGATGGAGCGGATCGCGGACGGCCGACCGCCACTGATCTTCGGCGACGGCCACCAGACGATGGACTTCGTCTGCGTCCCGGACATCGCGCGAGCCAACATCCTCGCGGCGGCGAGTGACATCACCGCGGGAACCTACAACGTCGCGAGCGGCACCGAGACCAGTCTGCGCGACCTCGCCGAGATGCTGCTCGACGTCATGGATTCGGACCTGGAGATCGAGTTCGGACAGGAGCGCGCCGTCAACGGTGTGGTTCGCCGCCTGGCCGACACCACGGCCGCCCGGCGTGACCTCGGGTTCGAGGCCACGATCGGGTTGCAGGACGGCCTACGCCGGCTCGTGGAGTGGTGGGCACCGTTGCGCGAGGAGATCGCCGCGGGCCGGAAGCCGGGTGCGTCGTGAATCGCATCAACGTCATGAAGCCCTGGCTGGGCCAGGAGGAGATCGACGCGGTCGCCGAGGCGATCAGCAGCGGATGGGTGGCGCAGGGCCCACGCGTCATCGCCTTCGAGGAGGAGTTCGCGGCCGCGATGCAGGCGGACTTCGCGGTGGCCACCTCCAGTTGCACCACCGCCCTGCACCTGGCGTTGATCGTGGCCGGGATCGGTCCGGGCGACGAGGTGGTGGTGCCGTCCCTCTCGTTCATCGCCACGACCAATGCCGCTCGCTACGTCGGAGCGGAGCCGGTCTTCGCTGACGTCGACCCCCACAGCGGCAACGTCACCGCCAAAACCGTCACGGCCGCGCTGACCCCGCGGACACGCGCGGTGATCGTGGTCGACCAGGGCGGCGTGCCCGTCGATCTCGACGCCATCCGGGCGGTCACCGATCCCCGCGACATCGTGGTGGTGGAGGATGCCGCCTGCGGCGCCGGCTCCACCTACCGGGGCGCACCCGTCGGCGCCGGGGCGGTGTTGGCGACCTGGTCGTTCCACCCCCGCAAGCTGTTGACCACCGGCGAGGGCGGGATGCTCACCACCAGCAACCGCGAGTGGGCGGACCGCGCCCGCCAGCTGCGCGAGCATGCCATGTCGGTGTCGGCGGCCGAGCGTCACCATTCCACGCTGCCGGCGGCCGAGACCTACCCCGAGGTCGGGTTCAACTTCCGGATGACCGACCTGCAGGCGGCGATGGGGCGCGTGCAGCTCGGCAGGCTGCCCGACATCGTGGCCCGGCGCCGGGAGATCGCCGCCCGCTACTCGGCGGCGATCTCCGAGGTGGACGGCCTGCGCGCCGTCGCCGATCCGCAACACGGGACGAGCAACTTCCAGTCCTTCTGGGTGGAGGTCTCGGCCCCCTACCCCACCGACCGAGACGGATTGCTCGGCGCGTTGGCCGCGGCCGACATCTCGGCACGCCGGGGGATCATGGCGGCCCATCGCGAGCCTCCGTACAGCGATCTCACCCCGGAAGACGGCCTGCCCGCGACGGATCGGCTGCACGAGGGAACGCTGATCCTGCCGGTCTTCCACCAGATGACCGACGACGAGCAGGACCGCGTCATCGACGTCCTACGCGCACCGGCACCGGCATGACGGCGGGACTGCTCCTGGTGGGTGCCGGCGGACTCGCGCGCGAGGTGCTCGCCGCGGGCCTCACGGCGGTCGGGATCCTCGACGACGATCCGGCCCTCGCCGGAAGGAGCGTCTCGGGCACTCCGGTACTCGGTGCGGTGGCGGCCGCGGCCGGTCGCCCCGAACAGCTGCTCATCACGATCGGTCCCAGCACGGCCAGGCAGCGTGTCGTCACCGCACTCGCGCAGATGGGCATCGGCCCCGAGCGGTACGGCACGTTCGTCGCCCGGTCGGCGGTGGTGGGGTCCTCCAGCACGGTCGGCGTCGGCTCGATCCTGCTGGACGGCGTCGTGATCACCGCCGACGCCGAGGTGGGCCGCCACGTGGTGATCATGCCGAACTGCACGATCACGCACGACGATCGGGTGGCCGACTTCGCGACCCTGGCCGCCGGCGCCTCGCTCGGCGGTGGCGTCCACATCGGCGAAGCCGCCTACATCGGAATGAATGCCTCCGTCCATCCCGGCCGCTCGATCGGGGCAAGCACGACGGTCGGCATGGGGGCGGTGGTGCTCGGCGACCTGCCGAGGGACCAGACGTGGGCCGGGGTGCCGGCGCGTCGAGTGGAGAGGAGAGGGTGATGAACCACGTTCCGTTCCTGGACCTGGCGGCACAATCGGCGGAGATCGCCGACGAGGTGCTGCCGGTGTGGCGGCGCCAGCTGGCCACCGGAGGCTTCATCGGCGGCCCGGAGGTGGCCGCGTTCGAGGCGGAGTACGCCGACTACCTCGGGGTACCGCACGTCGTGGGCGTCTCGAACGGCACCGACGCCCTGGAACTCGCCTTCCGCGCCTCGGGGGTGGGCCCGGGTGACGAGGTCATCATGCCGGCCAACACCTTCATCGCGACCGCGGAGGCGGTCTCACGGATCGGCGCGGTGCCGGTCTTCGTCGACGTCGACGCGGACCATCTCCTCATCGATCCGCAGTGCGTCGACGCCGCGATCACCGCACGAACCCGCGCGCTCGTCCCGGTGCATCTGTTCGGGCAGACGGCTCCGCTCGAGGCGCTCGTGCCGATCGCGGACAAGCACGGCCTGACCATCGTGGAAGACGCGGCCCAGGCTCAGGGCGCGTCGGGTCCGGCCGGCCGGGCCGGCGCGATCGCCCCCGTCTCCGCCACCAGCTTCTACCCCGGTAAGAACCTCGGCGCGGCCGGGGACGCCGGTGCGGTGATGACCAGGGACCCAGAGGTCTCCTCGCTGGTCCGAAACCTCGGTGCCCACGGCAGTTCGGTGAAGTACTCGCACGACCACGTGGGAATGAACGCGCGACTGGACGCCATCCAGGCGACCGTGCTGCGAGCCAAGCTCCGGCGCCTGGAGGGGTGGAACGAGGCGCGCCGCGCTGCCGCCGAGCGCTATCGCTGGCTTCTCGGGGACACCCCCGGGGTCAGGCTCCCACAGACGCGCCCGGGGAATATCGACGTCTGGCACCTCTACGTGGTGCAGGTCGAGAGGCGGGACCAGGTCATCACCGCTCTCACGGACGCCGGGATCGGCACGGGGATCCACTATCCGACCCCGGTGCCGCTCACCAAGGCGTACGCGCCGCTGGGCTACCGGCCGGGGCAGTTCCCTGTGGCCGAACGCGCGGCCGCACGGATCCTCTCGCTACCGATGTTCCCGCACCTCAGTGCCGAGCAGCAGGAGCGCACCGCGGAGGCCCTGGCCGCCGCGGTGTCCACCTGACGGGCTCGTGATGACCACCAGCGGGCAGCCCGGGGCGCGCCGGGCGCTGCTGTGGAGCTTCGGCAACACCGCCGTCGGCAAGTTCGGGACGCTGTTCATCTCGATAGTCATCGCCCGGATCCTGGGGCCGGACGAGCTCGGCACCTACGCGGTCGCCCTCGTCGCCCTCGCCGCCGTGTTGAGCTTCAACGAACTGGGGGTCAGCCTGGCGATCGTGCGATGGGAGGAGGATCCCTCCCGGATCGCTCCGACCGTCACGACGATCTCCGTGGTCACCAGCCTCGCCGTGTTCGTCGCCGCCTGGATCGCGACCCCGGCGTTCGCCGCCGCGATGGGCGACCCTGGAGCGACGGGTGTCGTGCGCTTGATGCTCGTGTGCGTTCCGCTGAACGGCGTGGCCGCCACACCGGCGGCGCTACTCCAACGCGACTACCAGCAGGGTCGTCGCGCGGCCGCCGACCAGGTCAACATCTGGCTCGGCGCGGTGCTCTCCGTGTCCCTGGCGAGCGTGGGCCTGGGGGCGATGAGCCTCGCCGTCGGCCGGGCGGTGGCGGCGATCGTCTTCACCGGCATGCTGATCCGGCTGTCGCCGTCTCGACTGAGCCTCGGCTGGAACCGGGAGGTGGTGCGGCCGCTGCTGAGGTTCGGAATCCCGCTGGCCGGATCCAGCCTGGTCGTCTTTGCGGTCGCGTACGCGGATCAACTCGTGGTCGGCAACAGGCTCGGCACCCAGGCGCTGGGTTTCTACCTGCTCGCGTTCAACCTCGCGAGCTGGCCGGTCACCGTCTTCTCCCAGCCGATCAGGGCGGTGGCACCGGCCGCGTTCGCCCGCATCCAGCACGACGCCCGGCTCATGGACCGGAACTTCCGATCGGCGTTCCGCCTGGTGCTGGTTCTGGCGCTGCCCGCCTGCGCGTTCCTGGCCGGTGCGGCGGAACCCGTCGTCACGCTCGTGTACGGGGAGATCTGGGCCCCCGCCGCGCCCGCCCTGCAGTGGCTCGCGTGTCAGGCGGCGGTCCGCATCGCGTTTGAGCTCTCGTACGATTTCCTCGCCGTCAAGCGTCGATCTGTCGCCCTCATGACCATTCAGGTGTGTTGGCTCGCCGCATTGGTCCCCGCGCTCGTGGTGGGGTCCCGCCACGGGATCGTCGGCGTCGCCGCCGCGCAGTGCGCGGTCGCGATCCTCGTCCTCCTCGTCTGTTACGGGTGGGCGCTGCACGGTGCGGGAATACGGCTGGGCGCCATGATCCGCACCTCCCTCGTCCCGGTGGCCGGCGGCACGCTGGTGTGGGCTGGGAGTCGCGCCGCTGCGCAGGGTCACCCGCAGGCCCTCGTCGCGGTGACGACGGCGGGCGTGGTCACCCTGGCGATCACCGGCGCGTTGGCGTGGGCGTCGAGGACCCACCTCCACCTGCTCCGGAGCACCGACGTCCTCGAGGAGGTGCCCGCGTGAGGATCATCGTCCACCCGCATGAACTGGGGATCGGCGGCAGCCAGCTGAACGCGATCGAGTTGGCCGCCGCGGTCCGCGACCGGGGCCACGAGACCCTGGTGTTCGGCCGCTCGGGCCCGCTCCGGCAGCGGATCGACGAGCTGGGCCTGGAATTCGTCGAGGCGCCCCCGCAGGGGAGGCGTCCCTCGATCCCCGCCGCGCGGGCCCTGGCCGAATTGGCGGAGCGCCGCCACATCGACGTGATCCACGGGTACGAGTGGCCGCCGATCCTGGACGGAGTCCTCGCCGCGGCGGGCAGCCGATCCCTCACCGTGGTGGGGACGGTGATGTCGATGTCCGTGCCGCCGTTCATACCCCACAGCGTCCCCCTGGTCGTGGGGACCGCCGAGATGCGGGAATACGAGAGGGCCGCCGGTCGCCATCGAACGCACCTGCTCGAGCCACCAGTGGATCTCGAGTTCAACGACCCGTCGCTCGTCGACGGTGCCGCGGCGTTCCGGGAGCGGTTCGGTCTGGACGGGACCGGGCTGAACATCGTCAGCGTGGGCCGGTTCGCGCACGAACTCAAGCTCGAGGGGATTCTCACCGCGATCGAGGTCGTCGGCGCGCTGGCGGACGCGACCGGGGCGCGGTTGATCCTGGTGGGAGACGGTCCCGCGCGAGGGGAGGTCGAGCGCGCGGCCGACGCCGCCAATCGACGGTACGGCGCCGGGACCGTGGTCCTCACCGGGCCGCTGGACGATCCGCGCCCCGCCTACGCGGCGGCGGACATCTCCCTGGGCATGGGGGGCTCCGCGCTCCGCGCACTCGCCTACGGCACGCCGCTCGTGGTCCAGGGCGAGAACGGATTCTGGCGGACCCTGACGCCGGCGTCGGCGGACCAGTTCCTCTGGACGGGCTGGTACGGGATCGGCGAGGGCTCCGCCGCGGGTGCCGCGCGCCTGAGGAACGAGCTGGCGCCGCTACTCTCCGGCGCTCCGCGTCGCGCCCGACTCGGGGACTTCGGTCGGCGGCTGGTGGCCGATCGCTTCTCCCCCCTCTTTGCCAAGCTGTTTGTGAGTCACTCGACCGCGAGCAGATTGGAGTCCGG